>JANOCL010000073.1:0-25992 GCA_031412135.1 Variovorax sp. | reverse complement strand
GCGGATCAGGGCCGCGCGCTGTTTGAGCCGCAGGCGAGTTTGCGCGGACCCCGCGAAAAGCGAGCACCGCAGGTTGCCCGCAGCTTTGCTGCGGGTCACGCACAGTGGGGTCGCCTTTTCTTTGGTTACTTTCTTTTGGCGCAGCAAAAGAAAGTGACTCGCCCGCCGGGGCGACATCCCGGCCTCAGGCCTAAACAAAGAACAAGAACAAATCAAAGGCCCCATGCCCTCACCCCAACCCTCTCCCGGAGGGAGAGGGAGCAAGACAAAGGGGACACGGGAGATCATTTGAACCTGCGTCCCATGCGATCGAACGCCAGGTAGATCACCGGCGTGGTGAACAGCGTCAGCATCTGGCTCACCACCAGCCCGCCGAAGATCGCCAGCCCCAGCGGTCGCCGCAGCTCGGCGCCCTCGCCCCATCCGAGCATCAGCGGCAGGGCGGCAAAGAGCGCAGCCAGCGTGGTCATCAGGATCGGGCGGAAGCGCAGCAACGCGGCCTGGTGGATCGCCTCCTGCGGCGCCTTGCCGTGGTTGCGTTCGGCATCGATCGCAAAGTCGATCATCATGATCGCGTTCTTCTTGACGATGCCGATCAGAAGAATGATGCCGATGATCCCGATCACGCCGAGGTCGTTGCCGGTCACCATCAGCGCCAGCAATGCGCCGACGCCGGCCGAAGGCAGCGTCGACAGGATCGTCAGCGGATGGATGTAGCTCTCGTACAGCACACCCAGCACGATGTAGACGCACACCACCGCCGCAAGAATGAGCCACAGCTGGTTGCTCAGCGAGTTCTCGTAGGCGCCGGCCGCGCCGAGGAAGGTGAGGCTCACGCTGGCCGGTAGCGCGATGTCTTTTGCGGCTGCACGGATCGCCTCGACCGACTTGCCGAGCGCGACGCCCGGCGCGGTGTCGAAGCCCACCGTGGTCGCCGGGTTCTGCGCCACCCGAGTGACCGAAAGCGGGGCGAGCTGTTCACGCACCGTCGCCAGCGACGACAGCGATGTCGGCGTGCCGCTGCCGGTGCGAAGCTGCAGGTTGCCCAGGTCCTGCGGCGAAGACAGGCCCTCGCGCTGCGCCTCGAGGATCACGCGGTACTGGTTGGTCTCGGTGAAGATGGTCGACACGATGCGTTGGCCGAAGGCGCTGTAGAGCGCATCGTCGACCGAACTCGCCGTGACCGACAGCCGCGAGGCGGTGTTGCGGTCGATGTCGACGAAGGCCGCCAGGCCCTGCGCGCCCGCGTCGGTGGTCGGATTGCGCACCTGCGGCACCGTGGCCAGCCGGGCGACGAGCTTGCCGGCCCACTCGTTGACGGTGGCGGTGTCCGCGCCTTCGAGCGACACCCGAAATTCCGTCGGGCCGGTTTCGGCATCGATGGTGAGGTCTTGCGTCGGCTGCAGGTAGATGGTGACCCCGGCCACCGCGCGCACGCGGTCGCGCAGGCGCTGCATGGTTTCGTCCTGGTTGCCGCGGTCGGAACGCAGGTTGACGAGGATGCGGCCGGTGTTGAGCGCGGTATTGTTGGCCGCATCGACACCGACCACCGAGCTGATGCTCCGCACCTCGGGGTCGGCCAGGATCGCATGGGCTGCCGCCTGCTGCAGCTCGGCCATGCGGGTGTACGACACGTCCCGGGCGGCCTCGATGCGGGCCTGGAGCTGGCCGGTGTCCTGGGTCGGAAACAGGCCTTTAGGAATGGCAACGTACAGCACCACCGTGAGCACCAGCGTGAGCAGTGCCACCAGCAGCGTGAGCGGCTGATGGCGCAACACCCACTGCAGCCAGATGTCGTAGCGCGCGATCACCCGGTCGAAAAAGCGCTGCACCGCGGCGCCGAAGCGGCCGCCCTCTTCGGCCTGCGGCTTCAGCCAGCGCGCGGCCATCATCGGCACCAGGGTGAGCGACACCACACCCGAGATCAGGATCGTGATCGCCAGCGTCACCGCGAATTCGCGGAACAGCCGGCCCACCACGTCGCCCATGAAGAGCAGTGGAATGAGCACCGCCACCAGCGACACGGTGAGCGAGATGATGGTGAAGCCGATCTGCGTCGCGCCCTTGATCGCGGCCTGGAACGGCGGGTCGCCCTCTTCCAGATAGCGGGCGATGTTCTCGATCATGACGATTGCGTCGTCCACCACGAAGCCGGTCGCGATGGTCAGCGCCATCAGCGTCAGGTTGTTGAGGCTGTAGCCCAGCAGGTACATGAAGCCGAGCGTGCCGATCAGCGATATCGGCACCGCGATGCTGGCAATGACGGTGGCACGCAGGCTGTGCAGGAAGAAGAAGATCACCAGCACCACCAGCACGACGGCGAGTGCGAGTTCGAGCTGCACATGATTTACCGATGCGCGGATGCCGGTGGTGCGGTCGCTCAGCACCTCGACCTTCAGCGAGCCGGGCAGCGAAGCCTGCAGCTCGGGCAGCTGCTTCCTGATTGCGTCGACGGTGCCGATCACGTTGGCGCCCGGCTGGCGCTGCACGTTCAGGATGATGGCCGGATACATGTCTGCCGCCACGCTCGGCACTGACGTGTCCTCGCTGCGGCCCGCGCCGCTCTCGCGCTTGACACCCGCCCAGGCGCCCAACTGCGTGTTCTCGGCGCCGTCGACCACGCGCGCGACATCCGTCATGCGGATCGGCGCACCGTTCTTCCAGGCGACGATCAGGTTCTTGTACTCGGCCGCCGTCACCAGCTGGTCGTTGGCATTGATGGTGTAGGCCCGGGTCGGGCCGTCGAAGCCGCCCTTCGCGCTGTTTGCATTGGCGGCGGAGATCGCCGTGCGCAGCGTGTCCAGGCCGATGCCGACCGCGGCCAGCGCATTGGTGTCGGCCTGGATGCGCACCGCCGGCCGCTGGCCACCGGAGAGCGACACCAGGCCGACGCCGTTGACCTGGCTGATCTTCTGCGCCATGCGCGTGTTCACCAGGTTCTGCACCTCGGTCAGCGGCAGCGTCTCGGAGCTGACGGCCAGCGTGAGGATCGGCGCATCGGCCGGGTTGACCTTGGCATAGACCGGCGGCGCCGGCAGGTCGGCCGGCAGCAGCGAGCCGCCGGCATTGATGGCGGCCTGCACCTGCTGCTCGGCCACATCGAGCCTCTGGTCGAGCGCGAACTGCAGCGTGACGATCGACACGCCCGCCGAACTGGTCGAGCTCATGCGGTCGAGCCCGGCCATCTGGCCGAACTGGCGCTCCAGCGGCGCGGTGACGGTGCGGCTCATCACCTCGGGGCTGGCGCCGGGATAAAGCGTCTGCACCTGGATCGTCGGATAGTCCACCTGGGGCAACGCCGCCAGCGGCAGGAAGCGAAAGCCGACCAGGCCCGCGAGCACGATCGCGAGCATCAGCAGTGCGGTGGCGACCGGCCGCTCGATGAAGGGGCGCGAGGGGCTCATGCGGACCCTTTCAAGGCGGCGGCCGCTGGCGCCTGCCTTCGCCGCGCGCGCCGCGCGGCCCGGAAGCGCCAGGCCGCGCACCGGCAGCCGGCTTGTCGCCCTGCAACTGCACCCGCGCGCCGTCCTTGATGCGGTCGCCGCCTTCGGTCACCACGCTCTCGCCGACCTTCAGGCCCTCGATGATCGCGACCACTTCGACCGTGGCCTCGCCGCGCTTCACGCTGCGCATCGAGACCGTGCGGTCGTCGTTGATGACATAGACGTAGGAGCCTGCAGGGCCGGTGCGAACGGCGGTCACCGGCACCACGATGGCATTCACCGTGCGCAGCGTGAGCTGCACGTTCACGAACTGGCTCGGGAACAGGGTGACGCCGGCGTTGCCGAAGCGCGCCTTGGCCCTGACCGTGCCGGTGCCGGTGTCGACCACGTTGTCGAGCGTGGAGAAGATGCCGGTGTCGAGCGTCGTCGTGCGCGCGCGGTCGAGCACCCGCACCGCCAGCGGCACGCCCTTGGCGGTCTGCGCCTGGATGTCGGGCACGCGGTCTTGCGGCACCGCGAACTGCACGTCGATCGGGTTCATCTGGGTAATGACGGCGATGCCCGCAGCGGCATTGGCCGTGACCGTGTTGCCCGGGTCGACCACGCGCAGCCCGATGCGGCCGGCCACCGGCGCGGTGATGCGCGTGTACTCGAGGTCGAGCCGCGCCGCCGCCTCGGACGCGCGGTCGGTGGTGACCGTGCCTTCGAGCTGCTTGACCAGTGCTGCCTGGGTGTCGACGTCCTGTCGCGCGATCGAGTCCTGGCCCAGCAGCGTGCGGAAGCGCGCCAGCGTCACGCGCGCCGCTTCGAGCTGCGCCTCGTCGCGCATGCGCGTGCCCCGGGCCTGCATCAGCGCCTGCTCGAAGGGCCGCGGATCGATGCGCGCGAGCAGTTGGCCCTTTGCCACCGTCTGCCCTTCGGTGAACAGCACCTCGGTGAGCACGCCGCCGACCTGCGGCTTGAGCGTGATGGTCGCCAGCGGCGTCACCGTGCCGAGCGCATCGATGATCACCGGCAGCTCAGCCTGCCGCGCCAGCGCATGGCCGACCGTGGAACTGGCGCCACCGAAGCCGCCGCGTGCGGCCGGTTCGTTCGAGCGTTTGATCAGGTACCAGGCGCCGAAGCCCAGCGCCAGCACAACCAGCAGCGCAGCCAGGCTGCCCAGCCAGCGCTTCCTGCGGGAAGGCGGCTGCAAGGCCGGCGCGTCGGCAGGGAATGTGGCAGGCGGCTGCTCGGGCGTAGGCGATGGCATCGGACGGAGGGCGGTTTCGAAAGGCAGCCCGTAGTGGAGCGCCGAATCGTAGCCGCCCTCGCCCACCAACCGTAAAGCCTCGGTAAAGCCGCTGCCGTGGTTGCGGCCTGCACCGCCGCCATGCAGCCGGCGCCGCCGAAACAGCGCTCCGTCGCAAGCGCATGGCGGCTGGCGCGGGCGAGCGGCACAGTCCCCACCATCGACCCAGGAGCCCGCCATGGAAATGTCCCCCTTGATTGCAGTCCACGTGACCGCCGCGCTTGGCGGCGTCGCACTCGGACCCTTCGTCCTCTGGGCCCGGCAGGGCAGGACGCAGCGCCCGCGGCTGCACCGCGCCCTGGGCTACGCGTGGGTCACGCTGATGCTGATGACCGCGATCTCGGCCATATTCATCCGCGACTTCCGGCTGCCGAACATCGCCGGCTACACGCCGATCCACTTGCTGGTGCCCGCGACCTTCTACGGACTCGGCCGCGCGTTCCTGAAGCTGGCGCAGCACGACATCCGCAGCCACCGCATATCGATGCAGGCGACCTACATCAGTGCCTGCATCGCGGCTGGCGCATTCGCCCTGCTGCCCGACCGCTACCTCGGCCGACTGGTCCTTGGCCAGTGGCTCGGTGTGATATGAACCCCCTGCGTTCCGGAACTACTAAAGAGCCCACCACCATGAACGACGCTTCCTCCAAACAAGACCGCCTCGAACGGCTCGCCCGGCGTCGCGCCGGCGCCAAGATGGGCTGGTACATCCATGCCACCGTCTACCTGCTGGTCAACCTGCTGCTGGTCGTGCTGGCCAGTTCGCGGGGACAGAACTGGGCCATGTACCCCCTGCTCGGATGGGGCCTGGGCCTCGCGATCCACGGCGCGGTGGTGTTTCTCGTCGCGCCGGGCGGCAATCTTTACGACAGGCTGCTGGAGCGCGAACGCAAGGCGCTCGGCGCCGGGGACCGCTGGTGACCGGGCTGCTGGCGCAGACCTTCACGCCGGCAAACCTCAGGGATCTTTTGCGGCACGGCATCACCACGGCCGTGTTTTCCTGCGTCATCGCGGTGGCGCTCGCGGTTTCGAGCCGCGGCGACTGGGGATCGCAGTTCGTGTACTCGCTCGCGATCGGGATGATCAGCTGGTTCGTGATCGACGTGGGCCGGCTGCTGCTGAGCGGCCGCAACCGGGTGCCCTGGCCGCACGGCAGTCGGGGCGTGTTATTGGTCATGGTCGGCATCGGCGCGGGCTTCGTCGGCGGCAGCGCGATCGGCGACGCGTTCACCGGCAGCCCGCTCCTGGCGTATTGGGCGTTTGCGCCGCACAAGTTTGCCTCGACGCTGGTGATCACGCTGCTCGCCACCATCGCCATCTGCTACTTCTATTACAGCCGCGGCAAGAGCAAGTACCTGCAGGGCGAGATCGCACTCGCCCAGCGCGATGCCGCCGAGGCGCGGCTGAAGCTGCTCGAGACGCAGCTCGAGCCGCACATGCTGTTCAACACCCTGGCCAACCTGCGCGCGCTGATCGCCAGCGACCCCCAGCGCGCCGTCGCCATGCTCGACCGGCTCAACAGCTACCTGCGCGTGACGCTCAGCGGATCGCGGGCGCTGGCGCATCCGCTGGCGGCCGAGTTCGACCGGCTGGGCGACTACCTGGCGCTGATGTCGGTGCGCATGGATGCGCGGCTGGCCTATACGCTCGACCTGCCCGACGACCTGCGCAACGTGCCGGTGCCGCCGCTGCTGCTGCAGCCATTGGTGGAGAACGCGATCCGCCACGGACTCGAACCGCAGGTGAAAGACGGCCGGATCACCGTACGCGCAAGGCGCGACCACAACCGGATCGCCATCGACGTGCATGACACCGGCGTCGGCATCGGCCATGCCGCATCGCCATCGACGGAGGGCTTCGGGCTGGCGCAGGTGCGGGAGCGCCTCGCCACCGTCTACGGCAGCGAAGCCGCGATGACACTGGCGGCGGCACCCGGCGGCGGAACCTGCGCGACCATCACGCTGCCGCTCGCCGCATGACCATGAAACCGACCGCGCTCATCGCCGAAGACGAACCGCTGCTGGCCCAGGCGCTGCGCAGCGAGCTCGCCGTCGCCTGGCCCGAACTGCAGGTGCTCGCCACCGTCGGCGACGGCCGCAGCGCCGTGGCCGAGGCGCTTCGCCTGCTGCCCCAGGTGCTGTTCTTCGACATCCGGATGCCCGGGCTCGACGGGCTGGGCGCTGCCGCCGAGCTGGCCGACGCCTGGCCCGCCGACATCGCGCCGATGCCGCAACTGGTGTTTGTCACCGCCTATGACGAATACGCGGCCCGCGCCTTCGACGCCCAGGCCATCGACTATGTGCTGAAGCCGGTGCAGCCCGAGCGTCTTCACCGCACCGTCGCGCGGCTGCAGCAAGCGCTTGCGTTGCGCGAATCGCCGGCTCTTTCGGCCGACGAAGCGCTGGCCGCAACCCTCGCCCAGTGGCGCCGGCTGCTGGCCGCAGCGGGTGGTGCGGCCGCGCTACCCGGCGCCGGCAGCGCTGCAGTGCCGCTGCAGCGCATCGCCGCCAGCGAGACCGGTTCGTCGGGCAACACCGTGCGGATGGTCCCCATCGACGAAGTGCAGTACTTCGAAGCCGCCGACAAATACGTGCGTGTGCTGACGGCAACGCACGAGTACCTGATCCGCACGCCGCTCAGGCAATTGCTCCCTCAACTCGATGCCAACGCGTTCTGGCAGGTGCATCGCGCAATGGTGGTGCGCAGCGATGCGATCGAGTCGGTGCACCGCGACGAAGCCGGCAGGCTGCATCTGAGCCTGCGCAGCCGTCCGGAGAAGATCGCAGTCAGCCGCCTTTACGCACACCTCTTTCGCGCCATGTGAGCGCCCATGAAAAAGCCGGCCTCTTTTTCAAGAGGCCGGCTTTCAAGGTGACGGCAAGCGATCCGGCCGCTCGGGGAATTGAGGTCAGTCGCGGTAGTGGCCGCGATGACCGCGATGCCCATCGTGACCCCGATGCCCATCGTGACCGCGATAGCCGTGACCTCGATGCCCGTCGTAACCGTGCTGGCGGTAGTAGCCGCGCGGCGGCGCGTAATAGGCAGGCGGCGGGCCGTAGTAAACCGGTGCCGGGCGGTAATAGACCGGTGGTGGCGGACGGTAGTAAGCCGGCGGCGCGTCGTAGTAGACCGGGGCTGGCTCGTAGTAGACCGGCGGTGCAGCCACGCCGAAGGCGACCCCTGGCGCGTTGATGCCGACCGACCAGCTGACGCCGCTCGCATTGGCCGACGCGGCGGTGAAGAGCGCTCCCGCTGCGACGGCACCGGCGGCAACCCATTTGAAGAAAGTGGAACGCATCGTGATCTCCTGTTGGCGGGCCCAAAAAGCCCATGCCCGTATTGAACGTGGCTCCCGTGAACGCGGTGTACGCGGCTCTGTGAAGAATGTTGCCAAATGTAGCCCGGAAGGGGCGCCACCTAGAATGAAGGGATGACCTCCCCCGTAGACCACGACCCCGCCAAGCCGAGCAATTTTCTGCGTCACGTGATCGAAAACGACCTCGCACAGGGGCACTATTCCCACCGCCAATGGGGCGGTTCGCCCGGCGACGCAACCCATCATGCTGACGGCATGCCGGACCCGGCCAGGGTCCGCATGCGCTTTCCGCCCGAGCCAAACGGCTACCTCCACATCGGCCATGCAAAGAGCATCTGGCTCAACTTCGAACTCGCGAAGGAATACGGCGGCGTCTGCCATCTGCGCTTCGACGACACCAATCCCGAAAAGGAAGAGCAGGAGTACGTCGATGCCATCCGCGACGCGGTGAAGTGGCTCGGCTACGACTCTCTTTTGGCAGACGATCCGGCACGGCCCGGCGCGCCGAACGAGCATGTGTACTTCGCGAGCAACTATTTCGACTTCATGTACCGCGCCGCCGAGTACCTGGTCGAGAGCGGGCTTGCCTATGTCGACGAGCAGACGCCCGACGAGATGCGTGCGAGCCGCGGCGACTTCAACACACCCGGCACCGACAGCCCCTTCCGCAGCCGCACGCCCTCAGAGAACCTGCAGCGCCTGCGCGACATGAAGGACGGCAAGCTGCCCGACGGCGCCGCCGTGCTGCGTGCCCGCATCGACATGGCGAGCCCCAACATCAACATGCGCGACCCGGCGCTCTACCGCATCCGCCGCGCAACGCATCACAACACCGGCGACACCTGGTGCATCTACCCGATGTACACCTTCGCGCATCCGATCGAGGACGCGCTGGAGCAGATCACCCACAGCTTCTGCACGCTCGAGTTCGAGGACCAGCGCCCCTTCTACGACTGGCTGCTCGATCGTCTGGCCGAAGGCGGCCTGATCGCGACGCCGCATCCGCGCCAATACGAATTTGCCCGGCTCAACGTGACCCATGTGATCACCAGCAAACGCAAGCTGCGCCAGCTGGTCGAAGAAGGCCACGTCGACGGCTGGGACGACCCCCGCATGCCGACGCTGGCCGGCCTGCGCCGCCGCGGCTACACGCCCGAGGCGTTGAAGCTCTTCTGCGAACGCAGCGGCGTGACCAAGTCCGGCGGCTGGATCGACTACGCAAGCCTCGAAGCCGCGCTGCGCGACACGCTCGACCCGATCGCCCCGCGCGCCATGGCCGTGCTCGACCCGGTGAAGCTCGTCATCACCAACTGGGGCGAGCTGATGGGCGGCGAGGACGTGCTGGACGACTGCACCGCGCCGATCAACCCCCACAAGCCCGAAGCCGGCCTGCGCCGCTTCAAGATCGGCCGCGAGGTGTGGATCGAACGCACCGACTACGAAGACGTGCAGCCCAAGGGCTTCTTCCGCCTGTTCCCCGGCAACAAGGTGCGGCTCAAGTACGGCCACGTCATCGAATGCACCGGCGGCACGAGGGACGCAGCCGGCAGGCTGACCGAAGTGCAGGCGAAGCTCGTGCCCGATACCAAGAGCGGCACGCCGGGGGCGGATGCAGTGAAGGTAAAGGGCAACATCACCTGGGTGGCGGTGGCGGATGCGGTGCCTGCGGAGGTGCGGTTGTACGAGCGGTTGTTTGCGGCGGCTCAACCGGGAAGCGGAGACTTGCTGGAGGAACTGAACAAGGAAAGCCTTGTGGCCTGTTCAGCATTCCTTGAGCCTTCGCTGGCCGCTACAAAAGCCGGCGCAGGATTCCAGTTCGAGCGGCACGGCTACTTTGCTTCCGAAACGCGAGGGCGGTTCAATCGCGTCACCACGCTTCGAGACGCGTGGAACCGATAACCCCGAGCTGCATCGATTTCATGAAGCCACGTACCCCTTCGTCCACTGCCGCCGCTCTCGAACTTCCCTCTTCCGGGTTGCGCAGATCCGCTCTGCTCGGCGCCGTAGGCCTCTGCGCGCTACCGGCCATGCGACTCGGCGCCGCACCATCGCGGCAACCCGGGCCAGTCTCCATGCCGCGCGCCTCGCGGGTCCCAGGCGGCATCGCACGCCTGTCACTCGGACCGTCGCCGGCACGCCCCGTCGCCATGAGCAACGACGTGCCGCTGCTCGTCCTGGGCGATCCGATCGAATGGACCGCGCTGGTCGGCATTCCGCTCGCAGCGGCCGCCGGCGACGCGAGTATTTCGGTACGGCGCAGCGATGGCGGTGCGCAACGCCGCATCGAATACGCCGTGGCGCCAAAACGCTACAGCGAGCAGCAGCTCAAGGTTGCGCCGGGCACGGTCGACCTGTCGCCCGAGAACCAGGCCCGCTACGAGCGCGAGCGGGCGCACCTGGCGACCGTGATGGCAACCTTCACCGAGCCGCCCGCTGCCCTCTCCGCCGCCGACCTGCGCATGCGCGTGCCGGTCCCGGGCCGCCGCTCCGGCTCGTTCGGCCTGCGCCGGGTGTTCAACGGCCAGTCGCGCAATCCGCACAGCGGCATGGACATCGCCGCCGCCACCGGCACGCCGGTGCGCGCGCCGCTGCCCGGACGCGTGATCGATACCGGCGACTACTTCTTCAACGGCGGCACGGTCTGGCTGGACCACGGCGGCGGCCTGCTGACGATGTACTGCCACCTGAGCGCGATGGATGTGAAGCCCGGCGACCTTCTCGGCACCGGCGACCGCCTGGGCGCAGTGGGCGCCACCGGCCGCGTGACCGGCCCGCACCTGCACTGGTCTGTGATGCTGAACCGCGCCATGGTCGACCCGGCGCTGTTCATCGACGCCTGACGGCTACGCCCGCACCCTCGGCGGCGCGGTGCTCCACGCAATCAGCGCCAGCAGCGCGACCTGCACCGGCAGCCGCAGCACCAGCGCCCAGTACGGCACCGACGCGAACAAATCCGGGCGCTGCAGCATGTAGAAATGCGCCGGCGTCACGGCGATGGTCAATGCAAAGAGGCCGATGCCGGCGGCGCGGCGCGTGGGCCGCCACAGCAGGCCGGCGGCGCCGGCCAGTTCGAACACGCCGCTCAGCAACACCGCCGCACGCGGCCAGGGAATGTAGGGCGGCACGATGCGCATCTCGGCCTCGGTGGCGATGAAGTGCGCGATGCCGCCGATCAGGAACCAGAGAAAGACGAAGACCAGGCCGGCCGTGCGCCACCGGCTCATGGCACCGGCCGGGTGCGCGCTCACGCGAGCTTGCCGTAGGCCAGGATTTCCGGCGGCATGGCGAACAAGGCAGTGGCCGCCGCGATGGCGGCGCCGACATGCGGCGTGGCCATGTGCGCATCGGCTTCGGCCTTGTCGCGCCACTCTTCCACGGTCTGGAAGACGTGCGGGGCTTCGGCCTGCTGGTACAGCGCATACGAAACGCAGCCCGCTTCGGTGCGGGACTTCGCCAGCAGTTCCATGAGGATGCCCTTGGCGGTTTCGGCAGCTTCGGGTTTGACGGTGATTCGGGCCAGGATGTAGTGCACGGCGGTGTCCATGAATGAAGGTTGATCAGGCGCTTCGATCTTGGTGCAGCCCGGCGCCGGCGGGGCCTCGGGCTTCCACCGACAGCTCGCCAAAATAGATCCCTGCCGCACTACACTCGGCCTCATGCGTCCCTCCGAAGCGCTCAGCCTGCATCGCGTCCGCGTCCGCGAGATTGCGCTGAGCCATCGTGTGAGCGATGTGCGAGTGTTCGGCTCAGCGTCGCGCGGCGAAGACAAAGCAGACAGTGATCTGGATTTGCTTGTCGAACCCACTGCGCAAACCACCCTGATGGATATCGGCGCTATTCGCGGGGAACTGAGGGACCTGCTGGGCGTTGAAGTGGATGTGCTCACCCCGGATGCCCTGCCACCCAGGTTTCGAGAGCAGGTCTTGCGCGAAGCTTTGCCGGTATGAAGCCGGCTGGGCCGCAGCGAACGCGGGATTACCTTGCGCACATCCTGGAAGCGATCGACAACATCCGCGCCTACACGGCGGGCGCCACCATCGAAAATTACCGGACCGATCGAAAAACCCAGGACGCCGTGTTGCGCAACCTGGAGGTGATCGGCGAGGCCTGCAACCACGTGGTGAAGCATCACCCTGCGTTTGCCGCTGAACACCCGCAAGTGCCGTGGCGTTTTGCATACGAGATGCGAAATGCGTTGGCACATGGCTATTTCACGGTAGACCAGGGGGGTCGTCTGGCGGACCATTCAGACTGATTTGCCCTTGCTTCGCGCGCAGATTGCCGAACTCCTGCAGGCCTGATCGCTCCTCAGATCGGCCGCGCCAGGTACACCGCTTCGCGCCCGACGATCGGCGCCCGCGCCGGCATGAGGATGGTGCAGTCGTCGCACGGTGCACGGATCTCCTCTGCGCCGTCGGTCGCGATCAGCTCGCCTTTGGCGAACACCTCGAAGCCGAGCAGCGGCCGCACGAAGTGGAAGCCGGCGGTCTTGACCATCCGCGTTTCGAGCAGCTGAAAACGGTGCTGCGGCCCCGGCGCAGGCGAAGCGGGGTCGGGCGCAACCAGTCCGAAGTGCGCCAGGAAGTCCATCGTCACCGCGACCGCCAGATCGGCCGTGGCCTGCAGAAAATGCTGCCCGCATTCGACCACCAGCGCCGCACCGGCGGGGCCGTCCTGCAGGCCGTGGTTTCCATGCTGGATCAACGGCGTGCCCGAGCCCAGGCCTTCGGGCATGACCAGGTGCACGGCCGGCCGGCCGATGGCCAGGGCCACGGCCGCATTGCGCTCGAACGCGGGGTAGACCCAGAACGGCTCGACCGGCTGGCTGGTCGAGTGGATGTCCAGGATGTGATCGGCTGCGGCCACCACCGGGCGCAGCGCCCGGGCGCGGCGCAGTTCGGGGCTGTCCTCGGCACCGCCGAGCCATTCGTCGGACCAGATGCGGTTGAGGTTGTGGACGATCTGCCGGTTCTCGAAAGGCTTGCCGGCGTCGAAGGCCTCGTAGGCCTCCACGTGCGCAAAGCTCACGGTGAGCGTGCCGATGGCCGGCCGCACGCCGGTGTCGAGCAGGTGCGTGGCCGCGACCATGCCGCAGATCTCGTTGCCGTGGGTCAGCGCGTTGATCAGCACATGGGGTCCCGGCTTGCCGGATTCGAAGCGGTGCACGTAGTCGATGCCGGTGTTGCCGGCGCGGTAGGCGGACAGCTCGCGCTGGATGACTTCGATCGGAGTGGGCTGGGTCGGCATGGTCTCGGTTCTTCTTGCAGGCATCGAAAGGCGAAGCCGTGAGTTTGCCTCGTAGACTCGGCCCCCAACATCACAATTCGATCGCCCCGCCCCCCATGCCATTGACTGCCGAGATGCGCCGGTCCATCGACCAGATCCGCGATTACCTTTTTGGCGGCGGCTACCCGGACCCGGTCAGCAATGCCGAGCAGCTGTCCTTCCTGTTCTTCTTCTATCTGGTCGAGGGCATCGATGCCGAGAACGCGGCGCAGGCCCGCGCGCTCAGGATGCCCCGCACCGGCCTGTTCGACGGCGACTGGGAGCCGAAGAATCCGTTGAATGCCTGGGTGCCGTCGGTCCAGGAAGGCCGCTGGCCGGCCACCGTGTTGCAGACCGGCACGCCGCGCATTCCGCGCAGCCGCTTCCGCTGGTCGGCCTGGGCCAAGGGCCTCGCGGGCGAGGCACTGGTGCGCTTCGTTCGCGACGAGGTGTTCGCCTTCTTCGCCGAGATGGGCCGGGCCGGCGCGCACAACTTCATGCGCGGGGCACGCCTGTCCATCGACGACCCGACGGTGCTGACACAGGTCGTCAACCTGGTCGACGGCCTGCGGCTCGACCAGGCCGATGCCGACACCAAGGGCGACCTGTTCGAGCATGTGCTGCGGCAGATCAAGCAGGCCGGCGAGCTGGGCCAGTTCCGCACGCCGCGGCACATCATCCGCACCATCGTCGAAATGGTCGACCCCAAGGTCGGCGAGACGGTGTACGACCCGGCCGCCGGCACCGCGGGTTTCCTGGTGGCGGCCTACAACCACATCCGGCTTGCCCACTCGTCGCCCGGCGCGATCGCGCAGGCCGAGCTCGACGGCAAGCGGCACCGGCGCGGCATGGGCGACCGGCTCTCGGGCGCCCAGTGGCATGCGCTGCAGACCGCCACCTTCTTCGGCAACGACGTCGATCCGAAGATGGTGCGGCTGGCCACGATGAACCTCACCCTGCGCGGCCTGGCCAACGTGCCGATCCTGCAGCGCAACGTGCTGACCACCGCATTCGACGACGAGCGCAAGGCCGAACTCGGCCTGCCGCCCGGCGGCTTCCATGTCGTGCTCGCCAATCCGCCGTTTTCAGGCCGCGTCGACAAGGACCGCATCGTCGACGACGTGAAGATCGGCACCACCAGCGCCACCGAACTGCTGTTTCTCAAGTACATGCTCGACAGCCTGCGCCCGGGCGGCCGGGCCGCGGTGGTGGTGCCCGAGGGCGTGCTCTTCGGCTCCACGGGCGCCCATCGCGAGCTGCGCCGCCAGCTGGTCGAGCACAACCGCGTCGAGGCGGTGCTAAGCCTGCCGGGCGGCGTCTTCCAGCCTTACTCGGGCGTGAAGACATCGGTGCTGTTCTTCTGCAAGGGCGGCAGCACGCAGCAGGTGCAGTTCCTGCATGCCGACAGCGACGGCTACAAGCTCGATGCGAACCACGACGCGCCGGTCGCGGCAGACGATCTGCCGGAACTCGCACAAGCCTTCCTGCGGCGCGACGCGGCCTGGGCCGACTGGCAGGTGCGCGATGCCGAAGCCGAGTGGACGCCGAAGTGGTGGTTTGCCGATGCAAACGCGCTGCGTGCGGGCGACTTCAATTTGTCGGCCAGCCGCTACCGGCCAGTCGGCCGCACCCAGGCCGCGCACCGCGATCCGCGGGAGCTGCTCGACGAACTGGCGGCGCTCGAGGCCGAGATCGCCCAGGAAGTGGAGGCGCTGCGAACGGCGCTGGCGGAGAACGGCGTTTGACGCAGGCGCGCATCGTGCGCCTCGGCGACATCTGCCGGCAGGACCGCTCCACCATCAAGCCCGGCGAACGCGAGGACCTGCGCTATGTCGGGCTCGAATCGATCGAATCCGGCACCGGCCGCATCCAGCACGGTGAGCTTTCGAAGACGCCGCATGCACCGCTGGGCGGCAGCTTCAGGTTCGACGGGGGGCATGTGCTCTACGGCAAGTTGCGGCCCTATCTGAACAAGGTCGCGCTGCCCGACGCCGAGGGCAAGTGCTCCACCGAGATCGTGCCGCTGCGCCCGGCCGACGACGTGGACCGCCGTTACCTCGCCTACTTCCTGCGCGCGCCGCAGACCGCCGGGCGCATCGCGAAAAAATCGTCCGGCGCACGGATGCCGCGCGCGGACATGGACTATGTGCTCGGCCTGCGGCTGCGCTTGCCGCAACTGGACGAGCAGCGCCGCATCGTCGAGCTGCTGTCGTGCGCCGAAGGCATCGTGCGCCTGCAGCGCGAGGCGCGCGGCAAGGCGGCGCAACTGAACCCGGCGCTGTTCATCGAGCTGTTCGGCGACCCCACGGTCAATTCGAAGCAATGGCCTCGGGCCACGCTCGGAGAGCTGCTCAGGAGCGGCCCGCAGAACGGTCTGTACAAGCACCGGTCGTCCTATGGCAGCGGCACGCCGATCCTGCGCATCGACGCTTTCTACGACGGCGAGATGCGCGACATGACGCAGCTCAAGCGGCTGCGGCTCGAACCGCACGAAGCAGAACGCTTTGCACTCGCGCGCGACGACATCGTGATCAATCGCGTCAACAGCCTGGAGTACCTGGGCAAGAGCGCCCTGGTGCCGGCGCTCGACGAGACGACGGTGTTCGAATCGAACCTGATGCGGCTGGTGCTCGACACCGGCCTGGTGGCGCCCCGCTACCTGATCGCGCTGCTGCAGACCCCGCAGGCCAAGCAGCACTTCCGCGCGCATGCCAAGCACGCGATCAACCAGGCGAGCATCAATCAGCAGGATGTCAGGTCGCTGCCGGTGATGCTGCCGCCCCTGCCGGTGCAGCTCGCTTTCGGGCGGTATGCCGATGCGGCTGCGTCGATCGTCGCGAAGCAGGCAGCCGCACAGCGGGCGGCTGAAATGAACTTCGACGCGCTGCTGGCCGAGATGATCGGCCGTGAGGACTCCGGCGAAAAGTGAGCCCCAAAATGCGAATTTGGCTCATTTTTTGAGCCGTAAAGACTAGAATGCGGCGCATGCCAAAAACAAGGTACATCTGGCAGCACGTCGATTGGCCGAGTTTGCGCTTCAACCTCACAGCAGTCAGCCCGACACTGCTGCGCGCGCGCGAGTTACAAGGGCAGGTACATGGAATGGCGCGCGCCATCGCCCTGCCGGACATGCAGGCCGTCGAGCAGGAACTGTGGACGCGCGAAGCCATGGCCACCGCCGCGATCGAAGGCGAAAAGCTGGAACTCGCGGCCGTTCGTTCATCGGTGCTGCGGCATCTGGGGCACGCCGCCACGGGGCCATCGAGCCGGGATGTCGATGGGCTGGTCGAGATCATGCAGGACGCCACGACCGGCTTCGAACGGCCCCTGGACGCAGACCGGCTCTGCCGCTGGCAGGCCGCTCTTTTTCCCGGCGGCACCGCCGGAATCCGACGCATCGCCGTCGGACGCTTTCGCGACCATGCGGATGCGATGCAGATCGTGAGCGGTTTGCCCGGGCGGGAGGTGGTCCACTACACGGCGCCGCCTTCATCCGCAGTGCCGCACGAAATCGATGCGTTCCTGGCTTGGTTTGCCGCGACCCGGCCCGACCGCTCGCGCACTGCGCCTGCGGCCCTGGACGGCATCGCCCGCGCCGCCCTGGCTCACTTGTGGTTCGAAACCATCCATCCGTTCGAAGACGGCAATGGCCGTGTGGGCCGCGCGATCGCGGACCTCGCTCTGGCGCAAGACATCGGTGCCTCGACGCGGCTCTACGGCCTCGCCCGGCAGATGCTCGCCGACCGGCGCGGCTACTACGACGCGCTGGCCGACGCGCAATCAGGCGGAATGGACGTGACCGGCTTCGTGCGGTGGTTTGCCGAAGCCTTCGCACTTGCGTGTTCGCGTTCTGTGGACGTGATGCAGCTCACCATCGAAAAATCGCGCTTCTGGGCTGCCGCCGTGCAGCAACCGTTGAACGAGCGGCAGCGGAAATTGCTGTTGCGATTGCTCGATGCGGGCGACGGCGGATTCCTGGGCGGCCTGAATGTCGAGAAGTACCTGAAGATGAACACCGTCTCGAAGGCCACGGCAACGCGGGATCTGTCCGATCTTGGGCAGCGCGGCCTTCTGCACACCACTGGGCAAGGCAAGGCCTTGCGCTACTACCTTTCCGTTCCCGGCTGGCAGCATGGACGCGACGCGACGCCTTAGCCGTCGTCACGCCTCCGGTGGAGCCTCTTCGCCGCCGCGAGGGCTTTTTCGCTTGGCCTGCGTTCGCGCCTCTTTCTTTGCGCGGCGCTCCGCATCCAGCAGTTGCCCCGCCGCCAGCCACTGCGCAAACTCCTCGGGCGTCTCCAGCGTGATGCGGCCCATGCTGCCGCTGCGAAATTCGTGCAGCACCACTTCGGCCGCCTTCTGCAGGTTCACCCGGCCCTTGGCCAGCAGCGCGCCCCGCTTGCGGCCGATGGCTTCGAGCACCTGCTCGTCGCCAAGGCCTTCGACCGGCTCGAGCTTGAAGCGGATCTCGACCAGGCCGGCATAGTGCCCGGTGAGGTAGTGCAGCAGTTCCAGCGCGACCTCTTCTTCATCGAACGCGTTGCGCCCGATGGCGCCGCTGGCGGCCAGGTTGTAGCCGCTCTTGGCGACGATGATGCGCGGCCACAGCATGCCGGGCGTGTCCCACAGATAGAAGTCGTCGGCCAGCGTGATGCGCTGCTCCAGCTTGGTGATGCCGGCCTCGTCGCCCGTCTTGGCCTTGCGGCTGCCGGTGAGCGTGTTGATCAGCGTCGACTTGCCGACGTTCGGAATGCCGCAGATCAGCACCCGCATCGGCTTGGCCATGCCGCCGCGATTGGGCGAGAGCGCATGGCAGGCCTCCACCAGCTGCCGCGCAGGCGTTGTCTGGCTCGCGTCGAGGCCGATGGCGCGGGTGTCGGGCTGCGCGTTGTAGTGCGCCAGCCAGAGCGCAGTGCATGCCGGGTCGGCCAGGTCCTGCTTGTTGAGGACCTTCAGGCCGGGCTTGTGGCCGGTGAGCTCCGCCAGCATCGGGTTGGCGCTCGATCCCGGCAGCCGCGCATCTAGCAGTTCGATGACGACGTCGATGTCCTTCACCCGCTCGGCGATGGCCTTCTGGGTCAGGTGCATGTGACCGGGGAACCACTGGATGGCCATCGGGGACGTTCTTTCTTGCGGAGGGCCTGCGATTGTCGCCCGCGGCCGCGCGCCGACTGTTCGGGCTGCAGCGCCCCTAGAATCCGTCGCGCTGCAGGCCCCAGGCCCGCAGCGTTTACAACAACATCAGTCAGGGAGTTCTCATGTTCCAGCGCTTTGCACTGGCCGCCGCCGTGGCCGCCGTTTTTCAGTTTCTTGCGTTTTCTGCCGCGCACGCCCAGCGGCCGAGGCCACCCGAAGGGCCGCTGATCAGCGGCTACCTGTGCTGCAACATGCGTACCTACGGCAAGCAGATCAGCGATATCAACTACGCCGACGAGGGCACGGCCGTGGTGGCTGCCGGATCGCCGGCCCGCATCACCGGCTACGAGCAGCGCTGGTTCGACCTGGACCTCGGCGGGCGCCCGCAGCGGCTCAAGAACGACTACAGCCGCGACATCGGGCCCATCGCTTTCGCGCAGCGCTACGTGGTGACCGAGGACCCGAAGATCAAGCTGGCCGGCTACCCCGAAAAGACCCGCGCAGCGATCGCCGCGATGAAGGTGACACCCGGCATGACTCGCGAGCAGGTGCTGATGGCGCTCGGCTATCCGGTGAGCATCGAGAACCCGAGCCTGGATGCGCCGGTGTGGCGCTTCTGGCTCGACGCCTGGACCGAGTACCAGGTGCTGTTCGACCCGAGCGGCGTGGTCAAGACCATTTCGGCCGACCCGGCAACGCTGGCCCGCGTCGCGATACCCTGATGCGAACCCGTTTTTACTCGAAACCTGCCTGCGCCTACGCGTGGGCGGCCAGGGATGGTGCAGAGTGGAATATTGTTCCTCCCCAGGAACGCGAAAGGCACATTGCATGCAGATTCAAGTGAACACCAGCAACGGGATCGAGAACAAGGAAACATTGGAGCGCTGGGCCGATGCGGAGATCAAGCAGACGCTCAGCCGCTTTGCGGCCGACATCACCCGCGTGGAAGTGCATCTGAGCGACGAGAACCACGACGCGGGCGGCGGCGGCGACAAGCGCTGCGCGATGGAAGCGCGGCTCGCGCACCACCAGCCGGTGACGGTGACGCAACATGCGTCGAACCTCGACGAGGCTTTTCGAGGTGCCTCGGACAAGCTCAAGCGAGCGCTCGACAGCGCACTTGGCCGCATGAACCGCCGGGACCGGGAGTCGATCCGCAAGGAAGGCAGCCCGGAAGTCGAATAGGTTCTACAGGGCCGCGAGAAAGCCCAGCAGCAGCCGGCTCACCGCCTCGGGCTGCTCCTGCTGCACCCAGTGGCCGGCGCCTTCCACCAGATGCACGCCGGTCATGCGGGTGCAGGCGGCAGTCTGCATCGCCTCGAAGTCGCCCGGCCTCTGGAACGTTCCCCAATCGCTCGCGCCGGCGATGAAGCAGGAAGGCACGTCGATCGTGCGGCCCGACCAGGTCTGCATTTCGGCCGTGAACCGGCCGCCGGTGCCGCAGCGGTACCACTGCAGCCCGCCCTGGAAACCGGTGCGGGCGTACTCGGCGGCATAGACCGCGAGTTCCTCCTCTGTGAGCCATCGGTTGCCGGCGACCTGCGCCGCCGAAGGCTTTTCGGCGCCGACGGTTGCTGCCATGGTCTTGCCGGCTTCCATCACGTAGTAGGTGGGCAGCTTTGCAAGTTCGGCGGCGGTCATCGCGCCGAGCGGCTGCGGCCGGTTCTGCGCCCAATCGGCGCTCTTGTGGTGGTAGTAGGCGCGCAGGAATGCGTGCAGGCCCTGCGGCGCGTGCCGCATGTCCGCATCGGCCGCAGGCGTCGAGTAGTACCACTGGTAGTGCTTGCGCGGCGGCTGCAGCGCGGCGAGCCCATCGAGGAGTTCCGCGAACCCGGCGTTCGCCGCAGGCATCGCCGGCGGTCCGCCGAAGGGCGCGCTCATCAGCACCACCGAGCGGAACACGTAGGGCCGCACCAGCGCGCACCATGCAGCGACCGGCGAACCGAAATCGTGGCCGACGACCGCCGCGACGCTGCCATGCCCGAGCGCCGCGACCAGGCCGAGCGCATCGCGCACCAGGTTCAGCATGCGGAACTCGCCGAGGTCGGCGTCGTAGCCGGGCTGCCAGCCCGTGGTGCGGCCGTAGCCGCGCTGGTCCGGTGCAACGACGTGGAATCCGGCCTCGGCGAGCGGCAGCATCACCTTGCGCCAACTGTAGGCCAGCTCGGGGAAACCGTGCAGCAGCAACACGCAAGGCCGTCCGGCTGTCTCGAAGCCTGCCTCGAGCAGATGAACCGACAGACCGTTGCCGTTGTCGACCGAACGCGAGCGGATGCCCGGCGGCAGCGGCAGCGGATCGAGCACCGCCGGCGCGGCGGTCATGACCTGGCCGCCATGGCCTTGCCCACCTCATTGGCGCCCTGCGCCGCGCCTCTATGCGGCACCGTTTCGCCGCCACGGTCGGTCACCGATGCGTCGCTGGCCAGGGTTTCGCCGCAGAGCGCCCGGATTTCTTCGAGCACCGACTGTGCCGCGCCGAGGTCGTTGACGACGATCCTGGCACCTCTTTCAGCCAGGGCCAGCGCATGCTGCCGGCCGAGGCCGCCGCCGGTCACGATGCCAACGCGGCCGTTGAAGTCGATGCTGTTGCTGCTCATGCCCTGCTTTCCTGAAGTCGTTGACGCGTGGCGTTTTAACCCAGAAAGCGGCACCGAGGCCGGACGATCGGCCGCCTCAGTCGTGCATGCGACTCAAGCTCTCGCAGTAGTCGAGCAGCAGATCGATTTCGGCCGACTTGTCGAAGAAGGCATCCGCGCCCAGGGCCTTGGAACGCGCGCGCATGTCGGGCGTGGCGTAATTGCTCAACACCACGACCTTCTGATCGGCCCGACGCTGGCGGCAGGCGTGGACCACGCCGAGCCCGTTTCCCTGATCGAGGAACAGGTCGACGATTGTCACGTCCCAGCTGTCTCGATGGTTGCCGAGCCAGGCGACCGCTTCGTCTTCTCCGGTCGCGTGGGCGACGATGGTGGCATCTGCAATGTCTTCCAGGAAGCCCACGAGGTTTTCACGGATGACTGCGTTGTCTTCGACCAAGTAGGTCTTAAAGGGCATGGACGGAACAGCTTTGCGGTAGTGGCGAGACGCTGGTACGTCTCTTGAAGTCGATGATGCAGCGCAGCAGCAGCGCTGCGGTGAGCGATACCGGCGAATGCAGGTAGGTGATTGCCTACCCGGCTGGTTGGGAATCCGGCGACGCTACAGCGCAGCGGGCTGGCTGACAGCAGCCGCCGACGCGTCGATCCAGTGGTTGCGCAAGCCCAGGCGCCTTGGCGAGACGTATTGCTCACGGTAGACCTCGAACGGCATCGTGTCGGCCGCCTCGATCGCGCGCTGCGCCTTGGTCGAACTCTGGGTCAGGCGCTCGAAGTGCGCCTGCCGGTCGGCCGGGAACGGCAACGCGAGCAACGCGGCGCGCGTTTCCTCCGACCGCGCCCGCACGAAGCCGACGAAGGAGTCGTTGTGTCCGCTCGCCATGGCCTCGAGGACACGCGCGGACGGCAGGACGGCCGGGTCCCGCAGAGCGGCCTGGGCGGCGCGCACCGCATCTGCATGCCGGCTGCCGCCATGCGCCGCATCGAGCGCGGCGGCGATCGGCGCGAACTGCTCCAGCAGCTCGGCGCCCCAGTCGGTGAGCTTCGCATCGCGTCCGCCGCGCTGCAGCGCCAGCCCCGGCTCGCGGCCGCGGGCGGCGGTGAGGTGCTGGTTGTGCGCCAGTTCGGCGATTTCCTCGCGGGTGTCCGGCGGGCTGTCGGCCAGCAGGCAGTGCAGCAGGAACACATCGAGAAATCGCATCGTGGACGCTGCGATGCCCATCGGCTCGAACGGGTCGAGGTCCATCAGCCGCACTTCGACGTACTCGACGCCGCGCTCGCGCAGTGCGTGCAGCGGCCGCTCGCCGGGATAGATCACACGCTTCGGCCGGATGGTGCCGTAGAACTCGTTCTCGATTTGCAGCAGGCTGGTGGCGAGCTGGTTGTAGTCACCGCCCGGATTGCGAATGCCGATGGCCTGGTAGGCGGGCCAGGGCCGCGTGAGCGCGTCCTGCAGCGACGCGCCGTAGCCGTCGAGGCTGTTGTAGCTCACCGCCAACGAAGCCTGCGCTTCGCTCTGGTAACCCAGCCGCCCCATGCGCAGCGAGGTGCCGTGCGGCATGTGCATGCTGCCATCGCCGAGCGGCTGCAGTTCGTGCGGCCGGCTGTCGACGAAGCTCGAACACAGTGCCGGCGACGCGCCGAAGAGGTAGAGCAGCAGGAAGGCATGGCGGCGGAAATTGCGGATCAGCGCGAAGTACTGTTCGCTCGACACATCCGGCAGCGACCAGTTGTAGTGGATGCCCGAGATCGTCTGCATGCGCCGGCCGTAGCGGTGGCCCAGGCCCATGCGGTAGACGCTCTTCGCACGCCCGACGTTCGAGGCGCCGTAGCGCCCGATCGGAATGGTCTCGTCGGTCGGCAGGCCGCACGGCATGCTCGAAACCCAGAGCCGTTCGTCGCCGGCCTGGGCCAGGATGCGGTAGGTGAACTGGTGCACCTCGGTGAGTTCGGCCAGGCAAGCTTCGACGTCGGTGTGCACGCCGGTGATGAGTTCGAGCTGCGACTCGCTGAAGTCGGTGGTGATGTGGGGATGGGTAAGCGCCGAGCCCAGCGCCGCGGGATGCGGGGTCAGGGCGAGCTTGCCGTCCGGCTGCGCCCGCAGGCTTTCCTTCTCGATGCCTCTGCGGACCCCCCTCAGGCGCGCGGGTGAGAGCGCTCCCAGGCGCTCATGCAGCTTGCTCATTTCGTTCTGGCCCCGTGAATCGTTATGGGGCGGAAGGTAGCACGCCCGCGCGCGGCGCGCTGGCAGGAGCCTTTGCCGCGAAAACCGAGTTTCTGTTAAGCGCCGAGCACCCGCAGCAGGAAGCGGTTGAGGTCGGCAATCTCTTCCATGCAGACCGAGTGCTCCATCGGATATTCATGCCATTCGACCGGGTGCCCGAGCGCTTCCAGCGCGTCGCGCGATGCGGTCGCGCGTGCAATCGGCACCACGCCGTCGCGCGTGCCGTGCGCCAGGAACACCGGCGTGTCGTGGTTGGCCCCATGGCGCTCGGCCGCGGTGAGCGCCGCCAGCGGCAGGTAACCCGACAGCCCGACGATGCCGGCGAGCCGCTCGGCATGCCGCAGGCCGGTCATCAGCGCCATCGCGCAGCCCTGCGAGAAGCCGGCGACGACGATCCGCCCGGCCGGAATGCCACGCGCCTTTTCCGTGGCGATCAAGGTTTCGAGCGCGGCCTGCGAACGGCGCAGGCCGGCTTCGTCTTCGCGCTTGGCCAGGTCGGTGCCGAGGATGTCGTACCAGGCCGGCATCTGCATGCCGCCGTTGAGGGTGACCGGCATCACCGGCGCATTCGGAAAGACGAAGCGAACCGGTCCCACGGCCGACAGGTCGAGCTCGTTGGCGATCGGCACGAAGTCGTTGCCGTCGGCGCCCAGGCCGTGCATCAACAGCACGGTGGCGACGGGTTGAGGGGCGGTTTCGATTTCGATGGGAGGAAGTGACATGTGCAGAAGTTACCCCATAACGACGGCTGTTTGGCTGACGCCCGCAGCGGCCGGTCGGGCTCACGATGGGCCATCAACCCGAGGAAACCCATTGGCCAGTCCAGACCATCCTTCGGCAGCCGTCGGCGCAGCCATCGTGAAGCCCCGTTTCGCCGGCGTCGTGCTGGTGTGCCGCGAATGCGAAAAGCGCAGCAGCGGGCCTTCGAAGCTGAAGGCGAAGGACCTGCAGAAAGAACTCAAGCGCAGCCTCGCGCCGTTGCCGGTGCGGCTGCGCATCGTGCAGACCGGCTGCCTGGGCATGTGCCCGAAGAAGCGCATCGCGGTGGTCGCGATGGCGCCGGGCAAGCCGCTGTGCGCCGCCGAGCTTCGCCGCGCCGACGAGGTGCAGGCGGTGGTCGCCGCGCTGCAGGAGCTGCCCTCTTCGTGACAGACGCGGGCCGCGCCCGGCGGCACAATCCGGCCGATCGAATTCAAATACAGGAGACCCGACGATGCTCATCCTCAGCGGCTTTGCGGCCAGCAACTACTACAACAAGGTCAAGCTCGCGCTGCTCGAAAAGAACGTGCGCTTCGAAGAAGAGCTGGCCTGGATCGGTGAGACCGACCTGAGCGCCTCGCCGCTCGGCAAGGTGCCATATCTCAAGACGGACGAGGGCAAGCTTTGCGAATCGTCGGCGATCGCCGAGTACATCGAAGCGGCCTATCCCGAGCATCCGCTGCTGCCGGCGCAGCCGTTCGCGGCGGCCAAGGTGCGCGAGCTGGTGATCTACCTCGAACTGCATCTCGAACTGGTGGCGCGCAACATCTATGCAGAAGCCTTCTTCGGCGGCAAGGTGAGCGACGGCACCAAGGAAAAGACGGCCAAGCTACTCGAGAAGAACATTCCTGCATTCGCGCAGCTGGCGCGCTTCGATGCGCCGTTCATCGCCGGCGAAGCGTTTACGCTGGCCGACTGCGCCGCCATCTGCCACCTGCCGGTGCTGGCCGGGGCGACGCGCGCGATCTACGGGCGCGACATGCTGTCGGAACTGGCGCCGGAGGCGCGCGCCTATCTCAAGCGCATGGGCGAGCGGCCGCATGTCGCCAGGATCAATGCCGACCGCAAGATCAACACCGAACTGATGATGAAGCGCTACGCCTAGCCGAAGCGGGGCGCCCGCCGCTCGCGCAGCGAGGCCACGCCCTCGCGCACGTCGGGGCCGGCGAAGCCCATGAACTCGAGCGCCAGCGACGCGTCGAAAGTCGGGCCGGCCTGGCGCAGCCAGTTGTTCAGCGCGTACTTGGTGAAGCGAATCGCGCTCTGGCTGCCCGCCGCCAGCCGGTCGGCGATGTCGTAGGCGCGCGGCAGCAGGTCGGCCTCTTCCACCGCCAGCGACACCAGTCCGATGCGCTCGGCTTCTTCGCCGCTCACCGGCTCGCACAGGAGCAAGTGGTACTTGGCCTTGGCCATGCCGCACAGGAGCGGCCAGACGATCGCGGCATGGTCGCCCGCCGCCACGCCCAGGCGCGTATGGCCGTCGACGATCTTGGCGCTCTTGCTTGCAATCGAAATGTCGGCCAGCAGACCGGCGACCAAGCCTGCGCCGACGGCCGGCCCATGCATCGCACTGACGATCGGCTTGTCGCAGTTGACGATGTTGTAGACCAGGTCGCGCGCCTCCTTCCAGACCCGCAGCCGGGTAGCGTCGTCGGTCGCCATCTGCTCCACCAGCGCCAGGTCGCCGCCGCCGGAGAAGCCCATGCCTTCGCCGCGCAGCACAGCACAGCGCACGCTGTCGTCGTCGGCGACATCGCGCCAGATCTCGGCCAGTTCGCGATGGCCGTCCGGCCCCGATGTGGGCAACTTGCCGTTCTTGGCTCGCATCTGGATGTCGAGCACCGCACCTTCGGCGCCGCGGCGCGTGATGGCGAGGGTCTGGTAGTGCTGGTAGTCCATCAGGGGGTTCCTCTGGCCGCGAGTTCGCGGCATCGCTGGAGATTGGTGTCGAAGGTCGACGCAAG
>JANOCL010000072.1:0-1684 GCA_031412135.1 Variovorax sp. | reverse complement strand
GAGCGGGTTGAACATGCGCGCCAGGAATTCGAAACGCCCGATCGCGAAGCCGGCCGGAATGCCGACCGCCGCCGCCAGGCCGAAGCCGAGCGCCACGCGCTGCAGCGACGAGAGCACGTTCCAGCCCACGCCCTGGTCGTTGGGCCCCTTGCTGTAGAACGGATCGCTGAACACCACGAGCGCCTGCTGCCAGGTGGCGAGCGGCGACGGAAAGCCGGTGGTGCTTTTCATCGCGATCAGTTCCCAGACCAGCACCAGCAGGCCGAAGCCCATCAGCGGCGGCAGGATGCGCAACCATACGGCGCTGAAGTCGCGCGGAATGCGCGGCGAGGGCTCGGCCCGTTTGTCGTTGGCGACCACCGGCGCCACCACGGGAACAGCCACGGACCGGGGCGCTGCGGGCGCGCCTGCGGTGTCGAGAGGGGAGTGGAAGACGGCACTGACCATGGGGCGCTCCTTAGACATGGACCTTGAACGACTCGGCGTACTGCTTCGGGTTCTTGCCGTCCCACACGACGCCGTCGATCAGCTTGCTGGTGCGCATCGTGTCCTTGGGGACCGGCGTCTTCGAAGCCGCGGCAGCCTGCTTGTAGACATCGAGGCGGTTGATCTCGGTCGCGACCTTCAGGTAGTCCGGATGCTCCTTCAGCAGGCCCCAGCGCTTGTGCTGCGTGAGGAACCACATGCCGTCGGACAGGTAAGGAAAATTGACCGCGCCGTCGTTGTAGAACTTCATGTGGTTCGGGTCGTCCCAGTTCTTGCCCAGGCCGTTGGTGTAGCGGCCCAGGATGCGCTGGTTGATGGCGTCGACGCTGGTGTTGACGTAGCTCTTGTCGGCGATGGTCTCGGCCATCTTGTTCTTGTTCTGCAGGCCGGTGTCGATCCACCTGCCGGCTTCGAGGATCGCGGCGGTCACCGCACGCGCGGTGTTCGGATACTTCTTCACGAAGTCGCCCGTGGTGCCGAGCACCTTCTCCGGATGGTCCTTCCAGATGTCCTGCGTGGTCACGGCGGTGATGCCGATGCCGTCCATGATCGCGCGCTGGCCCCAGGGTTCGCCGACGCAGAAGCCGTCCATGTTGCCGATTCGCATGTTGGCCACCATCTGCGGCGGCGGCACGACGATGTTCTTCACGTCCTTGAACGGGTCGATGCCTGCCGATGCGAGCCAGTAGTACAGCCACATCGCGTGGGTGCCGGTGGGGAAGGTCTGCGCGAAGGTGTAGTCGCGCTTGTCGGTGGCGATCAGTTTGGCCAGCGATGCGGCATCGACGGCGCCCTTGTCGGCCAGCTTCTTCGACAGCGTGATCGCCTGTCCGTTGTTGTTGAGCGTCATCAACACGGCCATCTCTTTCTTCGGACCGGCGATGCCGAGGTGCACGCCGTAGATCAGGCCGTAGAGCACGTGGGCGAAGTCGAGTTCGCCGTTGACCAGCTTGTCGCGCACGCCGGCCCAGCTGGCTTCCTTGCTCGGCACGATCTTCACGCCGTACTTCTTGTCGATGCCGAGCACCGAGGCCATCACCACGCTGGCGCAGTCGGTTAGCGGAATGAAGCCGATCTTGACTTCTTCCTTCTCGGGTTTGTCGGAGCCCTGCGCCCACACGGCGGCACGCAGGGCGGGATCGATGCCGATCGCGCCGGCTGCGGCGGCTTGCAACACCCGGCGGCGACTCAGTTTCGG
>JANOCL010000071.1:0-18164 GCA_031412135.1 Variovorax sp. | reverse complement strand
TGCCGGTTTCGTCGGCGTCGCCCGCCAGCGCCGCCTCGGGCAGTGCGCCGTCGCCGGTGGGCAAGCCGACGGCGATGGCATGCACCAGCGGATTGGGCGTGGGCGAGTCGGCATCTTCGACCATCAGCACCAGCGAGACCGTGCCAGGCGGCACGTCGGCCCATTGCAGCGGCGGCGACAGGCCTTCGCCGTCGGCGGTGTAGCGGGCCGGCAGCGGCGCATGGTCGGCAAAAGCCAGGCTGGTGACCGTGATCGACGCCATGCCCTCGCGCAGGCCGAGCGTGTTGAAGGCGATTTCGTCCAGGCCGGCGCGCACGCCGGAGAGCGCATGGCCAATCGCATCGGGAAGTTTTTCGAGCATGGCCACGGTATAGCGTGGCGTCCGCGCCCAGCGTGTAGGACGCGCAGCAGAGCGGGCTTTTGCAGGTGCTGCCTCCGCTATCATCCGACGGCCGCCGGCGGGTGCGACGCACGGCTTTCCCTCCATCTTCGCCACATCAAGGAAGCGTATGAGCATCGTCTGGACCATTCTGATCGGCTTCGTCGCGGGCCTCGTGGCACGCGCCATCAAACCCGGCAACGACTCGGCGGGCTTCATCGTGACCACGCTGATCGGCATTGCCGGTTCGCTCATCGCGACCTACCTGGGGCAGGCGATGGGCTGGTACACGGCCGGCGAGGGCGCGGGCTTCATCGCCTCGGTCGTAGGCGCGATCGTGCTGCTGTTCATCTACGGGATGATCAAGCGCAAATGAGGCTTCGGGCCAAATCCGGCCTCAGCGAGTTCTGACCGGAACGGGCCTTCCCCCTACGGTGCTGCATGGCGGATTGGATCATCGGCTTCATCGGGCAGCACGGCTACGTGGGCATTGCTGCGCTCATGATGCTGGAGAACATCTTTCCGCCGATACCGTCGGAACTCATCATGCCTTTCGCCGGATTCGTGGTCGCCCGCGGCACGCTCGATGCGGCGGGCGTATTGGCCGCCGGCGTCTCGGGATCGCTGGCCGGCACGCTGCCCTGGTACTGGGTCGGCCGGCGCATCGGCCGCGAGCGGGTGCACCGCTGGGTGGCGCGCCACGGCCGGTGGCTCACCGTGTCTACCGAAGATCTCGAGCGCGCCGAACGCTGGTTCGGGCGCTGGGGCAGCCATGCCGTCTTCTTCGGCCGGCTGGTGCCCGGCGTGCGCAGCGTGATTTCGCTGCCGGCCGGACTGGAACACATGCGCCTGGCCATGTTCCTGCTCTGGTCGGCGCTGGGCACGCTCGCCTGGACCGGAATGCTGGTGATGCTGGGCTTCTTTCTGGAAAACCACTACGACCGCGTCGGGCGCTACATCGATCCAGTGAGCTCCATCCTGCTCGGCGGCTGCGCGGCGATCTATCTGTGGCGTCTTCTGAAGGGTCGCGGCCGACCCGCGAACTGAGGATGCCGAAGCCGGTCGGCAAAACACGGCGCCGCGGCCATCACCATGTCTACGTGATCGAACTCGACGACCCGGTGTGGAACGCGGCCCGCTTCCGGCGCGCCAACCCGGACTATCGGCTCGGCATGCCTTTCGTCTACGTCGGGATGACCGGCCTCGATCCGGACCTGCGCTTCGACAAGCACAAGGCCGGCATCCAGGCCAACGCCTTCGTGCGCGACCACGGCCTGCGGCTGCTGCCAGCGCTCTACGCTGCCTACAACCCGATGCCCTACGAGGCCGCGCGCGATATGGAAGTCGAACTCGGCATCGCCTTGCGGCGAGCGGGCTACGGCGTCTGGCAAGCCTGACGGCGCTCGTTCAAGCGTAGGTGACCCAGTTCTCGTACGCGGGGCCGTCGAGGTGCGGCAGCGTGTTGTAGGTCACGAGCATGTGGCGCTTGGGCGTGAACGCGAATTCGGTGACTGCCGTGTTGCGGATGCGCAGGTTCAGCTCGATCGTGGTTTCGGGGCTGGTGCCCAGCACATGGCCGACCGCGGTGCTGATCGGCCCGCCGCTCGACACCACCAGCACCCGCGCGCCGTGGTGCTTGTCGCGCACATGGTCCAGGGCGGTCGTCACGCCGGCAAGAAAGTCGACATAGCTCGGCATGCCGACCGGCGCCGTGCGGCCCTGCATCCAGGCGCCGAGCCCATCGCGCAGCAGCCGGAAATGGTGGCGGTACATCTCCGGCGAGTCGGGTTTCTCCAGCTTGTCCGGGTGGATGGTCGCAATGACGGCTTCGCTGTCGTACTCGTTGAGCCCCGGCCAGGGCAGCACGTCGTCGCGCGCGAGATCCATGCCCTGCGCGATGCCTTCCCAGGTCTGGCGATGCCGTTTCAACGTGCCGGTAATGACGGCATCGAACGCCATGCCGCGCTCGCGCCAGTACTCGCCCAACCGCCGGGCCTGCCGCCGGCCCAGTTCGCTCAGGTTGTCGTAGTCGGCGGCGCCGAAGCTGGCCTGACCGTGGCGCACGAGGTAGAGGGTTCCCATGGGCGGATTTTGCCGATGCAAGTCGCGCCAAGCCGTCACTGCGGGGACCTGCTGCGGCTCGCCGACGCGCAATTGTAAAAAAGTGAGTCATAAAGTTCTCAAATGTGTAAACTGTAAACTTTCGTAGTCCTGCCGGGATGGCTCTCGGCGAGAGGCTATTCCCACACAACGGACCGAATCAGCATGAACAACTCGTATCGCAGCATCTGGAACCATGCACTGGGCGCGTGGGTCGCTGTTTCGGAACTCGCCGCTGCGCGCGGCAAGCGGTCCGGCGGGCTCACCACCGCCCTGGTCGCCGCCGGCCTGATGGCACTTGCGGCCACGGCATCGGCGCAGACCCGAAGCTATGCCGACGGCTCGAACGATGCGAGCCCGCTCACCGTCGTGGGCACCGCGACGCTCGACAGCCTCGGCAGCGGTGTGGCCACGCAGTCCGGCGCCATCACCGGCACCGGCCCCGGCGGCGTGGTGAAGACCGGGCCCGGCACGCTGGTCCTGACCGGAACGAACACCTACTCGGGTCCGACGTCGATCGATGGCGGCGCGCTGCAGGTCGCGTCGGATGCCAATCTGGGAGCAGGCGGCGCCCTGACCCTGAACGGCGGCAGCTTGTTCATGGGCGGCAGCGGCGCCACCTACGCGCGCGCCGTTTCGGTGGGAGTGGGCGGCGGCACGGTCGATGCCAAGGACACGGTGAACAACAGTTTCACAGGCGTGATCTCCGGGACCGGCCGGCTGTCGCTGATCAATTCCGGCACGGCACAGAACGAGACCCAGCGCGTCATCCTCGACAACGCAGGCAACAGCTACAGCGGCGGCACCAGCATCGGCGGCAGCACCGGCCGCATCAAGGTGCTGACGCGCACCAGCGGCTCGCTCGGTTCGGGCCCGGTCGGCATCCTTGGCAACGCCGAGTTGCGGCTCGCCGGCACATTCGACGCTTCGGGTCTGGACATCTCGGTTCCGACGAGCAGCAACACGCTGGGCAGCAACAGCGGCATCGAACTGCAGGACACGGCGACGCTCGGCAACGCGGCGGTGCAGATCAACGGTGCGGGCTCTTACCTGGTATTTGTCGATTCGACGTCGGCGGGTTCGGCACGGATCACCAACAACGGCGGTCGCCTGGAGTTCATCACCTTCAGTTCCGGCGGCTCGTCGACGATCCGCAACGTGGGCAGCACAGGGGCCGTGTTCCTGGCGGGCGTTGCCGATCTTTCCGGGGCGACGCTCGAAAACGCTGCCGGCCGCCTCTACGTCTACAACGTGTTGTCGGCCGCATCGATCGGTTCCCTGTCCGGCGCAGGCGACGTGTTCCTGGGCTCGAAGATTCTCCGCGTCGGTGGGCTGGGCCGCGCAGACACGATCAGCGGCGTGATCTCGGACACCGGCCCCGGGCTCTTCGACTCGCAGGGCGGCACGTACCTGCTGCCCGCGACGCAAACCGGCGGCTCGCTGGTGAAGGTGGGCGCCGGCATGCTGACCCTGAGCGGCAACAACACCTACACCGGCGGCACCACCGTGAGCGCCGGCACCCTGCGGCTTGGCGACGGCGGTACCAGCGGCAGCGTGCTGGGCGCCATCCTCAACAACGCCGCGCTCGTGGTCGAACGCTCGGACACCTTCGCGATGGCCAATGCGGTCAGCGGAACCGGCAGCCTGACGCAGCGTGGAACGGGCACCACCGTTCTGACCGGCGTCAACAGCTACGGCGGCAGCACCACGGTCGCCGCAGGCACTCTGCGTGCCGGCGCGGCGAACGCGCTGAGCGCCGCGTCGGCCCATTCCGTCGCGACGGGTGCCACCCTCGACCTCGCCGGCTCGAACCAGAGCGTGGCCGGGCTCGCGAACGGCGGCACCGTTTCGTTGGTGGGTGCCGCGCCCGGCACGACGCTCACGGTGACCGGCCCCTACGTCGGCAATAACGGCAGCTTGCGCCTCGGCACCACGCTGGGCGTCAAGGGCCTGTCCGACCGGCTGGTGCTCGACGGCGCCACAGCCGTGGCCAGCGGCACCACCGCCGTGCAGATCACCAACTTGGGCGGGCTCGGCGGACAGACCGCAGGCAACGGGATCGAGGTGATCTCCGCGCGCAACGGCGCAACCACGACGGCACAAACCACCAAGAGCGCCTTCGCATTGGGAGGCGCGGGCCATGTGGACGCCGGTGCCTACGAGTACCGCCTGTTCGCCGCCGATGCCGCCGGTGCCGGAGAGAACTGGTATCTGCGCTCGGAAGTGATTCCTGTCCCCGCAGACGCGTCGGTATCGGCACCGGGGCTGTCGGCGTCCATGCCGGCAAGCATGCCCGCGGCCAGGTCGCCGGTCACCGCCTACCGCGCCGAAGCCGCCATGCTCGCGGCGTTGCCGTCGCAGCTGCGCCAGACCGACCTCGCCATGATCGGCAACATGCACCGCCGCTTCGGCGACGACGATGCGAGCGCGCAGGCACTGGCTGCGCTGACACCGGTCGCGGGCTCGCTCTCGACCGGGCGCCGCGCCTGGGCGCGCGCGGTGTACAGCGACATCGACATCCGGCAGGCTGGCACGGTCAGCCCTTCCACGCAGGGCCATGTCGCCGGCTTGCAGGCCGGCACCGACCTGTATGTTTCCGCGCTCGGCGACTGGCGCGCCGGCCTGTACGTCGGCACGCTCGACGGCAACGCGGATGTGAGCGGTTCGGCCAGCGGCCTGTGGCGCGCGGTGGGCGACACCGACCTGCGGGCCCGCTATCTGGGCGCCTATGCCTCGTATGCGAACGCGACCGGCTTCTATGCCGACACGGTGCTGCAGTACGGATCGCAGCGCTACACCATCCGCCCGCTCGGCGGCTTCGCCGCATCGGGCAAGGGCAACAGCCTGACCGCGTCGGTCGAGGTGGGCCAGGCCTTCGCACTCGGCAGCGGCTGGACGATCGAGCCGCAGGCGCAGCTCAGCTACCGCAAGGCGCGCCTGGACGACCTGTCGATCCAGGGTGCCCGCGTCGAGCAGGACGATTCCGGCGAGTGGACGGCCGGCCTGGGCCTGCGCATCAAGGGCGATTTCGCAACTGCCGCCGGGCGCCTGCAGCCTTACGGCCGCATCGGCGTGGTTCACGGCAGCGGCAGCCGCGATGTGGCGCGCTTCGCCAACGGCGGGTTCGTCACACCCATCGCAAGCACCGGCGACTACACCGCCGTGGAACTCGCGACCGGCGCCACGCTGTCGTTGACCAGGACGGTGAGCGTCTACGGCGAAGTCGGCAGGCTCTTCAGCGCAGGCGGCGATACCAAGGTCAGGTCGTCGGTCCAGGGCGCCATCGGCATTCGCGTCCGCTGGTAGGTAGTCAGGTGAACGCAGGCAGCGGCGCGACGGAACTCGCGCGCGCGGGCCGGCTCCTACGGCGATGCATGCGCCGTCCACTTCGTCCGATCTGTCCCGGCGCACCGTCGCTGCCGCCCTGGTCGCAGCACCGGCCCTCTGGCTGGGCGTTCGCGCGCAGCCGGCGCCGGCCCGAAGGCCGACTCCGTCGCAGACCGAAGGACCGTTCTATCCGGTCAGCCTGCCCAAGGATTCCGACAACGACCTGCTGCGCAACGGTTCGCTCGACTACCGCAGCGGCCAGCCGGCGTGGGTCGAAGGCACGGTCACCGATCTTGACGGGCGTCCGCTTGCTGGCGCCCAGGTCGAGATCTGGCAGTGCGACGAGCGCGGCCACTACCATCACCCGGGCGACGGCGGCCGCGCCGATGCCGCGTTCCAGGGCTTCGGCCGGGCCGAGGTCGGTGCCGATGGCCGCTACCGCTTTCGCACCATCCGGCCGGTGCCCTACAGCGGCCGCACGCCCCACATCCATGTGAAGGTGAAGCTCGGCCCGCGCGAGCTGCTGACGACGCAGCTCTATGTGGCGGGCGACGCCGGCAATGCACGCGACTTTCTCTGGCGCAACTTGCCCGAGCCTTCGCGCGCCGCGCTCACCGTGCCGTTCGAACGGGCGGCCGACGGCTGGCAGGCGCGCTTTCCGATCGTCGTCGCGGCCTGAACGCGCTCAGCGCTCAACCGCCCGACAACACCTCGGCGAACATCGAGGCATCGACGTTGCCGCCGGTGAGCGCGATGCCCACCTTCTTGCCGTGCCAGCGCTCGCGTTGCTGCAGCGCAGCGGCCAGCGCCGCGGCGCCCGCGCCTTCGGCCACGTTGTGGGTGTCGGTAAAGAGCACACGCATTGCATGCGCCACTTCGTCGTCGCTGACCGCGATCACGTCATCGGCTTCGCGGCGAATCAGGTCGAGCGCCTCGGGCACCGGCGTCCGGCAGGCCATGCCGTCGGCCAGTCGCGTGCTGACCGCCGCCTCGAGCGGCCGTCCGGCACGGAACGAATCGAGGTAGGCCGTCGCATGGGCCGAAACCACGCCGACGAGCCGCGTCGACACGCCGCAGTACGCGCGTGCAGCGGCAGCACCCGCAAAGCCCGAGCCCAGCCCGATCGGCACGAACAGCACATCCGGCGGCGCATCGGCAAGCGCCTCGAAGAACTCCACATAGGCGGTGGCCACCCCACGCACCAGCTCGCGATGGAAGGAGGGCACCCGGTGCAGCCGGTCGCGTTCGGCCAGCAGCGCGGCATGCTCGCTGGCGGTCTGGAACTCGTCGCCGTGCTCGACCAGGGTGACGCCGAGCGCGCGCATCGCGGCATTCTTTTCGAGCGAATTGCCGTGCGGCACGACGATGGTCGCGGCCAGGCCGTGGTGCCGCGCGGCAAAGCCTACCGACTGGCCGTGGTTGCCGCGGGTGGCGCTGACGACATGGCGTACCTCGGGCCGCTCGCGCGCCAGGGTTTCGAAGTAGGTGAGCCCGCCGCGCAGCTTGAAGGCGCCCGCCGGCGTGTGGTTCTCGTGCTTGGTCCACACCGTGCAGCCCAGGCGGGCGGCCAGGAGTGGCCAGGCGTACTGCGGCGTCGGCGGCATCGTCGCGTAGACGGTGCGGCGTGCGGCTTCGATCTCTTCGCAATGGAAGCGCATCGCCTACCTGTGATCCGGCATCGCGATGCGCACCGCGAGCGCGAACAAGACCAATTCGGCGGCGGTCGGCATGCTCAGGCTCCTCGGGATTCCAGGGTCACTGCGCCGCGCGGCGTGTCGAAGACGGCGCAAATGCTGGGTGGGCCCTGGACGACCGGCAGCCCGGCGAGGCCGATGAGGTCCAGCCCCGCCTGCAGGTCGCCCGCGCGCGGATGCGCGAGCGTCAGCGAACGCAGGGCCAGCCCCGAATCGGCCATGGTGTCGACCGGATGCACGGGCCCCCACTCGATCAGCGTCGGCAGCATGCCGTAGAAGAGCCGCTGGCCGTCCTCGCGCACCGTGATCTGCCAGGACAGGCGGCCGGCCGGTGTCTCGCGCGAGGCTTCGAGCACGCTTCCGCGGTCGATGCCCGCTGCCGCGAGCGTCTTCACTGCGGCGGCTGCGTCCGGCACCTGGGCGACGAAGTGCACCAGCCTCGGGCCGTCTCGCGCGAGCTCGGCCTGCAGCGCGGCATCGTCGAGGTCGAACCAGCGGCGGCTGCCCGCGGCCCGGCTGGGCGTGGCTTGCGGATCGATCGCGATGATCTCGAAGTAGCAGCGCGGGAAGCCGCCACTGGCGATCTTCATCAAACGGTTGTGGGTCCCCATCAGCGGATGGGTGCCACCCGGCCCGGGTGCGACGCCGAAGGTGCTCTGGCACCAGCGCACGCCTTCGTCGAGGCTCGAAGCGGCGATCACCAGATGATCGATGCGGGCAGCAGCCATGGCTAGAGCGACACGCTGCCGTCGATGCAGGTGACCGAGTCGCCGCCGATCCAGACCTGGCCGTCGGCATCGCGCTCGACATGCACGCGACCGGCGCGGCCGAGGCACTGGCCCTGGGCCGCCAGGTAGCGGTCGGGCAGATGCCCCTCGGCGATCAGCCACTGCGCGAGGCTGGCATTGAGGCTGCCGGTGACCGGATCTTCATCGACGCCGATCGGCGATGCGAAGGCGCGCACTTCGAGGCCGATGGGCGCTTCGTGCGTGCGGACAAAGGCGCGCGCCTCGCGGTTGGAGCGTCCGATCAGCGGCGAGGGCGCGTCGTCATCGGCCGCCGGGATGCCCGCCACGCCGACTTTCTGCCCCAGTTCCTTGAGGAGGCGATGGTCGGGCTTGATCGCCAACACGGTGTCTGCATCGTTGAGCAGCAGGCCCAGCCACACCGGTCCGTTGTCGAGCTGCTGGGCGCTGACGATCTGCTGCGCCTTCAGCCCGAGCGCGGCCGCCACCTTGGCCAGCAGCGTCGGGCTCGGTGCGCTGCGTGCGAGCGACGGCGCTGCGAAGGCGAGCCGCTCGCCTTCCTGACGAATCGCGACCAGGCCGAAGGCGCACTGCTGGACGATGCGCCCAGGCGCCTTCGGGCGGCCGCCGGCCTCGAGCCATGCATGGCAGCTGCCCAGCGTCGGATGGCCGGCGAACGGCAGCTCGCCGCCGGGCGTGAAGATGCGCACGCGGTAGTCGGCCGACGGCTCGGTGGGCGGCAGCAGGAACGTGGTCTCAGAAAGATTCGTCCACCTGGCAAAGGTCTGCATCGCCGCGTCGTCGAGGCCGGTGCCGTCGAGCACGACCGCCAGGGGATTGCCGGCATAGGCGGTTGCGGTGAAGACGTCGACTTGCTTGAAGCTGCGGTTTTTCATCGGATTCATTCAAGGGCCATGTCGAGCACGCCGCGGGCGCCTGCGCGGGTGCGCAAGTCGCCGAACCAGCGCTCCACATGCGGCCAGGCAGGCCGGGTGTATTCGGTCTGCGGCAGGCCGAACCAGCGGTGCGTTTCGCAGCCGGCCGGTATGTCGGCCATCGTGAAGTCGTCGCCGAGCATGAAGGCGCGCGTGGCAAGGTGCGCGTCGAGCAGCGCGAAGAGCGGCTCGGTGGCATTCACGGAGCGCGAGATCGCGACCGCGTCGCGCTCCGCCGCCGGAGTGCGTATCCACTGCCTGAAGGCGCCGGCGCTCACCGGGTTGAGGGTGGTCTGCTGCCAATCCATCCATTGCTCGGCGGCGAAGCGCTCGGCGAGCGGCTCGGGATAGAGCTTGCCGGGCGCGTGCTTGGCGCAGAGGTAGCGCACGATCACGTTCGATTCCCAGAGCGTCACGCGGCCATCGCCTTCGCCGTCGTCGATGGCCGGCACCAGCGCATTCGGATTGAGCTGGAGGTACTCGGGCGTCTGCACGATGCCGAACCTGCCACCGGCTTCGGTGCGCTGGAAGTCCAGGCCGAGTTCTTGCGCGCACCACACCACCTTGCGCACGTTGATGGAGCTGATGCGTCCCCAGATATTGAGCATGTTCGAACTCCCGTGGTTCAGGCCGGCATGGCCGCGAGCCGGCGCTGCACTTCGGTTGCGGCGTCGTGCGCCGCCTGCTCCCGCACTGCATCGGCCAGGGCTGTGATCGCGGTGTCGATTTCGTCGACGCCGGCGGTCACGAACGAGAGGCGCAGCGTGCGCGGATCGCTCGGCCCGGCATAGAAAGGCTCGCCGGGAACGAATGCCACGCCGCGCTCGACCGCACGTGGCAGCACCGCAGCGGCGTTCATGCCTTCGGGCAGGCGCAGCCAGAGGAACATGCCGCCCGCGGGCTTGTTGAATTCGATGCCGAGACCCTTCGTCTCGCGGGCGAGCGCTGCCAGCATGGCATCGCGCTGACGCTTGTAGAGCGCCCGGATGGTCGGCACATGGCGGTCGAGGAAGCCGTCCTTCATCACCTCCGACACCATGCGCTGGTTGAAGCCGGGGCTGTGCAGATCTGCCGCCTGCTTGGCCTGCAGCAGCTTGGGGAAGATGCTCTTCGGTGCCACCAGGAAACCAAGCCGCAGGCCCGGAGCCAACACTTTCGAGAACGAGCCGAGATAGATGCAGCCATCGGGATTGCGTGCGGTGAGCGGCAACGGCGGCGGCTCCTCGAACCAGAGGTCGCCGTACGGGTTGTCTTCGACGATCGGCAGGCCGGCCTTGGCGGCGGCGGACACCGCGGCGCGGCGCGCCTCGCTCATCGTGCGGCCGGTCGGATTCTGGAAGTTGGGCAGGAGGTAGACAAAACGCGAGTCAGGCGCCTTCGCGATCAGGTCGTCGACGATCACGCCGTCGGCATCACTCGCGACGCTCACCGGCTCGGGTTCCATCGGCGAGAAGGCCTGCAGTGCGCCGAGGTAGGTGGGCGTCTCGACCAGCACGCGGCTGCCCGGGTCGAGCAGCACCTTGGCCACCAGGTCCAGGCCCTGCTGCGAGCCGGTGGTGATCAGCACCTGAGCCGGATCGACCGGCCAGGGCAGCATGGCCGCGACCGCTTCGCGCAGCGGCGCGTAGCCTTCGCTGGCGGCGTACTGCAGCGCGGCCTGTCCGTCGCTGCGCAGCACTTCGGCGCAAGCGGCGGCAAAAGCGGCGATCGGAAAAGTCTTGGGCGAAGGCAGACCGCCCGCCAGGCTGATGATGCCGGGCCGCTCGGTGACCTTGAGGATTTCACGAATCACCGAAGGGTTCATCTTTTCGGCGCGTGCTGCGAGTTTCCAGTTCATGTGCTTCCTTGATTGCGCGAGTTGTTATCGGGAGACGGTTGCAAATTCGGCGGGCGGCCGCGGCCGCGACAGCTGCTTGCCGGCGACCACGGTGGCGACCACCGCACCGGCGAAGCCGAGGGTGACGACATCGATCGGCTCGCCGAGCAGCGGCACCGCCGCCAGGATCGAAAGAAAAGGCTGCAGCAGCTGGGCCTGGCTGACCCGCAGCGCGCCGCCCATGGCGAGACCGCGGTACCAGGCGAAGAAACCCACCCACATCGAAAACACGCCGACGTAGACGAAGCCGACCCAGGCCGAGGCGGCGACCGGCTGCTGCGGCCACAGCCACAGCGTACCCGGCAGCGTGACCGGCAGCGCCAGCACGCAGACCCAGCAGATGACCCGTTCTGCGCCGAGCTCCGGCGTGACCTGCGCGCCGTAGATATAGCCGAGCGAAGCGGCGAACACGCCGGCAATCAGCAGCAGGTCGGCCCAGGCGAAGCCGAAGGCTGCGCCCTGGCCGTCGGCGCGCAGCACGGAGAACGCGATCACCAGCGCACTGCCCGCCATGGCGCAGACCCAGAAGCCGAGCCGCGCGCGCTGGTGCAGCACCCAGGCCGCGCAGGCAGCGGTCGCGAGGGGCAGCAGCGCAGTGATCACGGCCGCATGGCTGGCGCTCACCACGCGCAAACCGTAGGCCAGCAGCACCGGATAGCCGATCGCGTTGCCCAGCATGGCCAAGGCGAGCGGCTTCCATTGATGGCGCTGCGGCAAGGGCGACCTGGTGGCCAGCAGAAAAATCGCCGACAACCCGCCGGCCAGCGCTGCACGGCCCAGCGTCACGAACCAGGGCGACAGTTGCGGTGCGGAAGCGGTGCCGGTGGCAAGCCGCGTCATCGGCAGCGTGACGGCGAAGAATGCGACACCCAGTACGCCGAGCCACATGCCGAGGGTTTCGTCCTTGATCTTCATACGCCGACCATCCATGCGGCGGTGAGCACCAGCACCGCCGCCATTGCGCGGTTGAACCACAGCAGGCGCCGCCCGCGCGCCAGCCAGTTGCGCAGCAGGGCACCGGCCAATGCATAGGCGAAGTTGCTGGCAAACGCATAGACCAGCATCACCGGCGCGACGATCGCGAATCGCTGCAATGCATCGGCGTGGCCAGCGATCCAGCCTGCGACCAGCGTCAGCGCCAGCAGCCAGGCCTTGATGTTGAGAAACTGCAGCAGCACGCCCTCCTTGAAGCCGACCGACATGCTTGTGCCGTCCGCTTGTGTCAGGGTGGCGCTGCTGCTGAGTTTCCATGCCAGCCACAGCAGGTAGACGAGGCCGCAGGCCTTGATGGCCCATCGGAGCGAAGGCACTGCGACGACCGCGGCACCGACGCCGGCCGCGCAAAGCAGCAGCAGCAGGCTCCAGCCGACCGGCACTGCGATGACGAAACGCATGGCGCGCGGCAGGCCGCCATTCGCCGCGAGCGCGGTGGACAGCGTGGTGTTCGGCCCCGGCGAGAAGCTCATCGCCGTGGCCAGCACCAGCAGGGCGGTGAATTCTTGCCAGTTCATGAAACGCACTCTAAACTGTGGACCATTACAGTGCCAATACAGATCGTCGGACAAGCAGCATGCCTGTACTGGCGATCTCGTCGACACAGAACAGAAAACGCAATGCTGACACGAACCTCCACCCAGTCGCTGACCAGCCAGCTTGCGGACCGCTTTTCCGAACGCATCCGCACGCGCTTGCTGGCCCCCGGCGCGCGCCTGCCTTCGGTGCGCGAATGTGCGCGGCAGCAGGGCGTAAGCCCGCACACCGTGGTCGCCGCCTACGATCAGTTGCTCGCACAGGGGCTGGTGGAGGCGCGGCGTCAGCGTGGCTTCTATGTGCGTGACTCGGTGGCGGCACCGGCCGGGCAGCCATTGCTCGAAGCGCCAGCGAAGCCCGTGCAAGCAGACGCGAGCACGCTGATCCGCGGCATGTTCCATCGCCCGAGCGACAAGCCTCAGCCCGGCATGGGGGTTTTTCCGTCCGACTGGCTCGATTCGCCCTTCACCGTCGCCGCAGTGCGCCGCCTGACGAGCACCCGCGCAATGCAGGACTTCTCGCTCCAGTACGGCGAGCCGGCCGGCGACGGCGGGCTGCGCCGCAGCCTGGCCGCCAAGCTGGCAAGCATCAACGTGCCGGCCGGGCCCGAGCAGATCGTGACAACCGTCGGTGCGACGCATGCGCTCGACATCGTCAGCCGCACGCTGCTGCGTGCGGGCGATGCGGTGATGGTCGAAGAGCCCGGCTGGGCGCTCGAATTCGCCCGGCTCGAAGCGCTCGGCATGCGGATATTGCCGGTGCCGCGCAAGGCGGACGGGCCCGACCTGGAAGTCATGGAGCGTTATTGCCAGGCCGGCGACGGGCACAAGCCAAAGCTCTTCGTGAGCGTGAGCGTGCTGCACAACCCGACCGGCTACAGCCTGACGCCGGGCAGCGCCCACCGGATGCTGCAGCTCGCCAACCAGCACGACTTTCATATCGTCGAAGACGACACATACAACCATCTCGCACCCGAGCATGCGACCCGGCTCAGCGCGCTCGATGGACTGCAGCGCACGATCTACGTGAGCGGTTTTGCGAAGATCCTCGCGCCGAGCTGGCGCATCGGCTTCCTCGCGGCATCGCCGGCCACAGTCGGCCGGCTGCTCGAAACCAAGCTGCTCACGACGTTGACCACGCCCTCGCTGTTCGAGCGCGCCTTGGCATGGTGTATCGATCAGGGGCAGCTGCGCCGGCATGCCGAACGCATTCGGCTGCGGCTCGACGGCGCGCGCGGCCGCACCGTCAAGCTTGCGCTGGCCGCCGGCTGCACGCTCGCATCGGAACCCGCGGGCCTGTTCGGCTGGGTCGACACCGGTGTCGATACCGACGCGCTGACCCAGCGCATGCTCGACGAGGGCTACCTGCTTGCCCCGGGCTCGCTGTTCCACGCGCGGCGACCGCCAAGCACGTTGATGCGGATCAACTTTGCCACCGCACAGGATGCGGCGTTCTGGAGGGTCTTCGTGCGCGTGAGAGCGCAGGTCTGAAGAACCGGTTCAGAGCAACCGGTCCGGCGCCAGCGGCCCGAAAAGCTTGAGCATCAGGCGCAGTCCGGCACTGGCGTCTGGTTCTGTGGTGGTGTCTTTGAGGCCGCTGCCTTCCGGCGCGCGCCACACCATCCCGCCGTCGGCGAGCTCGACCCGCCATGCGCCTTTGCGCAACACCGTCTCGATCTGGCGAGCGGCAAGGCGAGAGAGTTCGTCGCTGCGGATCAGGAGCGCGATCTCGGTGTTCTGCAGCTGCGAGCGCAGGTCGAGGTTCATCGATCCGACCACCAGCAGCCGGCCGTCCATCACTAGCACTTTCGAGTGCAGCATCGATCGCGATTCGCCGACGCCGCTGCCGCCGCCGGAGGAGCCGAAAGCACTGCCCAGGCCGGCTTGCTCGCTGCGCATCTCGTACAGGCCGACTCCCATTGCCAGCAGTTCGCCGCGGTGTCGGGCATAGCCCGCGTGGGCCACCGGTGCGTCGTTGGAAGCGAGCGAGTTCGTCAGCACACGGATCTGCACGCCGCGTGCGCGTGCCGCCGCAAATGCCTGCTTCATATCGTCTCCAGGAACGAAGTACGGCGAGATGATGAGGAGGTCTCGCTGTGCCTGGCCGATCAGCTGGAGCAGGCCTTCGACCACAGTCTCGCCGTTGGCCGCCGCGTCGGCCGCACGGTCGAGCGAATCGCTCGCTGCGCTGCCTGGCCGCCTGTTGCCCTGCTGCGTGACGACAAGGCCTGGCGCCTTGCCGTTGCCGGCATCGGCACTGGTCGAGTCGGGCGGAATCTTGGCCGGCTTGTCCACCAGCACCACGGCCGGCGCCCAGACGAATGCGGCGTTGTTCAGGTCCATCGGCTTTTCGTCCCAGGCGCGAGCGCGCTGTTCGGGGGTCGGACCCGCTCCGCGAGGGCGCGGCTCGCCATCGGGAGGCTGCGGCGCGCCGTCTGCGCTGCGCTCCGCCCGCGCTTGGTCGCGAATCTTGTCCAGCGTTTCCTGCTCGACGAGCGACTGCACGGGATAGGCCCGTTCGTTGTTCCAGTAGGCGTCGAAGCTGCGCGAGAGGTCCTGCACGATGGGCCCGGCTGCGAGTACGTCCATGTCGACGAAGTTGCCGGTCTCCGCATTGCCGAAATAGGCATCGCCCAGATTCCTGCCGCCGGTCACGCCGAGCGCGTTGTCGGCGATGAAGAGCTTGTTGTGCATGCGCTGCTGTATGCGCGATGCATCCCCCAGCGAGCCGAAAAGGCGGGCCAGGCTGGACCCTCGGAAGCCTGCCACCGGATTGAACATCCGCATTTCGATGTTCGGCACGAAGGCCAGCCGCATCACCAGTGCATTGCGACCGGTGCTGTGGAAGTCGTCGAGGAGGATGCGAACCCGCACGCCGCGCCTTGCCGCATCGCGCACGCCCGAGAGCAGGCGGCCGGTGCTGGCGTCCGCATGAATGGCGTAGTACTGCAGGTCGAGCGTCTTCTGCGCAGCTTCGACGAGGGCGAGCCGGCTGCCGTAGGCTGCCTGGGGACTGTCGAGCAGCAAGAAGCCGGACTCAAAACGCGCCGAAGTGCCTTGTCGGCGCTGCTGCACCAACGCCGACAGCGGCGTGCCTGCCGGCGAAGCCAACGCCGTCGAAACGGGACGCTGCACGTCCTTCGGCAGTTGCGCGCAGCCCGACATGAGCACGGCCATGACAAGTGCTGCGTAAAACAGGCGCAGCGCGCTCGCGGATCGCCCGAAGGCATTGATTGAAGACATGCAGACCCAGGTGAACGAGGAAGGCTGCATGTATAGCGCAGCCGGGCTTTGACGGTTTTGGGACCAACGCGCCGCTAGGCTTGGCCACCCGCGCCGAGTTCCTCCCAGCGTTCCATGGCAGCCAGCAGTTCGTCGTCTATCTGTGCATGGCGCTCGCCCAGCTCGGCTGCGCGCGACGCTTCGTTGGCGTAGATCGCGCCGCCGTCGAGCGCCAGCATCTCCGCAATGCGCTTTTGCTCTTCTTCGAGAGCGGCCATCCGTGTGGGCAGTGTTTCGAGTTCGCGCTGCTCCTTGTAGGCAAGCTTCTTGCGCGGTGTCGCACGCGCGCCCGAGTCGACGGCGCGCACCGGTGCGGCTGGGGCTGCAGGCGCGGGAGCCGGCGCGGGACCCGCGCCTCGCTGCGCAATGATTTCGCGGCTGCGTTTCGACTGGATAAGCCAGTCCTGCACGCTGCCCTCGTACTCGCGCCAGCGGCCGTCGCCCTCGAAAGCGATCGTGCTTGTCACCACGTTGTCGAGAAAGGTGCGGTCATGACTCACGAGAAACACAGTGCCGTCGTAGTTCTGCAGCAGGTCTTCGAGCAGCTCCAACGTATCGATGTCGAGGTCATTGGTTGGTTCGTCGAGCACGAGCACATTCGCGGGGCGCGCAAACAGGCGCGCCAGAAGCAGCCTGTTGCGCTCGCCGCCGCTGAGCGAGCGCACCGGCGAATGTGCGCGGGCCGGTGAAAACAGGAAGTCCGCGAGATAACTCTTCACATGTTTTCGCTGATTGCCGATCTCGATCCACTCGCTGCCGGGGCTGATGAAGTCTTCCAGCGTGGCGTCGAGATCGAGCGCATCGCGCATCTGGTCGAAGTACGCCACCTGCAGGTTCGCACCGCGGCGGATCTTGCCGCTGTCGGGCTCGAGTTCGCCGAGGATCAGCTTCAGCAGCGTGGTCTTGCCGGAACCGTTGGGCCCTATCAGTCCGACTTTGTCGCCTCGCAGGATGGTGCCGCTGAAGCCGCGCACCACGGTTTTTTCGCCGAAGACCTTGGATGCTTCGGTGAGCTCCGCTACGATCTTCCCGCTGGACTGACCCGAAGCCACGTCCATGTTGACGCTTCCGACCACGTCGCGCCGAGCAGATCTGTTCGACCGCAAGGCTTCGAGCCGTCCGATGCGGCTTTGGCTGCGCGTCCTGCGCGCTTCGACCCCCTTGCGTATCCAGACTTCTTCCTGGGCCAGAAGTTTGTCGGCCTTGGCATTGACGACCGCCTCTTGCGCCAGCTGGTCTTCCTTCTGGATGAGGTACTGCTCGAAGTTTCCGGGGTACGAACCGAGCTTTCCGCGATCGAGTTCCAGGATGCGCGTTGCCACTCGATTCAGGAAGCTCCGATCGTGCGTGATGGTCACGACACTGCCTTTGAAGTCGATCAGGAGCTGTTCGAGCCACTCGATCGAATCGAGGTCGAGGTGATTGGTGGGCTCGTCGAGCAACAGTACATCCGGCGCCGCCACGAGTGCCTGCGCGAGCGCGACACGTTTGCGAGTCCCGCCCGAGAGCGCGCCAATGCGGGCGGTGCCGTCGAGATGCAGGCGATGCAGCGTCTCGTCGACCCGTTGCTCCCAGTTCCAGGCGTCGAACGCTTCGATCTTCGACTGCAATGCATCGAGATCGAGCCCTGCGGCGCCGGACAAATACTGCTCGCGGACGGCGATTACCTCCGCCAGTCCTGCGCTTGCCGCAGTGAACACGTCGGCTTCCATGTCCAGCACCGGTTCCTGCGCAACAAAAGCGACGCGCAATCCTTGCTGGAGCTGCAGCGTGCCGTCGTCCGGCTTTTCCAGCCCGCCTAGTATCTTCAGCAGAGACGACTTGCCGGCGCCATTGCGGCCGATCAGCCCGATGCGTTCGGATTCGATGAGAGAAAAGTCCGCATGGTCGAGCAGCGGGACGTGGCCGAACGCGAGTTGTGCGTCGAGGAGTGTGATGAGTGCCATGTGGTCGGGATTATCGGAGCGCAGGCTTCTCCGGCTCGACTGCGGGGCGCTTGCAGCCCAGCGCTCCGGCGTTGGCATAGAATCGTCGACTCGCTGAAAAGCACGCGGCTAATGCGCTCAACGGCGCGCCGCAGGTCAATGAAGCTGAAGCTCCGAGTGACGCAGGGTCGTCAAAAACCGTGTCATAATCGAAGGCTCCGCTCAGGCGATTCGGGTGCTTCGGTTTCTCAGGATGCTGGGTGTGCTTGAGGGGTTTGAGGGAGTGGGGGGTTCGAAAGAGCTTCTCGAAAGAGTTTGACGGTTTTGTAAAAGCCGTGTGATAATCGAAGGCTCCGCTGATCGCAGCGGGG
>JANOCL010000070.1:0-23469 GCA_031412135.1 Variovorax sp. | reverse complement strand
GTTGGAGTTCAATCCCCTCTGGGCGTGCCGAGGCGCGCAGCTTTTCGCGGATCAGGGCCGCGCGCTGTTTGAGCCGCAGGCGAGTTTGCGCGGACCCCGCGAAAAGCGAGCACCGCAGGTTGCCCGTAGCGAAGCGGAGGGTCACGCACAGTGGGGTCGCCTTTTCTTTGGTTACTTTCTTTTGGCGAAGCAAAAGAAAGTGACTCGCCCGCCGGGGCGAAATCCCGGCCTCGGAACCAAGCAAAAGCCAACAACAGTTCAAACGCCCAGCGCCCTCACCCCAACCCTCTCCCGGAGGGAGCGGGAGAAAGAGCAAGACCGATGCAGCGCGGATCAACATAGCGCCAGCACCTCCAGGCAGCGCCGCTTGTGCACTTCGCCCTGCGACGGCGCAACGACGCGGCCCGCCACGCGCAGTCCGTAGTCGACGCTCAGCCGGTCCGCCATCAGCACCCAGGCGCAAAGCCGGGACACGCGCGCTTCGGCATCGGGCAAGCCGCAGGCCTGCGCATCGAGCCACAGCTCCTGCTGCTGCGCCTGCTGCGCGTCGCGGCTCACCAGGTCTTCGGAGCCGGTCGCCTGTGCGCGAGCCGCGCGCTTCCACACCACCAGCTTCAAGGGGTCGCCCCGCCGATACGCCCGAACGCCGTCGTACTCGCCCGCCGCATGGGTGCGCAGCACTGTGGATGCCGCCTGCCCCGCCAGCGGCTCTCCGGCCGGCAGCGTCGGTGGGTTGATCTCCGGCGCCGGATAGACCAGCACCTGCGAGGCCGGCCGCCACACCGTCCAGACGCGGAAGGTTCCGAGCGGAAATCGCGTCTCGGCCATCAGCGTCGGCACCGGATGAAGGCCGCGCCGTTCGGGCTTGAATGCAACTTCGACGGTGGCGCTGCCCTGCGCCGGCACATCGCTCCACGACCACTGGCCGCTGCCGCGAACGGCGAGCCCGATGCCGTAGCGCGTGCTGCGCCTCGCGTTGTGCAGCACCACGCGAAAGACGGCGGCCGCGCCGGCATAGCGCGCATCCGGCGCCATCAATCGCAGCGCGAGCCCGCGCAGCGTGCCGTGGCACACATGCATGCCGACAGCTACGCTGCCGGCGAGCAGGAAGGTCAGCAGATAGCCCAGGTTGAGCTGGTAGTTGATCGATGCGACCAGCAGCAGCAGCAGGGTTGCCGCCAGCATCCAGCCGGCCGCCGTCGGCACGATGTAGACGTTGCGCTGCGTGAGTTCGAGCGTGTCCGACGGCGCACGCCGCGAAAGAAACCAGTCGTCGATGCGCGAGCGAAGCGGCGCGAGCATGTGCTACGGCAAGGGCACCGCTTGGACCATCGCGCGAACCTGCTCGACCGCGCCGCGGCCGGCATCGCCGACCGGCGTGAGCCGGTGCGCAATGGTCTGCGGCAGCACGGCCTGCACGTCGTCGGGCGCCACGTAGTCACGGTTGGCGAGCAGCGCCTGCGCCTTGGCCGCGCGCAACACCGCAATGCCGGCGCGCGGCGACAGGCCCTGCAGGAACCAGCGGCCCGAACGCGTCGCCGCAATCAGGTCCTGCACGTAGTTCAGCAGCGGCTCGGCTGCATGCACCTGCATCACCCGCTGCTGCAGCGCGGTGAGTTCGCCGGCCGTGAGCAGCGCCGGCAGGCCGGCGAGCATTTCGCGGCGGTCGGCGCCGGCAAGCAGTTCGCGCTCGGCCGCGCGGTCCGGGTAGCCGAGCGCGATGCGCATCAGGAAACGGTCGAGCTGCGACTCGGGCAGCGCGAAGGTGCCGAGCTGGTCGTGCGGGTTCTGCGTCGCGATGACGAAGAAGGGCGTGGGGAGAGGGCGCGTCTCGCCTTCCACCGTGACCTGCTTTTCTTCCATCGCCTCCAGCAGCGCACTTTGCGTCTTGGGGCTCGCACGGTTGATCTCGTCGGCCAGCAGGATCTGCGCAAAGATCGGGCCGGGATGGAACACGAAGGCCTGCTGCCCGCGGTCGTAGATGGCGACGCCCGACAGGTCGCCGGGCATCAGGTCTGCGGTGAACTGAACGCGCGAAAACTGCAAGCCGAAGGTGTGCGACAGCGCATGCGCGAGCGTGGTCTTGCCGACGCCCGGAACGTCCTCGATCAGCAGGTGCCCCCCAGCGAGGAGACAGGCCACGCAGTCGCGTACCTGCGCCTCTTTGCCCACGATCACCGTGTTAAGCTGACCGAGCAAACTGGCGAGCTTCGCGGCGACGTCCATTTTTGTATCCATATGCAAACAATACCGCATGCCCAACGGCCCCAGGCCGTATGAGGCTGCGATGCGATCCATCCATGGGTAAAACCGGCTATTTCACACACCGCGACTGCTGGAAGCACGACATGGGCGCGGGCCATCCCGAATGCCCCGAACGGCTCGATGCAATCGAAGACCGGCTGCTCCTGACCGGTGTCGGCGATGCACTCGAACGCCGCGACGTGCCGCTCGCCACGCTCGAACAGATCACCCGGGCACATACCGTCGAACACATGGAGCTGCTAGAAGCGCTGACCCAGCGGCTGATCGCGGATGCGCCGGCCGGCGGCCCCGACCATGCACAGCTCGACCCCGACACTGCGCTCACCCGGTTCACCGTGCTTGCTGCCCGGCGCGCGGCAGGCGCTGCGGTTGCAGCGACCGATGCCGTCATGTCGGGCGAGCTGGACAATGCGTTCTGCGCCGTGCGGCCGCCCGGTCACCATGCCTGCCGCGGCAGGGCGATGGGCTTTTGCATTCTCAACAACGTCGCCATCGCCGCGCAGCATGCGATCGAAGCGCACGGCCTGGAGCGGGTCGCGATCGTCGATTTCGACGTGCACCACGGCAACGGCACCGAAGACATTTTCAGCAACGATCCGCGGGTGCTGATGGTCGGCTTCTTCCAGCATCCGTTCTATCCCTACAGCGGCGCAGACCATCCGGCACCCAACATGCTCAACCTGCCGGTGCCCGCCTATACCAAGGGCATGGATGTGCGCGAACTGATCGACGTCTTCTGGATGCCGCGCCTCGAGGAGTTCAAGCCGGAGATGATTTTCGTGAGCGCCGGCTTCGATGCGCATCGCGACGACGACCTCGGCCAGATGAGGCTCAACGAGAGCGACTACGCCTGGATCACCGAGCGCATCCGCGACGTGGCGCGGCGGCATTCGCAGGGGCGCATCGTCTCCATGCTCGAGGGCGGCTACAACCTGGATGCGCTCGCCCGCAGCGTCGAGACGCATCTGCGGGTGCTCGCGGATCTCTAGTCTTTTCGATTGATGGATTTCAGCAGCTTCATCCAGCGGCTCGGCCTGATCAACACGCGCAGCGTCTGGGTGGAGCTGGCCGTCCTCGCGGGCTGCATCGTGCTGGCGTGGGCGGTGTCGCGCGTGCTGGGACGTGGCCAGCCCAGGGAGTCGATCTGGTTCGGCCAGCGCATCTTCGACGGTTTGATGTTCCCGATCCTCGCCGTCCTGCTGACCGAGGTGGCGCGGCGCGTGGTGACCGATTTTCAGCCGGTGCTGGTGCTGCGGATCGCGGTGCCGGTGTTCCTGTCGCTGGCCGCCATCCGGCTGGTGGCGCGGGTGCTGCGCGCCGTGTTCCCGGCGTCGGGGCTGGTGCGCATGATCGAGCGCACCGTGTCGTGGCTGGCCTGGATCGCGGCCGTGCTGTGGATCGTCGGGCTGCTGCCGGCGGTGCTTGCCGAACTCGACAGCGTCACGCTGGCCTTCGGCAAGACCCGGGTGAGCCTGCGCACGATTCTCGAAGGCACGCTGTCCGCCGGCATCGTGCTGGTGGTCGCGCTCTGGATCGCGTCGACGATCGAGAACCGCGTGCTGCGCACGGCCGTGACCGACTTGTCGATGCGCAAGGTGGCGTCGAACGCGCTGCGCGCCTTGCTCCTTTTCGTCGGTCTGCTGTTCGCGCTGTCGGCGGTGGGCGTCGACCTGACCGCGCTGTCGGTGCTGGGCGGCGCACTCGGCGTCGGCCTCGGCTTCGGACTGCAGAAGATCGCGGCCAACTACGTGAGCGGCTTCGTGATCCTGCTCGAACGCTCCATCCGCATCGGCGACAACGTCAAGGTCGACGGCTTCGAGGGCCGCGTCACCGACATCAAGACCCGCTACACGCTGGTGCGGCAGGGCAACGGACGCGAGTCGATCGTGCCGAACGAGTCGCTCATCACCAGTCGGGTCGAGAACCTGTCGGTGTCGGACCTCAAGTTCAACATCACGACCAACATCGTGGTCGGCTACGACAGCGATGCCGCGCAGGTGCAATCGATCCTGTGCGCGGCAGCAGTTGCCCAGCCGCGGGTGCTGAGCGATCCTGCGCCGGTCGCGTTCCTGGTCGCCTTCGCGCCGGACGGGCTGGAGTTCAGCCTCAATTTCTGGATCGCCGACCCCGACAAGGGCAAGGACAACGTCCGCTCGCCCATCAACATCGCGATCCTCGAAGGCCTGCGCGCCGCGGGAATCGACATTCCGTATCCGCAACGCGTGCTGCGTGTCGAGTCGCTGCCGCCGGGGTTGCTGCCCGCCGCGCAGCCTCGCCTATAATCGCGGAAAAGCACGACCGTTCTTTTTAGTCCCGGGCGGCTAAAATCGCCGGTCGTTCCGCACCCCCGGTTTCGCAATTCAATGGAGTCAAACCAATGAAGGTCCTGGTCCCCGTCAAGCGGGTCGTTGATTACAACGTCAAGGTGCGCGTCAAGTCCGACGGCACCGGTGTGGACATCGCCAACGTCAAGATGAGCATGAATCCCTTCGACGAAATCGCCGTCGAAGAGGCGGTGCGCCTGCGCGAGAAGGGCATCGTCACCGAGGTCATCGCCGTCTCCTGCGGCGACACCAAGTGCCAGGAAACCCTGCGCACCGCCATGGCCATCGGCGCCGACCGCGCCATCCTGGTCGAGACCACCGAAGAGCTGCAGCCGCTGGCCGTTGCCAAGCTCCTGAAAGCGCTGGTCGACAAGGAGCAGCCGCAGCTCGTCATCCTCGGCAAGCAGGCGATCGACGACGACGCCAACCAGACCGGCCAGATGCTCGCCGCACTGGCCGACCTGCCGCAAGCCACCTTCGCCAGCAAGGTCGAGGTCGAGGGCGACAAGGTCAAGGTGACGCGCGAGGTCGACGGCGGCCTGGAAACCATCCAGCTCTCGCTGCCGGCGGTGATCACCACCGACCTGCGCCTGAACGAGCCGCGCTACGTCACCTTGCCCAACATCATGAAGGCCAAGAAGAAGACGCTCGAGATCGTCAAGCCCGAAGACCTGGGCGTGGACGTCAAGCCGCGCCTGAAGACGCTGAAGGTCAGCGAACCGCCCAAGCGCGGCGCCGGCATCAAGGTGCCCGATGTCGCGACCCTGGTCGAGAAACTCAAGAACGAAGCAAAGGTGATCTGAACATGACCGTCCTCGTCATTGCCGAACACGACCACGCCACCGTCAAGCCGGCGACCCTCAACACCGTGACCGCGGCCATTGCCTGCGCGAGCGGCGACGTGCATGTGCTGGTGGCCGGCGCCAATGCGGCCGAAGCGGCCAAGGCGGCAGCCCAGATCGTGGGCGTCGCGAAGGTCATCGCTGCCGACAGCCCGTCGCTGGCCGAGAACCTGGCCGAGAACGTGGCCGCGCAGGTGCTGGCCATCGCGCAGAATTACAGCCACATCCTGTTCCCGGCCACGGCCAACGGCAAGAACGTGGCGCCGCGCGTGGCAGCCAAGCTCGATGTCGCGCAGATCAGCGACATCACCAAGGTCGATGCGCCCGACACCTTCGAGCGGCCCATCTATGCCGGCAACGCGATCGCGATCGTGCAGAGCAGCGATGCGATCAAGGTGGTCACGGTGCGCACCACCGGCTTCGATCCGGCGGCGGCCACGGGCGGCAGCGCCACGGTCGAGAACGCCGAAGGCGTGGCCGACAGCGGCAAGTCGAGCTTCGTCAGCCGTGAAGTGACCAAGAGCGAGCGCCCCGAACTCACGGCGGCGAAGATCATCGTCTCCGGCGGCCGCGCGCTCGGCAGCGCCGAGAAGTTCAACGAAATCATGGCGCCGCTGGCCGACAAGCTCAATGCCGGCCTGGGCGCAAGCCGCGCCGCGGTCGATGCGGGCTATGCACCCAACGACTGGCAGGTGGGGCAGACCGGCAAGATCGTCGCGCCGCAGCTCTACATCGCGGCAGGCATCTCCGGCGCGATCCAGCATCTGGCCGGCATGAAGGACTCCAAGGTGATCGTTGCGATCAACAAGGACGAAGAAGCGCCGATCTTCTCGGTCGCCGACTACGGTCTGGTGGCAGACCTGTTCACGGCAGTCCCGGAGCTGGTCAAGGCGCTTTGAGAAGGCGGACTTGACCGGACGTAGAGAACGCGAAAAAACGCGCAGTTCGCAAAGAGATATTCGAAACCTGCATTGCATTTCTTTCGCGTCCTTCGCGAAACCTTTGCGCCCTCTGCGTCCTGGCTGTTTGTTTTCAAGCCTTGCCCAGGGAGCAAGCACATCGAAGGGCATCGTTCGCGATGCCCTTTTCGTATCCGCCGCACTGGAGACAAGACCATGAGCTACATCGCCCCGATCAAGGACATGCTGTTCGACATCGAACACCTGGCGAACATCGCGCAGGTTTCGCAGATGCCCGGCCTCGAGGAAGCCGGCCTCGACACCGCGCAGGCAGTGCTCGAGGAATGCGCGCGCTTCAACCAGGACGTGGTCGCGCCGCTCAACGTGGCCGGCGACCGCAATCCGTCGTCGTTCAAGGATGGCCGCGTGACGACCACGCCCGGCTTCAAGGAAGCCTTTGCGCAGTACGCGCAGGGCGGTTGGCAGGGCCTGCAGCATCCGGCGGAGTTCGGCGGCCAGGGCTTGCCCAAGACCATCGGCGCGGCCTGCGGCGAGATGCTGAATTCGGCCAACATGAGCTTCGCGCTGTGCCCGCTGCTGAGCGACGGCGCCATCGAGGCGCTGCTCACTGCCGGCTCCGACGAACTCAAGGCCACCTACCTCGAAAAACTGGTGAGCGGGCAGTGGACCGGCACCATGAACCTGACCGAGCCGCAGGCCGGCAGCGATCTCGCCATGGTGCGCAGCCGAGCGGAGCCGCAGCCCGACGGCACCTACAAGGTCTTCGGCACCAAGATCTACATCACCTACGGCGAGCACGACATGGCCGAGAACATCGTGCATCTCGTGCTTGCCCGCGTGACCGGCGCGCCCGAGGGCGTGAAGGGCATCAGCCTGTTCGTGGTGCCCAAGTTCCTGGTCGACACCGGTGGTGCCATCGGCGAGCGCAACGACGTGCACTGCGTGAGCATCGAGCACAAGCTGGGCATCAAGGCCAGCCCGACGGCGGTGCTGCAGTACGGCGACCACGGAGGTGCCGTGGGCTACCTTGTCGGCCAGGAGAACCGCGGCCTCGAGTACATGTTCATCATGATGAATTCGGCGCGCTATGCGGTCGGCATGCAAGGCATCGCGATTGCAGAACGCGCCTACCAGCATGCGGTGGCCTATGCCCGCGAGCGGGTGCAGAGCCGGCCGGTCGACGGCTCGATCAACGCCAGCGCGCCGATCATCCATCACCCGGACGTGAAGCGCATGCTGATGACCATGCGCGCCTACACCGAAGGCTGCCGCGCCATGGCCTCGGTGGCCGCGGCCGCCTACGACGCGGCGCACCACCATGCCGATGCCGACGCGCGCAAGCAGAACGCCGCCTTCTACGAATTCCTGGTGCCGCTGGTCAAGGGCTACAGCACCGAGATGAGCCTGGAAGTCGCATCGCTCGGCGTGCAAGTGCACGGCGGCATGGGCTTCATCGAGGAGACCGGCGCGGCGCAGTACCTGCGCGATGCCAAGATCCTCACCATCTACGAAGGCACCACCGCGATCCAGGCCAACGACCTGGTTGGCCGCAAGACCGCCCGCGACGGCGGCCAGACGGCCAAGGCAATCGCCCGGCAGATCGAGGCCACCGAAGCCAAGCTCGCGAAGCGCGACACGGCGGCAGCCCGCGCCGTGCTCAAGCGGCTGGCCGCCGCACGCCAGGCGTTCGTCGATGTGGTCGAGTTCGTCGCCGGGCAGACCAGGGGCGCGCCGAATGCGGTGTTCGCGGGCAGCGTGCCCTACCTGATGCTCGCCGGCAACCTGGTCGCCGGCTGGCAGCTCGCGCGCTCGCTGCTGGTGGCCGAAGACCTTGCCGCGGCGGGCACCGACACCGCCTTCATGCACGCCAAGATCGCCACTGCGAGGTTCTACGCCGAGCACATCCTCAACAAGGCGCCTGCGGTGCGTGACAGCATCGTCGAGGGCGCCGAAAGCGTGACGGCGCTGGCAATCGACGCGTTCTGAATCGGGCTTGACCGGACGCAGAGGACGCGAAAAAACGCGAAGGACGCAAAAAAGACCGAGAAGTCTCTGCATTCTTTCGCGACCTCTGCGAAATCTTCGCGTCCTCTGCGTCTGGATGTCCGCCTTCAAAGCCAATCTTCAACGTTACTCCCGGAGACCCCATGTCCAAACTACCCACCGTGCTCGCCAATCTCCCGCTGCCCATCATCGGCTCGCCGCTGTTCATCATCAGCAATCCCAAGCTGGTGATCGCGCAGTGCAAGGCCGGCGTGGTGGGTGCGATGCCGGCGCTCAATGCGCGGCCCGCATCGCAGCTCGAGGACTGGCTGGCCGAGATCACCGAAGCGCTCGGGGCGCACGACAAGGCCAATCCCGAGCGTCGCGCCGCGCCCTTCGCCATCAACCAGATCGTCCACAAGAGCAACGACCGGCTCGCGCACGACATGGAGATGGTGGTGAAGTACAAGGTGCCGATCGTGATCACCTCGCTCGGCGCGCGCACCGACGTGAACGACGCGGTGCACAGCTACGGCGGCGTGACGCTGCACGACATCATCAACAACACCTTTGCGAAAAAGGCGATCGAGAAGGGTGCCGACGGCCTCATCGCGGTGGCGGCCGGCGCGGGCGGCCACGCGGGCGTGAAGAGTCCGTTCGCGCTGATCCAGGAAATCCGGCAGTGGTTCGACGGACCCATTGCGCTGTCGGGTTCCATCGCCACCGGCGGCGCGGTGCTGGCGGCGCAGGCAATGGGCGCCGATTTCGCCTACATCGGCACCGCCTTCATCGCGACCGAGGAAGCGCGTGCGAGCGATGCCTACAAGCAGGCGATCGTCGAGGGCAGTTCGGACGACATCGTCTATTCCAACCTGTTCACCGGCGTGCACGGCAACTACCTCGCGCCCAGCATCGTGGCGGCGGGCATGGATCCGGCCAACCTGCCGGAGGGCGAACTGAAGACCATGGACTTCGGTGGCGGCGAGGGCAGCAAGGCCAAGGCCTGGAAAGACATCTGGGGCTCGGGCCAGGGCATCGGCGCGGTGACCGAGGTGGCCACGGCCGCGGCCTACATCGAGAAGCTCAAGCGCGAGTACTTCGAGGCGCGTGCGCGGCTTGCGCTCTGACCCTGCTGCAACCCTGAGCGCGCCGCTGGCAGTCGCGGGCGCAGCGGCTGGGGTGCGCCTGCCGCTCGTCGACGTTTTGAAGGGCCTTGCCTGCGTGGTGATCGTCGGGCATCACTTCGCGCGCTACGGTCCATTGCCGGTGCATGCCTCTTCGCTGGCGCCCGGCTTGTTCGAATGGCTGGCACAAGACGCCCGGCTCGCGGTGCAGGTGTTCCTGGTGCTGGCCGGATTTCTTGCAGCCGGCAGCCTCGCGCCCGACGGGGTGCTGCGCGGCGACCGGCCGCTGGCCCGCGTGATGCAGCGCTATGGCCGGCTCGTGATGCCCTATCTGGCCGCTTTGAGCTTCGGCGTGCTGGTCGCCGCGATCGTGCGCCCGTGGATCGACGGCGATGCCGTGCCGGCAGCGCCCGTGCTGGCCCAGTTGGTCGCACACGGACTGCTGCTGCAGGACCTGCTCGGCTACGACGCGCTCTCCGCCGGCGTCTGGTACGTGGCGATCGACTTCCAGCTGTTCGTTCTTGCGCTGGCTGCCATCGCATTGTCGGAATCGCTGCAGCGGCGCTGGCCGGCACGGTCGGGGCCTTCGCGCTGGCTGACCGTGGCGGTGGTGCTGGCGCTGGTCATCGCGTCGCTGGCGATGTTCAACCGGCAGGCGGCGCTGGACGTCACGGCGCTCTATTTCTTCGGGGCCTATGGCCTGGGGATGCTGGTGTTCTGGATCGGGCGCGCGACGCGGCGCAGCACTTGGCGCTTCGCGGTGGTGCTGCTGGCGCTGGTCGGTGCCGCGGCGCTGGCGCTCGACTGGCGCAGCCGCATCGCGGTCGCGCTCGTCACTGCGCTGATGATCGTGGCCGCCGAGCGCCACAACCATGCTGCACCTGCTGCAGCTGCAGCGAGGCCGCAGTTCGCGCGGCCGCTGGTGTACCTGGGGCGCATTTCGTACTCGCTGTTCCTGATCCACTTTCCGGTGCTGCTGCTGGTGAGCGCGGCGCTCGGCCGCTTCGTGGCGCCGGGGCCGTGGATGGGCATGCTGGGCCTCGGCGCCACCTTTGCTTTGTCGGTCGCGGCGGCAGCGCTCCTGTATCGGTGGGTCGAATGCCGCGCCGCAAGCTGGCGGGCGGTGCTGGCGCTCTTCGCAGGGCTGCTGCTCTGCGGGGTCGTCGTTTCCTAGCGCCGCGCGCCCGCGGCGAGCGCCTCGGCATAGACGGCCGAGAACTTTCGCGCCACGGTATTCCAGTCGTACTTGCCGGCCTTTGCCTGGGCGGCAGCCGACATGGTGCCGCAGCGTTGCGGGGCCAGGTTGGCGATCTCGCGCACCACCGTCATGTCGCTCTCGCCCAGATCGAAGTCGAGGAAGAAGCCGTTCACTGCCGGCAGGACGAAGCCGTTGATCGGCGCCATGTCGCGGCAGACCACGATCTTGCCGGCGGCCATGGCCTCGAGGATGCCGACGCCGAAACCTTCGTACTCGCTGCCGGTGATGAACACCGAGCGCTGCCGCAATTCCTGCAGCAGGGCGGCATCCTCGATGTACGAATGCAACGTGACCGAATCGTCGAGCTGAAGCGCGCCGATCTGCGCACGGAAGGAATCGCCGAGGTTGTCGAAGTCGGGCCCGGCGATCAGGAGGTCGATCCTGATGCCTTTGTCGCGCGCCGCGGCGACGGTGTCGATCACCGCATCGATGCGCTTGTTGCGCGACCAGCGGCCCCAGTAGATCCAGCGCGTGGGGTCGGCAGCGCCGGTGTTGATCCCGTGCTGGAACTTGTCGAACGCGATGCCGTTCTCGTACTTCTCGACCTTGTCGGAGAAGCGGCTGAAATACGCCGCATCCGACTCGCTGCTCGCGAGGATCTTGCGGTAGTGCGCGAGCAGCACGCGCATCGCCAGATGCTCGTGCAGCCACTTGAATGCGCGGTGTTTCTGCGTATGGCGAAAGCCGCCATGCGTGCTCAGCACGGCAGGAATGCGGCGGCACTGCGCCAGCACGTTGCCAGTAAGCATCATCAACTGAGGGTCGTGCACATGCAGCAGGTCGTAGCCGGCCGCGAGCTGTCCGAGGCCGCGGGCGTGGCCGGCAAGGCGATTGCCCGTGACCGGCACCCGATGCACCTTGATGCCGTCCAACTCATCGACCGAGTAGGCCGCGTGCCCGGCCGAGACGTGCGCCACGTCCACCTGCACGCCGTCGCCGGAAGTCCGGATGGCCAGCTCGCGCACCACGGACTCGATGCCGCCCACTTCGGGAAAGTAGGTCGGTGTGATGGAAAGGATCTTCAATTTCGCTCTTGGACGACAGGTTCGGCGGGCGATCGTAGCATCGGCGCGCCGTAGCTCAGCGTCTGCGCCGGACCCCAGAACACCCTGTACATGAAGATCGTGTAGCCGATGATCGCCGGCACGCTGATCGATACGCCGATCAGGATCACTGCGAGCGCCTCGGTCGAACTCGCGGCCTCCCAGACAGTCATGCGGTCGAGCACCACGAAGGGATAGATGCTGTAGGCGAGGCCCAGGAAAGCCAGCAGAAAGATCAGCACCGTGCAGGCGAAGACGATCCAGCCGTAGCCGGCCGCGACCACCTTCGGCTTCGAGATCACATGGTGGATCGCGAAGAAAGCGGCACCGCAGGCCAGCGGGATCGGCAGCAGGCCGAACAGCTGCGGCAGTGCGAACCACTTGTCGAACACGTTCGGGCTGACGATCGGCGTCGCCACCGAGATGCCGATGAGCGCGATGCCCATCGGCCACAGCACGGCGCGCGCCCACTGCACGGCTTTCAGCTTGAGGTCGTCCCAGGTCTTCATGATCAGCCAGCCGGCGCCGAGCATGGCGTAGGCGGTCGGCAGCGTCAGCGCGATGCCGAGGCTGAAGGCCAGCGACACGCCGCTGTAGCTGAAGGCCGTCAGGTAGCTGCCGAGCATCCAGCCTTGCGCCATGGCCGCGGCGAGCGAGCCGATCGAGAAAGCCCAGTTCCAGGCCCGCTTGTGCTCGTTGCGCGCCTTCACGCGAAAGTCGAACGAGACGCCGCGCAGCGTCAGCCCCACGAGCATCACCATCACCGGCAGGTACAGCGCGCTCAGCACCACGCCATGCGCGAACGGAAACGCCACCAGCAGCACACCGATGCCGAGCACCAGCCAGGTCTCGTTGGCGTCCCAGAACGGGCCGATGCTCGACACCATCACGTCCTTTTCCTCATCGGTGGCAAAGGGCAGCAGGATGCCGACGCCGAGGTCGTAGCCGTCGAGCACCACGTAGATCATCAGCGACAGGCCCATCACGGCCATGAAGATCAGGGGCAGCCAGGTGGCCCAGGTGAGCTCAGGCATCGGATACTTTCAGGGCTGAAGGCGGGGCGGTGGTGGTCACCGGCATCGGCGACTCCGGCGACGGCTTGTCGGGATGTTCGGCCATGTACTTGAGCACCGCCACGTACGAGCCGAGCAGCACGACGTAGAGAAGCAGCCAGGCAACGAGGGTGCTCGCCACCATTGCCGGCGGATGGTCCGCCACCACGTCGGCGGTGCGCACCAGGCCGTAGATGATGAAGGGCTGGCGGCCGATCTCGGTCACGTACCAGCCGGCCAGCGTCGCGACCCAGCCCGAGAAGGTCATCGCGGCCAGGGTCCACAGCAAGACTCGCGGCTCCGGCGCTTCGGGGCCGGCCTGCTTGCGCCGGCGAAGCAGCGTCCATGCCGCCCACCAGGACACGACCAGCATCAGCATGCCGACGCCGACCATGATCCGGAAGCCCCAGAACACCGGCGCCACCGGCGGATGCGCATTCGGGAATTCGTTCAGGCCCTTGATCTCCGCGTCGATGTCGTGGGCGAGGATCAGGCTTGCCAGCTTCGGAATCTGGATCGCGTAATCGGTGCGGCCTTCTTTCTCGTTGGGGATGCCGAACAACGTGAGCGGCGCGCTCTTCTCGGTGTGCCAGACGCCTTCGATCGCGGCAATCTTCGCCGGCTGGTGCTCCAGCGTGTTCAGGCCGTGCATGTCGCCCATGAGTATCTGCAGCGGGATCGCTACCGCGGCGATCGTGACGGCCGCACGCAGCGCCTTGCGGGTGCCCGCATTGGGCGTGTTGCGCAGCAGTTGCCAGGCGCTCAGGCCGGCGACGAGGAACGACACGGTGAGCGTCGAGGCCAGCAGCTTGTGCCCCAGGCGGTACGGGAACGAGGGGTTGAAGATCACGTCCCACCAGCTCAGCACGTGGAAGCGACCGTCGACGATCTCGTAGCCGCTCGGCGTCTGCATCCACGAGTTGAGCGCCAGAATCCAGAACGCCGACAACGTGGTGCCGCCGGCCACCATCAGGCTGGCGATCAGGTGCACCCGTTCCGACACCCGGTCGCGGCCGAACAGCATGATGCCGAGGAAGGTCGCTTCGAGGAAGAAGGCGGTGAGCACCTCGTACCCGAGCAGCGGACCCGCCACGTTGCCGGCCTTCTCCATGTAGCCCGGCCAGTTGGTGCCGAACTGGAAGCTCATCGTGATGCCCGACACCACGCCGAGCGCGAAGGTCAGCGCGAAGACCTTGGTCCAGAAATAGTAGGCCGCCTCCCAGTGCTGCGCAGCCGGCGTGCCGCGCGCGCCCATCGTGCGCAGCCGGAAGAAAACCAGCACCCATGCCAGCGCAATGTTGATGCTCGGAAACAGGATGTGGAAGCTGATGTTGGCCGCGAACTGAATGCGCGAGAGGACGAGCGTGTCGAGTTCCATCGTTCAGCTTTCTTTCTTGACGGCCTTCAGGGCCTTCGAGGGCGTGGCGAGCTTGGCTGGAGATTTGCCGGTGAGGCGGTCCTTGAACTCGAGCACCCTGGTCACCCTGGCCCCCATGCCCATCAACTGCATGGCGGTTTCCGGTGCCAGTTTCTGGACATCATCGAACCAGGTCATGAGCCGGTCAATCAGCTCGTGCATCTCTTTCATGCGGGCCTGCGCATGGCGCTCGGCCGGGCTGGTGGGCGATTCGAGCAGCGCATTGCGCAACATCGAGAGCGTGGGCTCGATCTCGCGCCGCCGCCTTTCTTCGGCCAGCACGCGAAAGATCTCCCACACGTCGGACGGCGCCTCGAAATATTCGCGGCGGTCGCCTGGCAGGTGGCGCAGGCGCACCAGGCGCCAGGCCTGCAGTTCCTTCAGGCCCATGCTCACGTTCGAGCGCGAGAACTCCAGCAGTTCCGCGATCTCGTCGGCATTGAGCCCGCGCTCTGAAATGAAGATCAGCGCGTAGATCTGGCCCACGGTACGGTTGATGCCCCAGCGGCTGCCCATCTCGCCGAAGTGGGCAACGAACTGGCGGTTGAGCGGCGGGATCGCGGGTGTATCGGCCATGCGCGATTGTCTCGCAAGAATTGCTGTAGTTCCAAGAATTACTGAAAACTCAGGACTGCAGCGTGGGATTGACAAAGCGGCTGCAGCCTCCGCAAACTCAACCGCATGGTTCACTCAGATGCAGGCGCCCTCGATGCGGTTTTCGCCGCGCTCGCCGATCCGACGCGCCGTGCCGTGCTCCAGGCCCTGGGCGAGGGCGGCGGGCGCACCGTGAGCGAGCTTGCGCAGCCGCACGACATGTCGCTCACCGGCTTCATGAAGCACCTGCGCGTGCTCGAGAACGCCGGGCTCGTGTCCCGCACGAAAGAAGGCCGTATCGTGCGCTGCGAGCTTTCGCCCCAGCCGATGCAGGAGGCCGCCGTGTGGTTGTCGCGCTATGAAAAGTTCTGGGCCGAACGCCTCGATGCGCTCGCCCGCTTCCTGTACCACCAAGAGGAGACCGCATGGCGAGCCCTGCCACCCGGGACGAAGAACGAGAGCGTCCCTCGCTCACCCTCCGACGGCACTTGCGCGTCGCGCCCGAAAAAGTCTGGCGGGCCTGGGTCGACCCGCAAGCGCTGAAGCACTGGTTCGGCCCGGCGAAGATCACGTCGGTGCCGGTGGCCGAGATCGACCTCCGTGTCGGTGGTCGCTTCCGTGTCGTGATGCTGGCCGCCGACGGCGAACGCCATGAAGTCGGCGGCGTCTACCGCGAGATCGTTCCCGATCGCAAGCTGGTCTTCAGCTGGGCCTGGCACAGCACGCCCGAGCGCGAGTCGCGCGTCACGGTGCTGATCGAACCCGCTGTCGACGGCTGCGAGCTGGTGCTGCGCCACGAGCAGTTCACCGACGAGGCGGCGCGCGAGGGTCATGCCCACGGCTGGACCGGCTCGCTGGTGAAGCTGGAGGCCTTGCTCGGCCAAGCCACTTTCTCGGGATAATCCTGTGCCATGAGCGGCAACACCTTCGGCACCCTTTTCGCGGTCACCAACTTCGGTGAATCCCACGGCCCCGCGATCGGCTGCGTCATCGACGGTTGTCCGCCCGGAATGGCGCTGGCCGAAGCCGACATCCAGCGCGACCTCGATCGCCGCCGCCCCGGCACCAGCCGCCATGTGACGCAGCGCAACGAGCCCGACGCGGTGCAGATCCTTTCTGGCGTGTACGAAGGCAAGACCACCGGCACGCCGATCGCGCTGCTGATCCGGAACACCGACCAGCGCAGCAAGGACTACGGCCAGATCGCGCAGCAGTTCCGTCCCGGCCATGCCGATTTCGCCTACTGGAAGAAATATGGCATTCGCGATCCGCGCGGCGGTGGGCGCTCGTCGGCGCGGCTCACCGCGCCGATGGTCGCCGCCGGCGCCGTCGCCAAGAAGTGGCTGGCCGAGAAGTACGGCACCGTGTTCCGCGGCTGCATGACGCAGATCGGCGAGATCGCGATTCCCTTCGAAAGCTGGGCGCATGTGCCGAACAACCCGTTCTTCGCGCCGGTGGCCGACGTGTCGCAGCTCGAGACCTACATGGACGCGCTGCGCAAGGCGGGCGACTCCTGCGGCGCCCGCATCCGCGTCATGGCGTCGGGCGTGCCGGTGGGGCTGGGCGAGCCGCTCTTCGACAAGATGGATGCCGACATCGCCTGGGCGATGATGGGCATCAACGCGGTGAAGGGCGTTGAGATCGGCGCCGGCTTTGCCAGCGTGACGCAGCGCGGCACCACCCACGGCGACGCCATCGCGCCGGACGGCTTCGAGACCAACAACGCTGGCGGCACGCTCGGCGGCATCACCACCGGGCAGGATCTCGAGGTGAGCATCGCGATCAAGCCGACCAGCTCGATCATCAGCCCGCGCCGCTCGGTCGACGTCGACAACATGCCCGTGGAAGTGGTCACCAAGGGCCGGCACGACCCCTGCGTCGGCATCCGGGCGACGCCGATCGCGGAAGCGATGCTGGCGCTCGTGGTGATGGAGCATGCACTGCGCAACCGGGCGCAGTGCGGGGACGTGGCGGGCCGGCAGGACGAAGCGCGGTCCTCCGCCGACCTGCAGCCGCAGGCGTCCTTCCTGTAGTGGCGGCGACGCCGCCCGCACCGCCCGCAGCCGGCGGGCGCGGCCATCTGCTGGCCTTCGCCGCGCTCTCGGCCAGCTACTTCGCCCACATCGGCTTCTTCAATCCGTACCTGCCGCTGTGGCTGAAGGATCTGGGGCTGCCCATCTTCACCATCAGCCTGTTGACCTCGGTGCAGTCGATCACCCGGGTCTTCGCGCCTTACGCTTGGGGCGCGCTCAGCGACCACACCGGGCAGCGTGTGAAGCTGCTGCGCTTCAGCGCCGGGGTGGCGCTGCTGTCCTCCTTCGGCCTGTGGTGGCATGGCGGCGCCTGGTGGCTGGGCCTGGTGCTGCTGGTGATGTTCACCCACACCAGTTCGATGATGTCGCTCACCGAGGCCGCCATGGCGCACCTGGTGGCCGGCGACTGGGGCCGCTACGGCCGCATCCGCCTGTGGGGCTCCGCCGGTTTCCTGCTCACCGTGTTTGCCGCCGGCGCATGGTTCGACCGCTTCGGCATGGCGCACTTTCCGGCCTGGGCCGCCGGCACGCTGGCCGTGGTGCTAATCGCGACGATGCGGCTGCCCGACGTGCGCGAGCCGGTGGCGGTGCATGCCGGAGCGACGCCGCCGGTCTGGCCGGTGCTGCGCATCCCTCCGGTGCGCTGGTTCTTTGCCTCGCTGTTCTTCCACGTCATGGCGCATTTCGCGGTCTACGGCTTCCTGTCGCTCTACCTCGATTCGCTCGGCTACGGCAAGGGAACCATCGGCCTGCTGTGGGCGTTGTCGGTCGTGGCCGAGATCGTCTGGTTCTTCCTGCAAGGCCGGCTCCTGGGCATGTTCGCGATGCCGCGCTGGCTGCTGATCTGCGGGATTGCCGGCGTGCTCCGCCTCGGCGTCACGGCCGGCGGCGGCCAGTGGCTCTGGGCGCTCGCAGCGGCGCAGGCCCTGCATGCGCTGTCGTTCGCGGCGCATCACACCGCCTGCATCGCGATGGTGTCGCGCCACTTCCAGGGCCGGCTGCGCGGCCGCGGGCAGGCGCTCTTCACCGTCATCGGCTATGGCTTCGGCGGCGTGTTCGGCGTGCTGGCCGGCGGGGCGATTGCACAGCGCTTCGGCTATGTGGCGATGTTCGGGGTCGCGACCTTCCTCGCAGCGGTGGGGAGCGTGTGTGCGTGGCGGGCGCAGAGGATGGAAGGGCGGGGTTGATTTCAGCCGCCGCAGCGTCTAAAGTAAGGATTCCTTACTTCGGGAAAAACCGATGCTTGCCAAGATGACTTCCAAGAACCAGCTCACGCTGCCGCGCGCGGTGACGGAACGAATCGGCGCGACCGAGTATTTCGACGTCGAAACCCGCGATGGGCAGATCGTGCTGACCCCGGTGCGCATTCAGCGCGGCGACGCAGTGCGTGCCAAGCTCGCCGCGCTGGGGCTCACCGATGCGGATGTGAGCGACGCCGTCGGCTGGGCGCGGCAGACGGTCGCGCCGCAGGTATCGACGGCCGCCGAACCGGCGCCAAACTACAAGGTGAAGCGCAGCTCCTCGGCCGCAAAGACCCCGCGCAAGGGCTGAACGGGTGGCCGCCCGGCTTGTGGTGTTCGACACCAACGTGGTTCTTTCCGCACTCTTGTTCGCTGGTCCGGCGACGCGGCGCTTGCGTGGGCTGTGGCAGCAGGGCGCCTGCACGCCGCTGGTGAGCACCGCGACAGCAGGCGAACTGGTGCGCGTGCTCGCCTACCCGAAATTCCGGCTCTCGCGATCGGAGCAGGAAGAGTTGCTGGCCGACTACCTGCCCCATGCGACGGTCGTGGCGCTGCCCGTTCCGCCGCCGCCAGTGCCGGCATGCCGCGACCCCTACGACATGCCCTTCCTGCAGCTCGCAGCCTTCGGCAAGGCAGTGCTGGTCACCGGCGACCGCGATCTGCTGGTGCTGGCAGGCAAGACGAAATTCCCCATCGTCGCGGTCGAGCCCTTCATCGCGGGCTTTGCCTAGATCAGATTGCGCATCGCCTGCGCCGTCTCGCGCAGCACCGGCAGCACGCGCGCCACCGCGTCCTCGCTGCTTTCATGGCCCATCGGCATCGTGATGTTGAGCGCGCCCACGAGCGCGCCGTGCCGGTCGCGCAGCGGCACCGCGATGCCGCGCGAATTGAGGTCGAGCTGCTGCTCCGAGATCGACCAGCCCTGGGCACGGATGCGCGCCAGTTCGAGCTTCATGCGTTCCTTGCTGGCGATGGTGTGCGGTGTGAACACGGTGAGCTCGTGCGCGGCCAGCCAGCTGCTGCGCTCCTCGTCGCTGCGCATCGCGAGCATCAGCATGCCCGCCGCGGTGACCTGCGCCGGCACGCGCGCGCCCAGCACGTAGCCTGTGCTCATGCTGCGGTTGGGGCCGTTGCGTGCGATGTAGACCACCTCGTCGCCGTCCATCACGCTCAGGTAGGCGATCTCGTGCGTGCCGGCGGCCACCCGCTGCAGGAAGGGCTGCACCACCCGCGGCAACCGCGCCGATTCGAGGTACGACTGGCCGAGCCGCAGCACCCGCGGCGTGAGCCAGAACAGCTTGCCGTCGCCGGCCACGTAGCCCATGTGCTGCAGCGTGAGCAGGTAGCGCCTGGCGGCGGTACGGGTCATGCCTGTGCGCTGGCCGGCCTCGCTCGCCGTCATGCGGGGATGTGCGTCGTCGAAGGCTTCGATGATCGACACGCCGCGCTCCAGGCCCGCGATCCAGTCGCGCTTGTCGAGGTCTGAGGGAGGCGGTTGGGCAGGGTCGGTCATGGCGATAACTTGGGGGAAACCCCGGATTCGTTCGATTATCGATCATGAAAAATCGCTGATCGATCAAGCAAGCGTCAATTTTTGTGGCGAGCGCCGTCGCTGATCATAAAGTCGCATCGCTTCTCCCCAAGACGCGCGATTGCCGCACAACACCAAGCGAGACAAAAAACCATGTTCCCTCCCATCGCAGGCAGCACCTCCCTCTATCTGCTCCCGGGCGACCCGATCACCCACGTGCGGCTGCCGCGCATGTTCAACGCCGTGTTCGAGCATTGCGGCATCGACGCGGTGATGGCGCCGGTGCAGGTGGCCAGGCGCGACCTTGCGGTGTTCGTGAAGGCGGCTTTCCTGGCGAAGAACGTGCGCGGCATGGTGATCGCGCCGCCGCACAAGCCGCTGCTGGTCGATTTGCTCGACGCCTGCGGCCTGTTCGGCCGCGTGGCCGGGTCGGTGAACGTGGTGCGCCGGATCGGCAACGGCGAACTCGAAGGCGACCTGTTCGACGGCGAGGGCCTGCTCGGCGCGCTCGACCACTACAACATCCCGTTCCGGGGCAAGCGGGTTCTCATCCTCGGCGCCGGCGTGAGCGCGGCGGCGATCGGCGTCGCGCTGGCCGAAGGCGGCACCGTCAACGGCGCGGAGCACATCGCATTCCATGACGTGACGGCCGGCAAGGCGGCGGGCGTGGCGGCCAAGCTCGACGCCTTCTTCGATGCGACCACGGTCGCCGTCGACAGCAACGACCCGGCCGGCTACGACCTGGTGGTCAATACGACGCCGCTCGGCCTGGCGGCCGAAGACGCATCGCCCTTCGACGTTGCGCGCATGGATTCGCACGCGGCGCTGTTCGACATCCTGCTGCGCAACCAGCCGACGCCGCTGGTGCGTGCCGCCCGCGCCCGGGGCCTGAATGCGCAGGCCGGCTTCGAGATGCTGGTCCAGCAGTTTCCGAACTACCTCGATTTCTTCGGCCATGGGGAGGCGGCCAATTCCGTGCGCAAAGACGCGCGCTTCCTGCGCGAGCTGATCTACCCGGCCGCGATGGCCGCGGAGATCGACGCACCCCTGCGCTACCACTCCGACAGCGTCGCCTGACCATGGCCATCGAACTGAGCCGCTTCGGCTTCAACACCGTCACGATGGGCGGCGACCTGGCGCACAAGCTGGCGTGCATGAAGGCGGCCGGCTTCTCCGGCGTCGAGCTGTGGGCGCGCGACCTGGTCGCGCATCCGGCGGGCGTGGAGCAGGCGGCCGAGCTGGTGAAGGCCAGCGGCCTCAAGGTCACCGACTTCCAGCCGCTGCGCGACTTCGAATGCGCGCCCGACGCGATGCGGCCGCACCGGCTCGAAATGGCGCGCGAGCAGCTTCGCCAGATGGCGCTGGTCGGCGCCGACCTGCTGCTCGTGTGCTCGACCACCTCGCCGCTCGCGATCGACGACCCGGAGCGCGCGGCCGAGGACCTGCGCACGCTCGCCACCCTGGCCACGCCGCTGGGCATCCGCATCTGCTACGAGGCGCTCTCCTGGGGCCGGCATGTCAACCGCTGGCACCAGGCCTGGGACATCGTGCGGCGCTGCAACCGCCAGAACGTCGGCCTCAACATCGACTCCTTCCACATGTCGGTGCACGGCGACGACACGCCGGAGACGCTGGCGCAGCTGGCCGAGGTGCCGGTCGAGAAGATTTTCCTGGTGCAGCTGGCCGACTACTTCTTCGAGTACAGCGACCGGCAGGCCGACATCATCGAGCTCGCGCGCCACCAGCGCCTCTTTCCCGGCGAAGGCCTGCACGACGTGCGCGACCTGGTGCAATTGCTCGAGCAGCGGGGCTACCGCGGCCACTACACCTTCGAGGTGTTCAACGACGACTACGTGAATTCCGACCCGATGGTGATCGGCCGGCGCGGCATGAAGAGCGCAAGGTGGATCAGCGAGGCGGTACTGAGCGGCACGACTTCAACAGGAGACAGAAGATGACCAGGGTTTTCTCGTGGTATTGCCGTGGGCTCGAAGGCCTCATGGCCCTGATGCTGGCGATCATGGTGGTGATGGTGTTCGGCAACGTCGTGCTGCGCTACGGCTTCAACTCGGGCATCACCGTGTCGGAAGAAGTCTCGCGCTGGCTCTTCGTGTGGATGACCTTCCTGGGGGCCATCGTCGCGGTGCGCGAGCACGGCCACCTGGGCACCGACATGCTGATCTCCAAGCTGCCCGTCTGGGGCAAGAAGCTGTGCCTGGTGCTGGCCCACCTGCTGATGCTCTTCGCCTCGTACCTGCTGCTCACCGGCAGCTGGCAGCAGACGCTGATCAACTGGGACGTGAGCGCGCCCACCACCGGCGCGTCGGTCGGCATCTTCTACTTCGTGGGCGTTGTGTTCGGCGTGTCGGCCATCGTGTTCCTGCTCTACGACCTGTGGCGTGCCTTGAGCGGCCGCCTCGCCGATGCCGAACTGGTCATGGTGCACGAGTCGGAAGAGCAGGCCGACATCGACCGCATCACCGCCGAACTCGCACGCCGCGATGCCGAGGAAGCACGCGCCGGGCGCCGCGGCAGCAACAACGACACGCGGGGCCGCTGACATGACCATCGCCATCTTCCTCGGCGCCTTGCTCGGCGCCATGGCCATCGGCGTGCCGATCGCCTATTCGCTCCTCCTGTGCGGCGTGGCGCTGATGTGGCACCTCGACCTGTTCGACGCGCAGATCCTGGCGCAGAACGTGATCAACGGTGCCGACAGCTTTCCGCTTCTGGCCGTGCCCTTCTTCATGCTGGCCGGCGAGGCCATGAACCAGGGCGGACTGTCGCGGCGCATCGTCAACCTGGCGCTGGCGGTGGTCGGCCACGTGCGCGGCGGGCTGGGCTACGTCGCCATCATCGCGGCCTGCATCCTGTCGGCGCTGTCGGGTTCGGCGGTGGCCGATGCGGCCGCGCTCTCGGCCCTGCTGATCCCGATGATGGTGGCCGCGGGCCACGACAAGGCGCGCTCCGGCGGGCTGATCGCGGCATCGGGCGTGATCGGCCCGATCATCCCGCCGTCGATCGGCTTCGTGATCTTCGGCGTGGCAGCGAACGTGTCGATCTCCAAGCTGTTCCTTGCCGGCATCTTCCCGGGCCTCCTGATCGGCGCCTCGCTCTGGTTCACCTGGTGGCTGCTGGTGCGCAAGGAGAAGGTGCTGCCGCCGCCGCGCAAGTCCAGGGCCGAAATGCGCACCGCGCTGCGCGAGGCGACCTGGGCGCTGATGCTGCCGCTGATCATCCTGGTGGGCCTGCGCTTCGGCATCTTCACGCCCACCGAGGCGGCCGTGGTGGCGGCGGTCTACGCGATGTTCGTGGCCACCGTGGTGTACCGCGAACTCAAGCCCTCGCAGTTCTACGCGATGTTCGTCTCCGCAGCCAAGACCAGCGCGATCGTGATGTTCCTGGTCGCCGCGGCCATGGTCTCGGCCTGGCTCATCACCGTGGCCGACATGCCGGCCAAGCTGGTGGCGCTGCTCGAGCCGCTGATCGCCAGCCCGATGCTGCTGATGATTGCGATCATGGTGCTGGTGATCGCGGTCGGCACGGCGATGGACATGACGCCCACCATCCTGATCCTCACGCCGGTGCTGATGCCGGTCATCAAGGCCGCGGGCATCGACCCGGTCTATTTCGGGGTGCTGTTCATCATCAACAACTCGATCGGCCTGATCACGCCGCCGGTGGGCACGGTGCTCAACGTGGTGGCGGGCGTCGGGCGCATGAAGATGGACGAACTCACCCGCGGCGTGTGGCCCTTCGCGATCGCCGAGTTCTCGATGATGTTTCTCATGGTGCTGTTCCCGCAGCTCGTCATCTGGCCGGCGCGCTTTTTGAGCGGCTGA
>JANOCL010000069.1:0-17978 GCA_031412135.1 Variovorax sp. | reverse complement strand
AGGCAAGGTCGCCGGCCGGCGCGTGTTCATCCGGGCCGATCTCAACGTGCCGCAGGACGACGCAGGCCGCATCACCGAGGACACGCGCATCCGCGCCTCGGTGCCCTGCATCCGGCAGGCCCTCGACGCGGGTGCCGCGGTGATGGTCACTTCCCACCTCGGCCGCCCGACCGAAGGCCAGTTCAAGCCGGAGGACTCGCTGGCACCGGTCGCCGAGCGCCTCGGCGAACTGCTCGGCCGCGTCGTTCCGCTGGTGTCCGACTGGGTCGACGGCGTCGATGTGGCGCCGGGCCAGGTGGTGCTGCTCGAGAACTGCCGACTCAACAAGGGCGAGAAGAAGAACGACGAAGCGCTGGCGCGCAAGCTCGCCGCGCTGACTGACATCTACGTGAACGACGCCTTCGGCACCGCGCACCGTGCCGAGGCCACGACCTACGGCATCGCGCAGTACGCCGAGGTGGCCTGCGCCGGCCCGCTGCTCGCGGCCGAGATGGATGCGATCACCAAGGCACTGGCGCAGCCGAAGCGGCCGCTGGTGGCGATCGTCGCCGGCTCGAAGGTCAGTAGCAAGCTGACCATCCTGAAGAGCCTTGCGGACAAGGTCGACCAGCTGATCGTGGGCGGCGGCATCGCCAACACCTTCATGCTGGCTGCGGGCCTGGAGATCGGCAAATCGCTCGCCGAGCCCGACCTGATCGACGAAGCCAAGGCCGTCATCGAGATGATGCGCGCGCGCGGCGCCGCGGTGCCGATCCCGGTCGATGTGGTCACCGCCAAGACCTTCGCAGCCGATGCCGTGGCCACGGTCAAGGATGCGACCGACGTGGCCGAGGACGACCTGATCCTCGACATCGGTCCGAAGACCGCCGACATGCTGGCCGCGCAGCTGCGCGAGGCGGGCACCGTGGTGTGGAACGGGCCGGTCGGCGTGTTCGAATTCGACGCCTTTGCGAACGGCACCGAAACGATCGCCCGCGCCATTGCCCAGAGCGGCGCATTCTCGATCGCGGGTGGCGGCGATACGTTGGCTGCGATTGCCAAGTACGGCATCGAGGACCGCATCGGCTACATCTCGACCGGCGGCGGGGCGTTCCTGGAAGTGCTGGAGGGCAAGACGCTGCCGGCCTTCGAGATCCTCGCCCGGCGCGTTGCCGGCTGAAGCCGCGACGGCACGCCAATCGCGATATGGCGGCGGCTCGTCAAAGTGTATACAGTACAGAATACAAACCGGAGACCCCATGAGCACGCCCCGCCTTCCCCGCCATGCGACCAAGATCGTCGCCACCCTCGGTCCGGCGTCCAGCACGCCCGAGCTGCTCGAGCAGATGATCCTCTACAAGGTGAGCGTGGTGCGGCTCAACTTCAGCCACGGCACGGCGCAGGATCACATCAACCGCGCCGTCATGGTGCGCGAGGCGGCGCGCCGCAGCGGACGCGAGGTGGCGATCATGGCCGACCTGCAGGGCCCGAAGATCCGGGTCGGCAGGTTCGCCGAGGGGAAGGTCTGGCTGGAGCAGGGCTCCAAGTTCGTGCTCGACGCGTCTCGCACCGAGCTGGGCGACCAGAACGAAGTGGGGCTCGACTACAAGGATCTGCCGCGTGACGTGAAGCCCGGCGACAGCCTGCTGGTGAACGATGGCCTCATCGTGCTCACGGTCGACGCCGTCAAGGGCGACAAGGTGCACACCACGGTTCGCCTGGGCGGCGAGCTGTCGAACAACAAGGGCATCAACAAGCGCGGCGGCGGCCTTACCGCGCCGGCGCTGACCGCCAAGGACATGGAAGACATCAAGACCGCGATGAGCTTCCAGGCCGACTACGTGGCGGTGAGCTTTCCCAAGAACGCGACCGACATGGAAATGGCCCGCCAGCTGTGCAACGTCGCGGCTGCCGAGTTCGGCCACAAGCCCGGGATGATTGCCAAGATCGAACGCGCCGAGGCGATCCCCAAGCTCGAGGAGATCCTGCGCGCGAGCGACGGCATCATGGTCGCCCGCGGCGATCTCGCCGTCGAGGTCGGCAATGCGGCCGTGCCGGCGCTGCAGAAAAAGATGATCCGCATGGCGCGCGAGATGGACAAGGTCGTGATCACCGCCACGCAGATGATGGAATCGATGATCACCAACCCGGTGCCGACGCGCGCCGAGGTCAGCGACGTGGCCAACGCGGTGCTCGACGGCACCGACGCCGTGATGCTCTCGGCCGAGACCGCATCCGGGCGCTATCCGCTCGAGACGGTGCAGGAGATGAGCCGCATCTGCGAAGCGGCCGAAGCGGCCGAAGACCTGCAGCTCGATGCCGACTTCAGCGGCAAGAACTACACCCGTATCGACCAGTCGATCGCCATGGGCGCGCTGTTCACCGCGCATCACCTCGGCGCGAAGGCGATCGTCGCGCTGACCGAGTCGGGCTCCACGCCGCTCTGGATGAGCCGTCACCGCGCGCACATTCCGATGTACGCGCTGACCTCGCGGATCTCGACGCAGCGCCGGATGGCGCTCTACCGCAACGTGCGCCCGCTCCTGATGGATTCGGAAAGCGACCGCGACAACGCCCTGCTGCAGGCAGAAGCCCACCTCAAGAAGCGCGGCATCGTGCAGACAGGCGACGTGTATGCCATCACCTGCGGCGAGCCGATGGGTGCCCCGGGCGGCACGAACATGCTGAAGATCTGCCAGGTAGGTTGAGGCGGCCTCCTACGAAACCGCCGCCGTTGCGCGTGCGTACTCGACGGATGAAACTTCTCCTCGTCGCTGCGGCGGTGCTCGGCGCCGTTCTTCTTGCCGCCTGCTCGCCGCTCAAGGTCCTCAACGGGCTGGTGCCGAGCAGCACCTATCGCCTCGAAGAAGGCATTGCCTACGGCGTGCAGGCCCGGCAGCGGCTCGACGTCTACCGGCCGCTGGCCGAGCGGCTGCCGGTCGAGGGGAGCCGGCCGCTGGTCGTGTTCTTCTATGGCGGCACCTGGAGCAGCGGCGAGCGCGCGAGCTACCGCTTCGTCGGCGAGGCGCTGGCGGCGCGCGGCGCGGTGGTGGTGATTCCCGACTACCGGCTCGCGCCCGAGGCGACCTACCCGGTGTTCGTCCGCGACAGCGCGATGGCGATGAAGTGGGGACTCGACAACGCGGCCCGGCTCGGCGCCGATCCGAAGCAGGTCTACGTCATGGGCCACAGCTCCGGTGCGTACAACGCCGCGATGGTCGCGCTCGATGCGCGCTGGCTCGGCGAGGTGGGCGCGAGTCCGAAGCAGCTGGCGGGTTGGATCGGACTGGCCGGCCCCTACGATTTTTTGCCGATCGAGAACCCGCAGGCGCAGGTTGCTTTCAACTGGCCCGAAACGCCCACCAACTCACAGCCGCTCACGCATGCCTCGTCCGCATCGCCACGCGCGTTGCTCATGGCGGTCACCGAGGACAAACTGGTGAATCCGGTGCGCAACACAGCCCAGATGGCCGGCAAGCTGCGCACGGCCGGGGTCGAGGTGCAGACCCGCCAGTTCGACGACCTCAACCACATCACGCTGATCGGCGCGGTCGCCAAGCCGCTCGAATGGCTGGGCGGGCCGGTGCTGCCGCCAGTCCTCTCGTTTGTTGGTTTGACGTCGGACCCGTCCCACAGGGGCGCTCGCTAGAATCGACGCAGTTTTTCACCTTCTATCCAGACTCCTGCGAGGTATTTCCATGGCACTCGTTTCGATGCGCGAATTGCTCGACCACGCCGCCGCCAATGGCTACGGCATCCCGGCGTTCAACGTCAACAACCTCGAACAGGTGCAGGCCATCATGTCGGCTGCCGACGAAGTCGGCGCACCGGTCATCCTGCAGGCCAGCGCAGGCGCGCGAAAGTACGCCGGCGAACCCTTCATCAAGCACCTGATCGAAGCCGCCATCGAGAGCTGGCCGCGCGTGCCGCTGGTGATGCACCAGGACCACGGCCAAAGCCCCGAAGTGTGCAAGGGCGCGATCGATCTCGGCTTCAGCTCGGTCATGATGGACGGCTCGCTGCAGGCCGATGGCAAGACCATCGCCAGCTACGACTACAACGTCGATGTCACCAAGAAGGTCGCCGACATGGCGCACCGGGTGGGCGTCACCGTCGAAGGCGAACTTGGCTGTCTCGGCTCGCTCGAGACCATGAAGGGCGACAAGGAAGACGGCCACGGCACCGAGGCGACGATGACGATGGAGCAGCTGCTCACCGACCCGGAGCAGGCCGCGGACTTCGTGAAGCGCACGCAGATCGATGCGCTCGCGATCGCCATCGGCACCAGCCACGGCGCGTACAAGTTCACCCGCAAGCCCACCGGCGACATCCTGGCGATCAACCGCATCAAGGAAATCCACCGCCGCATTCCCAACACGCACCTGGTGATGCACGGTTCGTCGAGCGTGCCGCAAGACCTGCTGGCGGAGATCCGCAAGTACGGCGGCAGCATGAAGGAAACCTACGGCGTACCGGTCGAGGAAATCCAGGAAGCCATCAAGCACGGCGTGCGCAAGATCAACATCGACACCGACATCCGTCTCGCGATGACGGCCGCGATCCGCAGGTTCTTTGCCGAGAATCCCGAAAAGTTCGACCCGCGCGACTACCTGAAGCCCGCGCGCGAAGCGGCCAAGCAGATCGCGAAGCAGCGCTACATCCAGTTCGGTTGCGAAGGTCAGGGCCCGAAGATCAAGGGCGACACGCTGCAGATCGTCGCCGCCCGTTACGCCAAGGGCGAGCTCGCGCAAGAAGTGGTCTGAGTGACCACCGTCCACACCTCCTCCATCCAGAGTCTTCCCCTGCTGGCACGGGGGAAGGTGCGCGACAACTATGCCGTCGGCGACGACCGCATCCTGATGGTCGCGAGTGACCGCCTCTCGGCCTTCGACGTGATCATGGGCGAGCCGATTCCGGGCAAGGGCGTCATCCTCACGCAGATGGCGCTGTGGTGGTTCGACCGGCTCGGCCACCTGTGTCCCAACCACTTGACCGGCGAGGCGCCCGAGAGCGTGGTGGCGGCCGACGAAGTGTCCCAGGTCGAGAGCCGCTCCATGCTGGTCAAGCGGCTGAAGCCGATTCCGGTGGAGGCGGTCGTGCGCGGCTACCTGGCCGGCAGCGGCTGGAAGGAGTACCAGGAGAACCGCGCCGTCTGCGGCGTGCCGCTGCCCGAGGGCCTGACCAATGCCAGCAAGCTGCCGCGGCCCATCTTCACGCCGGCAGCCAAGGCCGTGGCCGGCTCGCATGACGAGAACATCAGCTACGACAAAGTGGTCGAAGTCGTCGGCCCGATGCTTGCACAGCAGATCCGCGAGACCAGCATGGCGATCTACGAAGCGGCGGCCGAGATCGCGCTGGCCAGGGGAATGATCATTGCCGACACCAAGTTCGAGTTCGGCCTGGACGATGCCGGCACGCTGGTGCTCATGGACGAGGTGCTCACACCCGACAGCTCGCGCTATTGGCCTGTCGAGGGCTACGACGCCGCACTCGCCGCCGGCACCAACCCGCCGAGCTACGACAAGCAGTTCGTGCGCGACTGGCTCGAAGCCACCCGGATCAACGGCAAGCCCTGGGACAAGACGCCGCCGGCGCCGCGCCTGCCGGCCGAGGTGATCGAGAAGACTGCGGCGAAGTACCGCGAGGCGCTGGACCGGCTCACCGGCTGAAGCGCCGGGCGTTCAGCGTCCGCCGGCCGCGCTCAGCGTCGCCACGGTCCGCCCGCCCGCATCGAGCAGTGCCAGTCGCGAGTTTCCCTGCAGCCGGTAGCTGGCGGTGGCCTGCAGTGCGGCGAAGAACTGCGTTTCGTTGATATTGAGTGCCTCGCTCGCGCATGCCATGCGCGTTGCCCCGAGCTGACCCACCTTGAGCTGGCTGCCGCTGCGTTCGTAGACGCCCGAGACGCGGTTGCAGCCGCCGGTCCCCGTTACCCGGCCGCTGTTGCGGTCGAACTGGACTTGCGGATTGCGGCGCGGATCGCTGCTCGGCTCGATCAGCTCGCTGCCGAGCTGTTCGAGTTGCCAGACCGGTCCTTCGATCGGCTCGTCGAGAACGATGCCGCTGCCGCAACCGGTTGCCAGTGCGCAAGCGAGCACCGCCATGGTGAAGATCGGAGAACGCATGGCCTTGGCTTTCCTTCTGCAATGAGTTGAAGACGCGCATCGTATTCGAGGCCGCTCAGCGCGCCAATCCCACGCCGCCGGCCAATCGTGCCTCGACGCATCGCCGCACGCTCGCCGGCCCATCGCGCAACAGCGCGGGCCAGTCGGCCTGCGCCTGGCGCACGGTGTCCTTCGCGATGGCAATCAGGCGGGCCGGGCGCAGCAAGCCGGCATCGCGCAGCAGTGCGTCGAGAGCAGCCCAGTCGAAGGCGCCGAGTCCGGCGTCGATGGCGCGGTTGACCGCGTAGTCGGTCGTCGGCACGCCTTCGAAGAAAGCCGCCACGCAGACGGGGTCGTAGAGCGGCGCGAGCGTCGGCGTCTGGCCGTCGGGATAGCGCAGCGCCCAGTTCTTCAGGTGCGCGTCGCTGTTGCCCAGCAGGATGAAGGCGACGATGCGGCGCACGCATTCGCGAACGTCGGCCACCGGCGCTGGCGACAGGCGGTCGAGCACGCGCAACATCTGCGGCCAGTCGACGGCGAGGCCACGGCCGTATTTCTGGCGCGGCTCGTACTGCAGCACCTGAGCGAACTCTTCCATGTGCACGCGCCGTCCGTCCGGTGCGCGGTCGAACCGGCGCACGGCAAGGATCTCGTCGAAGGGCAATTGCTCGGGCAGGTCGGCATCCGCACGCGAAATCACGGTCGCTTCGGCACAGTCCAGCCCGAGCGCGCCGCAAAGGCGGTAGCCGGTGAACTCGTTGGCCACCAGGTCGGGATGGCGCACGCTCGGCAGCTTCAGGATGAAGGAGCCCGCTGCGCCATGGCGCCGCACCACATAGCGCAGCCCATCCTGCACGGCCGAAAACTTGGTGACCACGCCGGGAATGGAGGCTGCGTCTTCGACCGGCGCCTCGACGAAGCCCGGCTCCAGCACATCGAGGCCGAGCGCGGTGTGCCAGTGACGCACCGTGTCCGGAACACCTTCGGCCGGCGGCACCGGCTCGACCTCGACGGCGCCCATCAGGTCGTGGCCGGCGGCCGCGAGCAGTTCGAACTCGTCGTCGGCGCTGCAACCGCGCTGCTGTGCGAGCCGCTCGCGGTTGTGGCCCTCGGGCAGGAGGTTCTGGAAGTAGGTCGGCCAATGGCCGTCGCTGCGCGACAGGCGGACATCGCGCGCCGAGGCGAGGATGGCGCGGGTCGCCGCCTCGTCGGCACCGCGGTAGGCGAGCGACAGCGTCGGCCGTGCCGGATCGTCCACGTAGTCCGCGTCGAAGGACACACGCAGGATGTCGCCGTACTGGGACAGGTAGCCGATCGGACGCGATCCGCCGTCGGGCAGGTGCAAGGACATTCGCAGGTAGCGAATGCTGGTGGTAAAGGCTGAGCTTGTGCTCACTTGTCTTTCAGCACCTGGGCAATCGACGGTGGGGCACCCACGCCGGCCGGTTGGCCCAGGATGCGGCCGCCCGAGCGCACGAACGCTTCCAGCTGCGGACGCAGTTCGGCGGGCACCGACATCAGTTCGAGCCCCAGCGCGCGTGCCATTTCGAGCAGCGTCGAGAGGCGCGGATCGATCTGGCCGCTCTCTGTGCGCTGCACCGTCATGCGCGAAAGTCCAGCCCGCTCGGCGAGCGTTTGCTGGCTCAAGCCCGCCGCCTTTCGGGCGTCGGTCAACTGTTCGGTGATCATCAGGCTACTCAAAAATGGATTATTGAGCAGTGTAGATAGCTTTTTAACTTCAGTGGACAAATAAAAAGCGACCTTGAAGTCGCTTTTTATAAGAAATGAGCAGTGTGCTTAGCTGAGAACCACGCTGCTCAAGCGGCGCCGATAGCTTGCCACCATCGGGTCGTCCGGTGGAATCTGCCCGTCAGCTACCTTGGGCTTCGGCAGTTCGATGATTTCCAGGATGGCGATATAGGTCTTGCGCGCCAGTTCTTCGTTCCAGCTCTTGTCGCGCATCAGGATATCGAGCAACTCGTCCATCGCATCGGTCCAGCGCTGTGCATGCATCAGCAGCCGCGCCCGATCGAAGCGGGCCTGGAAATCGCGCTTGTTCGCCGCGATACGCGCCTCCGCGTCCGCCAGCGCAGGTGTGGATGCGCCGGAGGCGGGGGCAGCGAAGTCGATCGCATCCATCCAGCGCTGCAAGGCGTCGAAGCGGCGCACCAGCGTGGTCCTTGCAATGACCGGTGCGAAAGCGACCTTGGCATCGTCGGTGCGGCCCTGCAGCAACAGCAGCTTTACGTACTCGAACCGTGCGTCGTCGTTGGCCGGGTCGGTCGCGACCGCGTGCTGCAGCCGCTCGAGCGCGCCTTCGGTGTCGCCCTCGGCGAGTGCCTCCTGCGCGGGGTCTTCCTGCTCGGGGACTTCGTCCTCGGCTGCGGCAGGCACGTGCTTGTCGAGAAAGGTGCGAATCTCGGCGGCGGGAATCGCGCCGACGAAACCGTCGACCGGCTGGCCGTCCTTGAACATCACGCAAAACGGAATGCTGCGCACGCCGAACATCTCGCTCAGCTGCTGCGAAATCTGCGGCACCTTGTCGGCATCGAGCTTGGCCAGCTTGAAGCGGCCTGCATACTCGGCCTCGAGCTTTTCGAGCACCGGCCCGAGCTGTTTGCACGGCCCGCACCATTCTGCCCAGATGTCGAGCAGCACCGGCACGGTCATCGAGCCGTCGATCAGCTCGGTCTGGAAATTTTCGAGGGTGATGTCGGTCATCGCGGGAATATGAGGGTGAAACGTAAGATTGGAACCCATGAAGCAAGCAACTCAGGTCGGCGTGGTGATGGGCTCGAGCTCCGACTGGGAGACGATGCGCAACGCGGTCGAGATTCTCACGCAATTCGGCATCGTCCACGAAGCACGGGTGGTCTCCGCCCACCGCATGCCGGACGAGTTGTTCGCCTATGCTGAGAGCGCCGCGGGGCGCGGGCTCACGGCGATCATTGCCGGCGCCGGCGGGGCGGCGCACCTGCCGGGCATGCTGGCCGCCAAGACAACGGTGCCGGTGCTCGGCGTGCCGGTCGCGAGCCGCCACCTGCAGGGCCTCGATTCGCTCTACAGCATCGTGCAGATGCCCAGGGGCGTGCCGGTCGCGACCTTCGCCATCGGCAATGCCGGTGCGGCCAATGCGGCACTGTTCGCTGTTGCGATGCTGGCGGTGGGCGATCCGGCGCTGCGCGCGCGCCTCGACGCCTTTCGACGTCAACAGACCGAGGCCGCGCGGGCGATGACGCTGCCGCCCGCCGACGCACCCGCCAACGCCCCCGCCGTATCCCCGTTCTCGCCGCAAGGCGGGGGCGCGCTGTGAAACCCGTCCTGCCCGGCGCCACGCTCGGCGTGCTCGGCGGCGGCCAGCTCGGGCGCATGTTCGTGCACGCGGCCCAGCGCATGGGTTACTTCACGGCGGTGCTCGACCCCGATGCCGACAGCCCCGCGGGCCGGGTGAGCCACCACCACATCCACGCCGACTTCACCGATGTCGACGCTCTGGCCCGGCTGGCTGGCCTGGCCGACGCAATCACCACCGAGTTCGAGAACGTGCCGGCGCCTTCGCTGGAGCACCTCGCCGTTGCCCGGCCGGTATCGCCTGCGCCCGGCGCGGTCGCCATCGCGCAGGACCGCGTCCGCGAGAAAAGCCATTTCGTCGGCTGCGGCGTCGACTGCGCTCCTTACGCGATCATCGAGTCGGCCGAGCATCTCGCGGTGCCGCAGAACCTGCTGCCGGGCATTCTCAAGACCGCAAGGCTCGGCTACGACGGCAAGGGCCAGCAGCGGGTCGGCACGCGGGCCGAACTCGCGGCAGCCTGGGAAGCTTCGGGCGGCGTGCCCTGCGTGCTCGAAAAACTGCTGTCGCTGGACTTCGAATGCTCGGTCGTCGTCGCTCGCGGCGAAGACGGGCAAACAGTGCACTTCCCGCCCCAGCGGAACTGGCATCGCGATGGCATCCTCGCCGTCACCGAGGTGCACGCGCACAGCATGCCCGAGGCGCAAGCTGCGCGTGCGGTGGCCGCGGCCGTGTCGATCGCGCAGGGCCTCGAGTACGTGGGCGTCCTGTGCGTCGAGTTCTTCGTTCTGGCCGACGGCTCGCTGGTGGTCAACGAGATGGCGCCCCGGCCGCACAACAGCGGCCACTGGACGATGGACGCCTGCGACGTCTCGCAGTTCGAACTGCAGGTGCGCACGCTGGCCGGCCTGCCGCTCAACCCGCCGCGCCAGCACAGCGCCGCGATCATGCTCAACCTGCTGGGCGAACTGTGGTTTGTTGACGGCGATGCGGCGGCGGTGCCGCGCTGGGCCGACGTGCTTGCGCTGCCCGGCACCCATCTGCATCTCTACGGCAAGACCGAGGCGCGGCCCGGCCGCAAGATGGGCCATCTCACCATCACGGGCGACGACATCGACACGGTCCGCAGCACGGCTGACTTCGCGGCTGCGCTGCTCGGCCTGCCGATCCCGCTCTCCGAATGATCCGCGACGGCCACTCGCCCGATGCCATCGACGATGCGGCACGCGTGCTGCGCGCCGGCGGACTGGTCGCGTTCCCGACCGAGACGGTCTACGGCCTGGGCGCCGATGCAACCAGCGACGCCGCCGTGGAAGGCATCTTTCGCGCCAAGGGCCGGCCCAGCGACCATCCGCTGATCGTCCACGTGGCGGCGGGCGCGAAGGGCACCGAGGCGCTGTCGCGGTTTGCGCAACCGCTGCCGCCGTTCGCCCGGCAGCTGGTACTCGCCTTCTGGCCCGGCCCGCTGACGCTGATCGTCACCCGGCAGCCGGGCGTGGCCGCGGGCGCGGCCGGCGGGCAAGACACCATCGGGCTGCGCTGCCCTTCGCATCCGGTGGCGCAGGCGCTGCTGGCGGCCTGCGTCGAGCTGGGGGTGCCCGGCATCGCTGGGCCGAGCGCCAACCGCTTCGGGCGGGTGAGCCCGACCACCGCGCGCCATGTGCAGGACGAGTTCGACGACGATCTTCTGGTGATCGACGGCGGCCCCTGCGAGGTGGGAATCGAGTCGACCATCGTCGACTGCAGCCGTGGCGTGCCGGTGCTGCTGCGCCCGGGTGCGATCACCCGTGCGCAGATCGAGGCTGCCTGCGGCGAGCGGCTGCGCGATCCGCGCGACCTGGCGGCGCCCGATCCCCACGCGCCGGGGACGCTCGAGTCGCACTACGCGCCCGACGCCAAGCTCCGGCTGATGGATGCCCGCGCACTGCAATCCGCGCTCGACGTGCTCGGCGCGCATGCCGCCCACATCGCCGTGTGGTCGCGCACCGCGCTGAAGATCCGGTCGCAGCGCGTGTTGCAGCGGCGCATGCCCGACGACGCACAGGCCGCCGCGCAGCAGCTGTTCGCTGTGCTGCGCGCCTTCGACGCAGAAGGCGTCAAACTCATCTGGGTCGAAACGCCGCCCGCCGACCCCGCGTGGGAAGGCGTGCGTGACCGCCTGCAGCGCGCCGCAGCAGCATGAAACACCCCCGATAGCGCCTGCGGCGCCTCCCACTCAAGGCGGCAATACCAGCGGCCCGGCAAAGCCGGTTCCGCGGTATTTCTCGAACGACGCTCCACTCGACGGGGTTGGTCGGGCGCGGCCGCGGAGCCGGCCTTGCGGGGCCGCAGGCCGCGCGCCCGGCAAGGGGGCGGCGAAGCGATACGAAGTGCGAGCAGCCTGGGGGCGAGCTTATTTCACCGTATCGAAGAGAGCGCGCGCGCGGGCGTGGCAGAAGGGCGGCTCGTAGGTGCCGTGGTACGACCCGTAGTAGGTCGCGAAGGCCTGCGTCGCTGGATCGGTCGGCGCGACGCCGCCGGGTCCGAAGGCCGCCTGGATCTGCGCATCGACATCCACGGTCGCCACCGTCGTCACGCCGCGTGCATCGAAATCGGCCTTCATCGGTGCGAGGTGCACCGCTGGCGGTACGGTCGGATCGCCGGCGCCGCCGCACAGCAGCGTGCGGGCACGGGGGCTCCAGCCGAACAGGTCGTTCTTCCTGGCGTCGAGGAACAGCGTGTTGTTCGGATTGGTCTGCACATCCGTGAGGAAAGCGCTCTGGAACAGCGCATCGCGTGCCTGGGCCGGCGTTTCGCCGTTGGCGCCGGGCAGTGCGCCGGTGGTTACGAGCGTCGTGAAGTTCAGCGTGGGGCTCGGCAAGAGGTTCTCGATGCCCGCGGCATACGGCGCCTTGAACACCGTGTTCACGTTGGTGTAGACGTCGCCGTAGACCTTTTGGTAGGAGGTGACGATGAAGGGAACGAAGAACTGGTAGCCCGCGATCGCGTTGGTGAGCTTGAACGAGCCGGACAGGTTGTACGGGCCCGCCAGGTGGGCGCCTGCCGCCACGTCGAACTCCAGCGGGTTGTCGCGCTCGGCCGCGCGATGCGCCGCCATCGACGAGTGTCCGCCCTGCGAGTAGCCGGTGAACATCACCTTGCCCGACAGCGAGCCGCCGGCCGTCGAGCGCAATGCCGCACGCGCGGCGCGGATCGAGTCCAGCACCGACCGCGCCTCGGAATCGGCATGCAGGTACGGGTGGTATGGAAAGGCCGACTTGGCATAGCCCAGGTAATCGGTGGCTACCACGGCATAACCCTGTGCGGCGTACATCGCGGTCAGCAGGAATGTCTCCGGGTCCTGCGGGTTGGCCAGCGTGCGGGGCTTCTGCACGTCGGTGCCCTTGGCGTAAGCGACCAGCGGCGCCGCGTTGCCGCAGGTGCCCGCCGGCATCAGCAACACGCCGGATGCATTGGTGCTTTCGCCTTTCGGTCCGACCGTGCTGTAGTTGAGTGCCACTACATTCACATCGCACCGGGCCTTGCCGCTGATGGCCTGCAGTCCGCTTTGCGCGGTGCCGGCGTCGATCTGCGCCGCAGTGAGCGTCGTCACCGTGACAGCCGGCTCCTGGAGCGCGCCGGTGCTGGGTGCGAAGACGCCACCGCTTCCGAATCCCCCGCCCGCGAACCCACCGCCGTCGCCGCCGCCGCCGCATGCGGTCAGAAGGCTCGCCGTCGCAACGGCGCTCAGGAAATGCAGACGCTTCATGGTTGTCTCCGAAAGGTTTTCTTGGCCACAGCGGCGCGCACCGATCCTAGGCGCACGACGCGCAAACAAAGACAAGGGAAAGCCCGACCCGGATTGCCGCCGAGTCGCGTGGGCGACCTCAGTTGTCCTGCGCCGCCCAGTCGACCAGTGCGTCGAACGCGGAACGCGCCGCGGGCGCATTGCCATGGTTGGCAATGGCGATCACCACGTAGCGCCGTCCGCTCGCGCCGTGCACATAACCGGCCACGCCGGCCGCATCGCGCAAGGTGCCGGTTTTCAGGTGCGCCGCGCCGCCCGAGCGCAGGGCGCGCTTCCTGAGCGTGCCGTCGACGCCGGAAGCCGGCAGCGACGAAACCAGTTCTGGCATCACAGGCGAACGCCAGGCGACCTGCAGCATCTTCGTCAGTGCCGCGGCGCTGATGCGCTCTTCCCGCGACAGCCCCGAACCGTTGTCGAACACCGGCTGGCCCTCGCCGGTGCCGATGCGGTCGTTCCACCACTGGCGCATCGTGGCGCGCGCGCCGTCGAGCGTGCCGCGCTTTTTCTGCTGCAGCCCGAGCGTCAGGAAGACTTGCTGCGCCATCACGTTGTTGCTGTACTTGTTGATGTCGCGGATCACTTCGGCCAGCGGTGGTGACACCGCTTCGAAGGCGGGTGCGAGCCCGGCCGGCACGCGGCCTTCCCGCACCTGGCCCTTCAGCCGCGCGCCCATCTCGCCCCACAGCCCGGCGACCGCACGCGCCGCATAGCTGCGCGGATCGGCATAGGCCACCGACCATGTCTTCTCGCCGCATGCAGCGGGGTAGGTGCCCGCGAAATCGACCCGCGCCGGATCGGCGAAGGACGGCGCCAGCGCCGCGCGCCAGTCGCCGCACTCTGCCGCCGAGAGCGGCACCGTCGCCGGCGTCGCCACACCGGCCAGGTAGGGCTCGAAGTTGACCTGCGCCGTCTGCGTGTCGCGGTTCGGCACGAAGGTCATGACCACGGACTTGAAGTTGATCAAGAGCGCATCCGGCGCCGCGTTGTAGGGCCGCAGGCCTTCGCCGTCGAAGGCGCCCGGGTCGGTGTCCGCGACGTCGAACGCGCTGCGGTCCAGGACGATGTCGCCATCGATGGTGTGGATGCCCAGCGCCTGCACGCGGCGCAGCAGAAGCCACAGCCGCTCGAGCACCAGCTTGGGATCGCCCTGGCCCTTGATGTAGAGGTTGCCCGCGAGCACGCCATTGCGGATCGGCCCCTCGGCATACACCGGCGTGGACCAGCTGAAGGCGGGGCCGAGCAGATCGAGCGCCGCATAGGTGGTGACCAGCTTCATGATCGAAGCGGGATTGACCGGCACCTGCGCGCGCCATGCTAGCCGCGGCGGCCGCACCGCTTCGGCATCCGCCACCACCATGGTCACCGCCTCGCGCGGCACCTTGGCGCGCGCCAGCGCCGCGTCGACTTCGGGCGGGAGGCTTTGAGAGGCCGCCGGCGCGGACGCAAGCATTGCAAACGTCAGGATCAGCGCGGCAAGGTGGGGAGCGGAAGGCATCGGGCGATTATCCCGGCCGCGCTCGATAATCGCCCGATGCCTTCCGTCCCCCGCGCTCCCCGTTTTTCCCCTCGCGCCATCGGTATCGCCGCAGCCGTCGTCACCGTTCTGGTGTGGACTGCCTTCATCGTCATCGCGCGGGCTTCGGCCGGCCGCTCGCTGACCCCTTTCGACATCGCTTTCGCGCGCATCTGCGGCGCCAGCCTGGTGCTGATGCCGTGGGGCGCGTGGCTCGTGATGCAGGCGCGCAAGAACGCGCCGGCCGAGCGAGGCTCGCTGTTCGGCCTGTCGCCGATCCCGCTGCGCATTACCGCGATCGCAGGCGTTTTCGGCGGCCTCGCCTACGCCATGCTCGCCTACACCGGCTTCTTCTATGCCCCGGCCACCCATGCCTCGGTGCTGATGCCGGGCAGCCTGCCGCTCTGGACGGCGGTGCTCGCGGCCATCGTGCTGCACGACCGCATCACGCCGGGGCGCGCGCTCGGGCTCGCGCTGATCGTCGCCGGCGACCTGCTTGTCGGCGGCGCCAGCCTGCTGCACGCCTTCGACGGCGGCGAGATCTGGAAGGGCGACCTGCTGTTCATGGGCGCCGCCTTCTGCTGGGCCTGCTACAGCGTGACGGTGCGCCGGCACGCCCTGGACGCCGTGCGCGCCACCATCGCCATTACCGTGTTCGCCTTCGTGACCTACGTGCCGGCCTATGCCCTGCTGGTCGGCATCGGCGCGGTGGCGAGCCGCATCGGCAATGCGCCGGTGGGCGAGCTGATGTTCCAGATGCTGTTTCAGGGCGTCGGCTCGGTCGTCATCTCCGGCATCACGTTCACGCGGATGATCCAGTACTTCGGCCCCGTGCGCTCGACCATGATCACGGCGGTGGTGCCCGGGCTCTCGGCCCTTGGCGCGGTCGTGTTCCTCGGCGAGCCGCTGCACTGGAACCTGATCGCCGGGCTGGTGCTCGTGACCGCCGGCATCCTGTTCGGCGTGCAGCGCGCCCGTGCCGCGCGCATCGAACCGGCGCGTGCCGCCACGGGAGCCTGCGTCGATGTCTAGCGCTCCCAGGCTGCTGGCTTTCGACACCAGCACCGACACGCTGTCGGTCGCAGTGCGGCACGGCGACCGGCTGCTCACGCATACCGGCGCCGGCGGCGCGCAGGCGTCGGCCACGCTCATCCCGCTGATCCAGCAGCTGCTGGCCGAAGCCGGCCTCGCGCTCGCCGAACTCGATGCGATCGCCTTCGGCCGCGGGCCGGGCTCGTTCACCGGCCTGCGCACCGCCTGCGCCGTCGCGCAGGGACTGGGCTTCGGCGCCGGCGTCCGGCTGCTCCCGGTCGACACGCTGCATGCAATGGCCGAGGAAGCCCGCCATCGCTTCGGCGCCGACCGCGTGGTGGCGGTGTTCGACGCCCGCATGGACCAGGTGTATGCAGCGGCTTGCGCATTCGACGTGGCTGCAGACGCAGTTGCCGGCGAAGCGTCGCTGCTCGCGCCCGAGCAGGTCGAGGTGCCGCCGGGCTGGGTGCTTGCCGGCAATGCCTTCGGTGCCTACGGTGACCGGCTGCCGTTCGCCGCCGCGCGCCATGAGGTGCTTCCGACCGCCGCCGCGATGCTGCGGCTCGCACCCGGGTTGCTGGCGGCCGGCCGCACGGTCGCGCCGGCCGAAGCATGGCCTCTCTACGTTCGCGATAAAGTCGCGCAAACAACCGAAGAACGCGCCGCCCTCAAGGCGGCCGCAGCGTCCATCAATCAATGAGCGCCGTCCTGCTGCAGCCGCGAGAAGCCCGTCTCGAGCCGCTCACCACAGAGCGGATCGACGCCGTGTGCGCGATCGAACAGGCGGCCTTCAGCCATCCCTGGACACCCGCCAATTTCAGCGATTCGATGGCCGCCGGCTACCACTGCCGCTGTCTCGTGGTGCCGGCCGAGCCGGAATCCGGCGCTGAAACGCTGGTCGGTTATTTCGTCGCGATGAAGGGTGTCGACGAGGTTCATCTGCTCAACATCACCGTCGCACCACCGTACCAGCGCCAGGGCTGGGCGCCGCTGATGATGGAGGCCCTGGTGGGCTGGTCGCGCGCGCAAGGTGCCCAGTGGCTGTGGCTCGAAGTTCGCGCCAGCAACCTGCGCGCGCTGTCCATCTACGAGCGCCTCGGTTTTCGGCGTGTCGGCGCGCGCAAGGGCTACTACCCGGCGCAAGGCACTGCCCGTGAAGACGCGGTGGTGATGAGCCTGCGCCTCAACGAATCGACCAGCGCATGGGGCGCGCTCAAATGAGCGACGGCAGCCTGAAGCTGGATGCCCGGCAGCGCGCGATGCTCGACGAGATGGGCGTCAAGGTCTGGTGGCCGACGGACGACATCCCGCAGCCGCCGCAAGTGCCGCCCGTGCGGGCGGGCGTCGCGACGCCTCCTGCGCCGCCGGTGTCCGAGCTCCCTCCAGCGCCAGCGCCGTCATCCATTGCGCCCGTGTACGGTGCGGGTGTGCTGGTCGAGGCGCCGCGGCGCATCTGCGGCTCGGACGAGACACAGCAAGGCGGCTGGTTGATCGTGGCCGACATGCCGCCCGAGCCCGATGGGCGCCATGGCGACCCGTTCGCGGGCGATGCCGGACGGCTGCTCGGCAACATGCTGCGCGCCCTGCAATTGCACGGCGCAGCCACGCCCGTGCACCTGATGCGAACGCACCGCGGCTTGGCCTCGGGCCAGCCCGCAAGTCCCCGCCCGTTCGACCAAGGATTTGCGGCGCCCGCCGCTGCGCTCGCCCCGCGTGTCGTGCTCGCGATGGGCCCGCTGGCGGCGCAGAGCCTTCTGCAAAGCGGCGAGCCCCTGGGCAGGCTGCGCGGCCGCGCGACGCCGCTCTCCACGTTTGCCGGCCTGCCGGAAGTGCCGGTCGTCGCCACCTACCATCCGGCGTATCTGCTGCGCAATCCGGCCGACAAGGCACGCGCCTGGTCCGACCTGTGCCTGGCAGCCGAGCAGTTTCTGAACCCTGAATTCCCCGCATGATTTTTCTGGACAAGCTGCGCGCCGCCGAGCGCCAAAACGCAACCCTGCTGTGTGTCGGCCTCGACCCCGAACCGGCCAAGTTTCCGTCCCGCCTGCAAGGCGATGCCAGCAAGATCTACGAGTTCTGCGCCCGCATCGTCGATGCCACCGCCGACCTGGTGATCGCCTTCAAGCCGCAGATCGCCTACTTCTCCGCGCACCGTGCCGAGAACCAGCTCGAACAGCTGATGGAGCACATGCGCCGCAATGCGCCGCATGTGCCGGTGATCCTCGATGCCAAGCGCGGCGATATCGGCTCCACCGCCGAGCAGTACGCGCACGAAGC
>JANOCL010000068.1:0-4873 GCA_031412135.1 Variovorax sp. | reverse complement strand
GTGCCGGGCGACTTCCGCGCCGAGCGCACGCTCGACGCCGAAGGCTGTCTCGTCGTACCCGGCCTGGTCGACCTTGCGGCGCGGCTGCGCGAGCCGGGATACGAACACGAAGGCATGCTCGAAAGCGAACTGGCGGCGGCGGTGGCCGGTGGCGTGACCAGCCTGGTCTGCCCGCCCGACACCGACCCGGTGCTCGACGAACCCGGACTGGTCGAGATGCTCAAGTTCCGGGCCGAGAAGATGCAGCGCGCGCGCCTGTACCCGCTGGGCGCGCTTACCCGCGGCCTGGCCGGCGAAGTGCTCACCGAAATGGCTGAGCTCACCGAAGCCGGCTGCATCGGCTTTAGCCAGGCCGACGTGCCGCTGGGAAGCACGCAGGTGCTGCAGCGGGCGCTGCTCTATGCCAGCACCTTCGGCTACACCGTCTGGCTGCGCCCGCAGGACCGCGACCTCGGCCGCGGCGTGGCTGCCAGCGGCCCGCTCGCGACCCGGCTCGGCCTGGCCGGCATACCGCCGGCGGCCGAGACGATCGCCGTCTTCACCATCATCGAGCTCATGCGCAGCACCGGCGCGCGCGTGCATCTGTGCCGCCTTTCGAGCGCGGGCGGCGTGGCCCAGGTGCGGGCGGCCAAGGCGGAGGGCCTGCCGCTCACCTGCGACGTCAGCATCAACTCGCTGCTGCTGGTCGATACCGACATCGGCTATTTCGACAGCCGCGCCAGGCTCAATCCGCCGCTGCGCCAGCAGCGCGACCGCGATGCGCTGTCGGCGGCGCTGATCGACGGCACCATCGACGCGCTGGTGTCCGACCACACGCCGGTCGAGGCCGATGCCAAGACCTTGCCCTTTGCCGAGAGCGAGCCGGGCGCCACCGGGCTCGAGCTGCTGCTGCCGCTCGCGCTGCAGTGGGGCGAGCAAAGCGGCGCCGGGCTGCTGCGCGCCATCGAGGTCGTCAGCGCCGCGCCGGGCCGGTTGATCGGCGCGCCCGAGGCCGGGCGCATCGCGGTCGGCATGGCTGCCGACCTCTGCGTGGTCGATCCCGCGCTGGAATGGCAGGTCCAGCCCGACGCACTGCTGAGCCAGGGCAAGCACACGCCTTTCGGCGGCTACGAAGTGCGCGGGCGCCCCCGCTTCACGCTGGTGGACGGACGAAAGGTCCACGGCTGACGCCGGGCGCGCCCCGCATGCAGGCACTTTCCGCCTCGCTGAAACTGCTGCGCACCATCGTGCATGCGCTGGCCGGCTGGCTGACCATTCGGTTCGTGTTCCCCCGGCTCTCGTCCGCAGAGCGCGAACTGCGGGTGCAGCAATGGTCGGCCCGCATGCTCGCCTTGATGGGCGTGCGGCTGTCGGTGCAGGGCACACCGCCTGCGCACGGCCCGATGCTGCTGGTCTGCAACCATCTGTCGTGGCTCGACATCCTCGCCATCCATGCCGCGCGGCATGTGCGCTTCGTGTCCAAGTCGGGCGTGCGCCACTGGCCGCTGATCGGCACGCTGTCGACCGGCGCCGGCTCGCTCTACATCGAGCGCGAGCGCCGCCGCGATGCGCTGCGCGTGGTGCACCACATGGCCGAGGCGCTGCGCCGGGACGAGCTGATCGCCGTGTTTCCCGAAGGCACGACCGGTGACGGCCAGCGGCTGCTCCCCTTCCACGCCAACCTCTTGCAGGCCGCCATTTCGGCCGGCGCACCGGTGCAGCCGGTCGGGCTGCGCTTTGCCGATGCGGCCACAGGCGAGACCAGCCTGGCGCCGCGCTACATCGACGAAGACAACCTTGCGACCTCCCTGTGGAACACGCTCAAGGCACCCCCGCTGATTGCGATCGTGCGTTTCGGCGAAGCCCAGTCGTCCACGGGCCGCGACCGCCGCGCGTGGGCGCATTCGCTGCGCGCCGATGTCGAGGCGCTGCGCCGCCCGACGCAGTGACGCAGAAAAAAAACAGCGCCCCGAAGGGCGCTGTGCAACGACGCTGTTGGGCGCCGGGAGGAGGAAAACCGTAGTCCAAGAATAGGTGCCGTTTTTGACGCCATTGCCGGAGAAGGCAATGCAAGTGCGTGGGCGCTTGCCTACATCGCAGATTCGAACTGCTGAGCCCGTCAACCGCCGAGAGCCGGGCGCGGCAACAGCCCCAGAAAGTGATCGAGCATCTGGAAATGGTCGTCCAGAAAGTCCTCTTCGCAGGCGCAAAGCGCTGCAATCGGCATCCACTCGACGGCCTCTGCATCGTCGTCTGCGCGCACCCGCGGCAGGTCGCGGTCACCGAGGTCGAAGAAGAACCCGTGCGTGATGGTGCGTCCCCGCTGGCTTCGGTCGGGCGCATCGAAGACCTCGACGGCGCGCACGCAGGCAACCAGCTCGGCGGCCGGAACATCGAGGTGCGTTTCTTCCTCCAGCTCGCGCAAGGCGGACTGCAGGGTGGTTTCGCGCTGCTCCAGAAAACCGCCGGGCATCGCCGCGAGCCCCTTGCCCGGCGCACGGCCGCGGCGGATCAGTAGCGCATGGTCGCGGCACTTCACCACGCAGTCGACCGTTACCAGCACCGGCGGATAGGGCGCCACCGCCCAGGCGTCGTCGTGCTGCTTCAGGAGCGCCCATTCCTGCGCCAGCGTGTCGAAGCGCGGGCCCTTCATCCAGCGGCGCACGAAGTCGAGCGTGCTCGCGGGCAGCAGGGTGGCGAGCACGTCCGAAGCGTCTGCCTTGGCGCCGAAGATCGCATCGCGCGCGGCGCCCGTGCCGGCCGCAGGCACGCGCTCGGCCGCTTGCAGCGTCCAGCCTTGGAAATGCAGCAGGTATTCGCGCGTCGGGTCTTTCAGATGGCCGATCAGCACCGTGGCGGCGGCTGGCGAAGGCGCCCGGCCCTGCGCCGCGAGCGCTGCGTCGATCCGCTCGCGCACTTCCGCGAACCACCGCGCATCGTCGAAGTGGTCGCGCATCGGCACGAGCACCACTCGCTGCCGGTCGGCATCGCAGAGGGCGGCGCCGATCATCGCGGCGCGTTCTTCCCAGCTGAACGGATTCTTCGGCGAGCGCGCCTGGAAAGCCGAACCGATGACCACGGCGACCTGCGGCGCGGCTTCGAGCGCCATCTTCAGCAGCGCCTGGTGTCCGTGGTGGAAAGGCTGGAAGCGCCCGATGAGAACGGCGAGGTCGTGGGACGTGTGCATTGGTGTGGTGTTCTATTCGACTGACGCGCCGGCACCGCGCTCGACCATGTGCAGCAGCGCCAGGGCCGCGGCCGACAGGCTTTCGCGGTCGCGCATCGCGAGCAGCAGGCGCCGCCGGGTCTGCATGCCTTGCAGGGGCACCAGCCGCAGCCGCATGCCCACCACATGCGGCGCTGCGGCGGCGCGCGGCAGGATGGCGACGCCCAGGCCGGCGGCCACCATGTGGCACATCGCGTCGAAGCTGCGAACCTGGATGCGGATCTTCAGCGGGCGATGCGCTGCTTCGGCCGCGGCCGCCACCTGCCGCACCAGCGATGTCGCACGGTTGAGCGTGATGAAGTCGTACGCGAGCGCGCTGGCCAGCGTCACCGTCGCGGCACCGGCCAGCGCATGGTCCTCGGGCACCAGCAGCGCCAGCTCGTCGGTGTCGCAGACCAGCGTGCACAGGCCCTCGACCGGCGTGTTCTCGCCGATCACCGCGAGTTCGGCCGCGCCGCTGGCGACGGCACGCGCCGCGTCCTCGCTCAGCGCGTCCTCTAGGTCGATCGCCACGCCCGGATGCGCCGCCGAATAGGTGGCCAGCAGCCGCGGCAGGAAGCCGGCGAAGGCCGAGGTGTTGGCCCACAGGCGCAGATGACCGGCGGCGCCGCGCTGGAAATCGTCCATGGCGAGCGCAAGCTGCTCCAGCCGCGCCACCACTTCGATCGCATGGCGGTGCAGGGTCTGGCCGGCCGGCGTGGGCTGCACGCCGCGCTTGCTTCGCATCAGGAGCGGCGCGGCGCAATGGCGCTCCAGCTCTGCGATGCGCTTGCTGGCCGCGGCCAGCGAAATGCCGAAGCGCTCGGCGCCGGCCGTCAGGCTGCCGGCATCCACCACCGCGACATAGAGGCGCAGGGTGACCAAATCGAATCTGTTCAGGCTGATCATGCGGGTGGGTGGCGAGGAGGCCGTGCATCCTCAACGTGCGGCGAAGGATATGTCAATCGAATCCGACTGGTGCGGTCGCGGGCGGTTGACAAGAATCGGCCTTCGCCAAAAGCTCGCCAAAAAACCAGGAGACAAGCCATGCCCCAACGCCGTCTGATCTGCAGTGCCGCCCTTGCGCTGTGCGCCGCCATCGCCACCCCTGCCGCATTCGCGCAGGCCTTCCCCAACAAGACCATCACCGTGCTGGTGCCCAACCCGCCGGGCGGCGTGGTCGACGGATCGGCCCGGCTGGTGGCCGACCCCTTGAGCAAGCTGCTCGGCCAGACGGTGGTGGTGGACAACCGCGGCGGCGCCAGCGGCAACATCGCCTACCAGATGGCGGCGCGCGCGCCGAAGGACGGCTACACGCTGCTCGCCTCCTACTCCGCCTACCACGTCGGCAATCCGGCGCTCTTTCCCAAGCTGCCCTGGGACCAGAAGGACCTGGCGCCGGTGGCACTGATAGCGGCGGCGACCAACGTGCTCGCCGTGCATCCGTCGGTTCCGGCGACCAACCTGAAGGAGTTCATCGCCTACGTGAAGCAGAACCCCGGCAAGGTGAACTACGCGTCGCAGGGCAACGGCTCGCTGTCGCACGTGGGCACCGCGCTGTTCGACCAGACCACGCAGACCGAGATGGTCCACGTGCCCTACAAGGGCTCGGGCGCGGCCATCCAGGACGTGCTGAGCGGCCAGGTGCAGGTGTTCATGACCACGCCGCCTTCGGTGATGGGCCATGTG
>JANOCL010000067.1:0-21819 GCA_031412135.1 Variovorax sp. | reverse complement strand
AGATCCAGCTCCACTGGGGCTTCTGCGCGAAGGTGTTGTGGCCGGCCGCGGTGGTCTGGAAGGTGGAGACGCCGGGCGACTTGGCCGCGTCTTCGGTCACGAACAGGCCGTTGGCCATGTTGGAGAAGTAGGGGCCGGGGTCGGCCTGCATCGGCCCGCCGACGGACCACGATCCGTTGCTGTTGGGGTTGCAGCAGGCGGAGGGCCAGTTCTTGAAGCTGGGCGGCTCGTAGTAGTTGTTGGAGATGGCCGAGTCGGGCACGGTCGATGCGCTGCCGTAGCGGTAGGCCATGGCTTCCGGTGAGCCGTACTTGGCGCCCAGCGCTTTGTAGGCGGTGGGGTCGATGTTGCCGTTGGCGTCGACGATGTCGCCGATGACAGCAGGTTTTCCGGTCTGGTTTTCTTCAGGGTTCGGGGCAGGCGCCGACGTTGCCGGCGCGGGTGCTGCCACGGGCGGTACGACGACGGGAAGGTCGGCCGAGCCCGGAACCGAGGCTTGGGAGACGAAGCATGCCTTCACCACATAGGGCGCGGGGTCACTGCCGAAGAATGCGTTGGTGCAAGAGCCAGCGCCGGTCACTGTCTTTGTGATCCAGCGACCGTTGGCCCCGTAGCGCACCGACGTCGGGCCAGCCATGAAGAAGTTCGCGCTTTCCTTGCCAAGGAGCGTGTCGGGCACCGGAGCGGGCGCGGCCGCCTGGACGTAACATGCCTTCAACACGAACGGCAGCGGGTCACCGAAGGCCGCGTTGTCGCAGCGCATGCTGCCGCTCATCGTCTTGGTGGCATAGGTGTCGTTCGCCCCGTACTTCACGACGCTCTGAGCGGTGAGGTTGAATGTGCCATTTTCCGGGGCCAGCCTGATCCACGACGCATCGAGCCCGTGCGAGGAGGGTGTTGCTTTTGCTGGCGCAGATGAGGCGGCGCTGGGCGCTTCGGCGCCCTGGGCTACCAAGGCAGGAGATGTTCCACCGACTCCCATGGAGACGGGTGCGCCCACTCCGTAGCCAGAGCTGGAACTTCCGCCGCCGCACGCAGCCAGTGCGGCGGCGGCAATGAATACCAAGGACCTTGTTTTGAGTGCGTTGAGCAAGATGGACTCCGTGAGAAAACCCGATGTGAAAACACAGGAAGTGCACCCAGCCAATTTGTGACAGTCGATTGGAATTTCGACGATTACTCCGGCCGTTCGGCCAATCGCAAAGAGCTCTAAAGTTCACAAAACAGCGTCAAATACAACGCTTCGTGTGTACTAATTTCGTCTTTTTGTGATTGATGCAACTTCTTACACATGTATTTTCATGTCAGATGAGTCCTACGATTTCCTGTTTTTTCCTTTCATTGAAATTTGCCGGCGCTTCGACTCCATTCTTAAAACCAAGGTATTGTGGGAGTGTTGTTTCGCCGCAAAAAATGGCTTGAACCACCAGTGAATGATCGTTAGCCAGGTAAATCCTCCGCAACGGAAGTTGGCAGTCACGATGACTCCAGGACGCCAGGCGTCATTCAGTCACGCTAGAAGCGAGCTGCTTCCGATGTCAGGCACAGTTACTTGCCCAAAAAAAAAGGCCCCGAAGGGCCGCTGCTCGAAACGCGCGTTCAGCTGCGCGCTCGTGCTGCATTTCTCAAGTCGCGAATCTGGTCGTGGTTCTTCTGGGCACCGTCCGCTTGCTTCTGGACAACAGCCCGCACGTCAGCCGGCAGGCTTTGCTTGAGCGCCTTCCGGTAGCGCGCGATGCCCGAATCCTCGCCGCGTTCGCAGGATTCAAGGATCGAAAGTTCGCTGTCGGCGCCGACGCTGCCTTTGATCTGGACCCAGCCGCGATGTAGAGCTCCGGCAGTGGTACCACCCGAGGCCGGCTCGCCCCCATAGTTCTGAATGAGGCCGATCAGTTCGTCGGCTGCCTGTCTGCAGCCGTCCGCACGGCTCGAGAACAATTGCTTCGCATCGACAGTTTCCACCTGTTCGGCACAGGTGCGAAAACCGTATTCGCCGTCGCGGGCGTTCTCGAGCAATTCATTGAGCACGCCCACCACATCGTCGTCCGAAAGGTCCTCGTGATTCACGATGTCACTGCCGTTGGCCTGCTTGCCGTAATAGGTGTCGTCGGCGCGCTCCCATGCAGCGCGGGTGGCCGGTCGCGCCTGGTCCCATTCGAGGCTTGAGCTGCCGCGCCGCGTCTCCCATTCGGCCGCGAGCGCGGGCTCGACCACGGCGAAGTCGGTACCGCGTTCCGCGCGACCCGCCCAACCCATCTCGTAGGCTGGACCGTAATCGTCGTAGGACCGACCAGGATCGTGGTATTTTTCCTTGTCGTAATTCGCGCGCCAATACGCTTCCTCCTGGGTCGGGTTCACTCCTTCAGCCACGGCCTTGCCCCCGAGGCCCCCAACGACGGCGCCGGCCACCAGGCCGACGACCGTACCGACCGGGCCTGCCAAGGAGCCCGCTGCGGCGCCTGCGAGTGCGCCACCGGTTGCACCCAGGCCAGTGCCTACCGGATGGGCGCCGGGCGCGCCGGTGATCGGATCGCGGTTTGGCTCACCGTTCCCGAGTTTTCCATCGTCTGTTGCCATTTTTTGTTCCTGAAGTGAGGTGGTGGAGTCGCTTCTCCGTTGAAGCGGCGAGGAGAACTATGTGCAAGGTCCGGAGGTGGCGAGGTCATCGAGGCCGCCTGCGTGCTGTAGGCGGTCGTCGAATGCTTCAATGGTCCGGGTCGTCAGGATGCAGCCGTATCGTCCGAACCGTTGGTCGCGTTGCTCTCCTGGGGCTTCAAAGCCGGCTTTTGTCCGGGTTGAGGCGCATGTTCGGCTCCGGGGGCGATTTCTTCGCCCCGGTGTTTCTTTTCCTGTTGCACTTTTTTGTCGTGCGCGACATTGCGTGGATCGGTCATGCACCAATCCTCCGGGGATGTCGGTCGCTGCGTTGGTGGGACAACACGCCGAAACGACTGACATATTTTGAGGCGCGGCCGCTTCGCATTGCCCTGCGAGAGCTGCTGCCCGATTGCGACGGGATGATGAGGGTCCACTCGTGAACTCATGCATCCGGTCACACACACGATCGGTTCCGGGGAAGAACTGGCAAACGTTTGCGAAAACAAAAAGCCCGCTATCAATACGAACGGCTCGGCCGAGCGCCGAGCGAGCGAAGCCAGATCGACGCGTGTCTCACGCGCACCATCCGCGAGAGCTTCGATCTCAGCGATCGCACCTCTGGCAGTCCAAGGGTATGGCACGACCTGCGAGCGGCTGGTGAGCAATGTGGTGTCAACCGGGTTGCACGTCTGATGAAGGCATCGAACCTGCAAGCGCGTCGCAAGCGCCGCAGGCTGCCTGGAGACAGCGCAGCAAGGCTCGAAAACCACATCGCCCCGAACCGTCTGCAGCGCGAGTTCGAAGCTCTGGAGCCAAACCAGAAGTGGGTGGCCGACTTCACGTACATCTGGACTGCCGAAGGCTGGCCGTATGCAGCTGCCGTGATGGACCTGTACTCGCGTCGCATCGTCGGTTGAGCGACACGATGCGGGCCAGGATGGTCAGCGACGCCTTGCTGATGGCGTTATGGCGTCGAGGCAAGCCCACGGCGTTGATGCATCATTCGGATCAGGGCAGTCAATACACCAGCGACGACTTCCAGCAACTGCTGAAGTCACAGAGCATCAAATGCAGCATGAGACGTCGCGGCGAGTGCTGGGACAACGCGGCGACGGAAAGCTTCTTCTCGACGCTGAAGACGGAGCGCTGCGGGTCAGCTCTGGCCGCTGTGCGACCTTCCACACGCGAGACAACGGCGAGGCCGAGCTGCCGTCGCGAACTGCTTCTGACGAAGCCGGCGCAAGATCAACAGCCCGGCGGATTGACGATGCGTTGGAGTGAGTCGGCGTCGACGATGCGAAGGTTGCGCTTCTCGACCTCTACGATTCCCTCTCCCATGAACTTCGAAAGTGTCCGGCTCACCGTTTCTAGCGTAAGACCGAGGTAGCTGCCGATCTCCTCGCGTGTCATCCGAAGCACGAACTCGGACCGTGAGAACCCCCGTGCATGCAGGCGCTGCACCAAGTTAAGCAGGAAGGCCGCGAGCCGTTCCTCGGCCCGCATGCTGCCCAGGAGCAGCATCACGCCATGATTGCGAACGATCTCGCGGCTCATGATCTGGTGCACGTGGCGCTGCAGCGCCTTGAACTCGCGCGACAACTCCTCAATGCGGTTGAAGGGCATCACGCAGACCTCGGCATCTTCCAGTGCGACGGCGTCGCAGGTGTACTGCTCGTTGACGATGCCGTCGAGGCCGATGATCTCGCCGGCCAACGGGAAACCGGTGACCTGATCGCGGCCGTCGTCACTTGTCACGCGGGTCTTGAAGACGCCGGTGCGGATCGCATAGAGGGAGGTGAAACGCTCGCCGGTTCGAAAGAGCGTTTCGCGGCGCCGGACCTTGCGCCGCGTCGCGACGATCTCGTCGATGCGCTTCAGTTCGGCCGCTTCCAGCCCGGCGGGCATGCAAAGCTCGCGCAGCGTACAGCTGGAGCAGGCGATCTTGATGTTGTCGGGCTTCATGGCGGGCGTCGAGTCTTGCGGCGATTCTGTGGCGAGGCGCGTCCTGAACGCTTGATTCATATCAAGGACGAAGGGCCGAGTTGCCCGCACAGTGGTGGGAGTCTCCCACTCGATACTGGAGGTTCGACATGGCCAACCCGGTCGCGCTATGGCATGCCGAGCATGCCAACTTCTCTCGTCTCCTCGATGCCTTTGAAAAGCAGGTCACCAGGTTTCACGAAGGGGAAAATCCGGATATCGACCTCATGCTCGAGATCGTCTCGTATCTGCGGGAGTTTGGGGACCGCTTTCACCATCCGCGCGAGGATGCCGCATTCGCGAGACTTGTCATACGCGATCCTTCGCTGCGGCTGCCAATCAATCGCCTGCTGCAGGAGCATCGCGCAATCGCCGCTGCCGGCGAAGAGCTTGTGACCCGGCTGAAGGAGGTCATTGCCGATGCCCTGATCCTGCGTGCGACCGTAGAAGCGGCGGCAGCCCTTTACTTGGTTTACTACCGGCATCACCTTGCCACCGAGGAAAGGGAGATCTTGCCGCGCGCGGCGCTTTTGCTCACAGCGCAGGACTGGGATCTCGTCGCCGGGGCGGTTTCATCGGATTCGGACCCATTGCTCGGAAAAGCGCCGAGTCAGACCTATGGGACGCTTCGCGAGTTGATGGCAGCAAGATAACCGGCGCTTCGATCCAGCGGCAACTCTCCCTCGGACACCCGAACAGCGTAGCCCATAGAGCCCCGAAGCTACTGTCTTCGACACATGCGGAATCTTTGCATTCCGCCGCCTCGCTCGGGGCTCTAGAAGTGAACCAGATGGATTTGGAGCGATCCCTCCAGCAAGACTGAGCCTTTGGTGTCGGACAAAGTAGCGCTTCACTTCCTAAAGAAGATGACTTCGCACGGCAACAGCCCAAGACCTTGCCCTGGCGCAAGGTCAGTATTCGCCGCAATGGGGACACTGGGCCATGGATCAAAGCTCGCGCTTCAACGTCGCAAGGCCACACACGCTCCTGAACGACGCGCAAGGCTTCGGGACAGCGATACTGTTGGTCGCCCTGGGCCTGGCCATGCTTCGCAGCGCCCAATTGTTGACCGGCGGCATCCCTGGTCTCGCCTTCATGATGAGCTATGTGACAAGCTGGCCTCTCGGCTGGACCTTGCTCATCGTGAACCTGCCCTTCATTGCATTTGCGTGGTGCGCATTTGGCCCGCGCTTCACCTGGAGAACCATCATCGTCGTCGCCGGTTTGTCGCTCGGCGTCGAAGGAATAGGCAGGGTTCTCAGCGTGCACTCGGCCCACCCGCTGTTTGCGGCGCTCGCCGGCGGTTTGCTGATCGGTGTCGGTTTGCTCGTAATGTTCCGTCATGGCGCCAGCCTGGGTGGATTTGGCGTGCTGGCGCTATTCCTTCAGCGGCGGCGTGGATGGAGCGCGGGAACGGTGCAAATGGTGTGTGATGCCGCGATCGTTGCTGCGGCATTCGCTCTCGTTGAACCGAGCCGTGTCTTCTATTCCATCGCGTCAGCAGTGATGGTGAATCTTGTTTTGGTGTGGAATCATCGCCCGGGCGATCAAGGCCTGCCGCCACCGAACTCACCCGCGGCGGCCCGCCTCGGGCAATCGGCCATATTAACCCGACAGCCCTCGAGCACGGAGGTCGTTGAGAGGTGCTGCAGGTAATGCGGGCGAATCGATTGGTTAGTCGTTGAGCCATATCAAGGGGCCACTCGCCAAGCGCCGATAGCCTTGTGTCTTCAGTATCAAAGGAGATTACATGGCTGCCCTGGATCGATCCGGCGGACTTGCGCTGGACTTGCCCTTCATGGACCAGGCTCGCAAGCAATTCTTCGGGCTCTTGGCGCTGGTTGACGAGGCTGACAACGCGCAGCTGCAGTCATCCTGGCGCAACCTGGTGGAGTGCGCCGCAGAGAATTTTGCGCGCGAAGACATCTGGATGCGAACGACCGGTTACGCATCGCGCAAGGCTCACGCGATCCAGCACCGCGTTGTGCTGGAGGTCATGCGCGAAGGTGCGTTGCAGGCCGAGGAAGGAAGACTGTTGCAGGTGCGAGAGATGGCGCAGCAATTGAGAGACTGGTATGTCAAGCATGTCCAGGCAATGGATGCGGCGCTCGCCTTCCATCTGCGGAGCGTGCGATTCGACCCCGCGAACGCTGACGTCCAGGCGCAGCACTCGCTTCCTGTGTGGTCCGCGTTGCGTTGCGATCCGAGGTGCGATGCTCCGGCGTTCAGCGGGCCAGCCTGAATTGGCAGGCGTGGCACCGGATTGCAGCCGGTTCGATCAGCATGCGTTCGCGCGCGACGACACGCTCGCAATCGAGGCAAATCGCGTAGAGGCCCAGGGAAATGCGTTGGAGTGCCTGTTCGATATCCTGCAGCGTCGGCCGACGAACCTTGACGGCAGCGAAGGTCGTGACGTCTTCGATTTCCCCAGCCGACGACGGGAAGGGCGCAGAAGCGTCCACGTCGGGCGCATGCCGGGGGCGGCTTTCGTGCAAACGGGCGCGTTCGCCAAGCGCCCAGCGCTTCATGATGTCCAGACGTTCGATAAAGGACTGCAGATCTTCGGGCTTCATGTGGTTCATGCTGCTGGCACAGGGTGAAGTTGACTTGCAGCAAGTATCCCGATGTCAATCGCCTGCGATTTGATCCAGGTCAATTCCCGCGTCGCCACGAATCTCCGCGCGACTGCCAGCTTTGAAGCCTCCATCCGCCTATCGGCTACAAGGCGGCGCGAACGAAAAACGTCGCACCGGCCGCAGCGCGCATTTGCGGTGGGTCAAGTCCATCCGGTCGGCCGTGTGTCACGCTCCAGTCAGTACCGGAGAAACTGCCGTGACCCACAGCACGACAAAGATCATTCGCGAGGAACATTCGGCGCTGGCGGCCATGCTGCGTTCCATGCTTCTACTGCTCACGCAGCACCGCAACCAGGGCACGCTGCCTGACTTCTCGGTACTGCGGGCCATGTTGTTCTACGTAGACGAGTTTCCGGAGAAGCGCCACCACCGCAAGGAGTCGGAGGTCTTGTTTCCCACGTGGGTAAAGCTCTTTCGTCGATGCCGATGCGATCGCGGACGCATTCAGCTCGACACAGGCAAGCCGCGGTCCTGCACCAAGGCAGCCAGCCGTTGGATGTCGCGAATGCGTATGGAGGCCTGCAAGCTCAGCCCGGCTTGCCGTCCAGGCGGGGGCGGGTCAGCACGGGCCAGTAGCGCACTGCATACAGGCCGAAGCCCAATGTCCAGAGGGCGCTGGAACCAATCACGGCGGCGAGGGTTTGGGTCGGTGCGACGAGCGGCACGAGAATCCGCACCAGCGCGGCGAGCAGGACCAGCAGGAAGCAGGCGGCGTCGACCTGGTCGGCGCGCAGAATCCGGCCCGTGTGACCTCGGGCCGTGCGGACCATCATCCCGATGATCAGCCCGCCTGCCGCTCCCACGGTCAGTGCGTGGGTCGCCAACGACGGCGATACCCAGCCATTCAGCGCCAGCGCCCTCAGCGCAAGGTGAACGGGGATCCACGCGTAGGCCAGGTGCAGCACGAGAACGAGTGTGTCGTTCAGCGTTTTCCACGGCCGCCAGAGCAACCACCGCGCAACATGCACAAGCGCCGCTGGCACGGCTATGGCTGCCACGACAAGCGGCGGCAGGCCCATTGCGTCGATGATCAGCAGCGCGATCAGAGAGCCCAGCGCCGCCTTCTCGATCAGGGGCTGTCGCGTCGCATTGGCGCCGGGAACGCCGTTGTTGGTGAACATCGGAATCACCCGGCCGCCCATGACCGCCATGATGAACAGCAGGACGTCCAGGGCTACCTGGATGCCGATCCATGCCGGCGTCTGAATCACGCCAAGGGCCGAGAGATGGAAGGCGAATGCAGCGCCTGACAGCAGCAGCAACAACCCGATGAAGAAGTAGTTGCGACGATTGCGTGCGATCACGAGAGGGATGGCCAGCGTCACCGCACAGGCGAGCGGAAACGCCGCATTGACGACGGCGGCCGTCCAGCCGAAGGGCGTTAGCACGAGGATGCGGCCCGCCAGCCACAGCGCCGCCAGGGCGGCAAGCGGTAGTCCCACGGGCGTCGGCTGGCCCGACCAGTTGCGCCCCGCGGTGAACAGGAAGCCGACGATCACGGCGAGGGCGAAGCCGAACAGCATTTCGTGCGCGTGCCACAGCGGCCCCTGAAGGTAGGCCCCCGGCAGCCAGCCGGCGAACTGCATCGCCCACAGCCCGATGGACAGCGCGGCGAACGCGCTGGCGAGCAGATAGAACGGTCGGAAGCCGAGTTGCCAGAGCGCAGAGCCAGGCCCTTCCTGGGCCGCAGGTGGTTGCGCGCGTTTGACGGGGATGAACGAAGCCATTACCGGGTCTTTCCGGCGCCGGCGGCGCCGTGTTGGAGACGCCACGCCACGGCCGCACCGGCCACGGTGGCGGCAAAGAAGCCGAGCGTCGCTGCGTTGAACGAGGCGCCGGTGGCGCGCAGAGGCTCGCTGAAGGTCCCCAGGACGAGCCGCGTCAGCAGCGACAGGTGCAGGGCAGCCAGTGGCAGATAGAAGAAAGCGCCGAACTGCAGCTTGACCCGCGCGATCGCCGGCAGCACGACCGGCGCGTGCCCCATCATCATGCTGACGACGAAGCCGAGTCCCAACGCATGCAATGCCGCGTCGCGGGTGGCCCATCCGAGCGCCGTCGTGGCCCACGCCACGCCGGAGACCGCGAGCCAGGCGTAGCCGCCCAGCAGACAGATCGCCATGTAGCGGCTGACACCGTGCGCGAACACCGTGCGTCGTGCCACATCGAAGGTCGCCAGCCACACGGCAAGCAGCACGAGCGCCATGCCATAGACCAGCCCGCCGGCGCGTGGTGCCATGCCCGACCATGCCGCACCCGCCAGCAGCAGCGCGAGCACGGCATGCAGCGTGATGCTGGCGCTCGGGCGTCGTCGCATGAGCCGCGTCATCTCCAGGCGTTCGGCGGCGATCGTCATGACGAGAAAGGCGAACCACCACGGGAAAACAACATTGCCGCCACGGCCCAGCGCGAACAGAACGTTGCCTGTCACCCAGGCGGCCGCGCCGACCAGCAGCAAAAGGGTGTGGGCAGCCGGTTGGCGCCGAACGACCACCGCGTTGACCGCAAGGAAGGACACCGCCGCCGCCACGCCGAGCCACGCGCCGGCGTCCTGCTGCCCAAGGACCAGGCATAGCGCGCCGGAGCCCGACGCGAGTGGCGCGAGCAAAGCCGCACGATGCTTGACGGCAACTGCGCGTTCGATGCCGATGACCGTGCCCAGAAAGCCGCAGATCATGAGGGCCGCATGCACCAGCAGCACCTGGCCGGTCCAGGCGAAGGAAAGCGGATCCGGCACCGCGACGCCGAGTCGCCAAAGTCCGCCCGCGACACCAGCCACCAATGAGACGCCCACCAGAGTGCCAAACAACACGCGCGCGAAGATCCACATGCGGGATGTCGATGCCCGGCGGTGGCCTCGGACGGCGGTACGTTCGGCGTTCACCATCCCATGAACCGTCTTGCGGTAGCGCTCATGCGGTCTGGGGTCCAGGGTGGTTCCCACACCAGCTGGATGCAGATCTTGAGATCGGCCGGGACGACCTTGTCCAGCTCGAGCTCTGCATCCTCGATGATGAGGTCGATCATCGGGCAGGCGGCCGAAGTCATGGTGATCAGCACATGCACCGTTTCGGCGTCTACGGTGACGCCGTAGACGAGTCCGACATCGACGATGTTCATCGAGACTTCAGGATCGACGACGCGAGACAGTGCTTGCGCGATCGGCTGGCGCAGGGCTTCCGGCCCGTCGTAGCGAAAGGAAGCAGCCTCGAGCGTTGCCTGTTCTGGAGTGCGAGCGCGACGAGCGGAAGAGGTCATGCCGCCCCCTTGGCAGTGCCACGCACTGGGGCTTTTTCAAAAAACAATATCGTGGAAAGCGCGTCCCGGTTGTGAACGAGCTGCGCCAGCGTGTAACGATGCAGAACCGCATGAAACGCCGCGATGGCCTCGTCCAGCACGCCGCGCAGACGGCACACGCCGGCAATCCGGCATTCGCCACCGCCTTCTCCAAAACATTCCACGATCGCGTTGCCTTCGGTGTGATGCACGACATCGCCGATATTGATCAAGTCGGGCGCTTTCGCGAGCGACAGACCGCCTCCCTTGCCGCGCACGTTGGCGAGCCACCCGTGCTTGCCCAGGAAATGCACCACCTTGGTCAAGTGATGCTCCGACACCGCGAAAGAGGCGGCGATCTCGGCGATGGTGGCGCGTCGCTGCGGCTGCGCGGCCAGGTAGATCAGAACCCGCAGGCTGTAGTCGGTGAAGGCGGTGAGCTTCATGGTCTTTCACGGGCAAGCCGCCTCACCGTTCGGCCACGCGGCCGGCCTGGACCGCCAGGCCCTTGCGGCCCTTCAAGCGTGGCGATGTCTGCGGCGCGGCTTGCGAGACCGGCCGGCGCAGCAGGCGCAGCGCGTACGCGGCAAGTAGCACCGCGCCCAGGGCGAAGACGATGTCGCCCGGCACGCGCATCCAGACCAGGAATTCCATCACGCGGGAATGCACGATCTCGGCGGAGCGGGCGAACCACAACCCCTGCGTGACACTGGCCCAGGCCTGGTAGATGCCGGCGGGCAGCAGCGACAGAAACACCATCATTGCAAGACCGATGTTGAGACCCCAGAAGGCGGGCTTGAGCAGGCGGTCGGCGTGCAGCTACGGTCGTACAGGCCGCGCAGGCAGAACAGCATCAGCCCGATCCCCAGCATGCCGTAGACGCCGAAGAGCGCAGCGTGGCCGTGGGCGGCGGTCATGTTCAGCCCTTGCACGTAGTAGAGCGAGGCTGGCGGATTGATCGCGAAGCCGAGCACGCCGGCGCCGATGGTGTTCCAGAAGCCGACGGCCACGAAGCACATGATGGTCCACTTGTAGGCGGCGAGCCAGGGCATCGCCTGCGACCGCCGATAGGTCTGCAACGCCTCGATGCCGATCAGGGTCAGCGGCACGACCTCGAGCGCGGAGAACACGGCGCCCACGGCGATCACCGACGTCGGCGTTCCGGTGAAGTAGAGGTGGTGCAGTGTTCCGAGAATGCCGCCGAACAGGAACACGATGGTCTCGGCGATGATCGCCCGGTTGGCGCTTTCCGTGCGCACCAGGCCCAGGCGCGTGAAGATGAGCGCGACGACTGCAGTGGCGAACACCTCGAAGAAGCCCTCCACCCACAGGTGCACCAGCCACCAGCGCCAGTATTCGATCATCGAGTAGTGGGTGTTCTGTCCCCAGACCAGCGAGGTGGAATAGAAGCCGCCGATGCAGGTCGCCGACAGAAACACCATCGCGATCAGGCCGCGCGATGCCGAGGGCGTGGTCAATGCCGGCCACAGCGCGCGACCCAGCAGCAAGACCCAGAAGAGCAGGCCGACGAACAGCAGCACTTGCCAGACGCGGCCCATGCTGGTGTATTCGAGGCCCTGGTTGCCGACCCAGAAGCTGAAGTCGACGCCGCGATGCTGCAAGGTGCCGAGCCAGCCGGTCAGCGTGGAGCCGACAACGATGGCGATCAGCGCCCAGAAGAGCACATCCACGCCGAGCTTCTGCAGCTTGGGCTCGCGGCCGGACAGCAGCGGGGCGATGTACAGGCCCGTGGCCAACCACGCCGTGGCGATCCAGAAGATGCCGATCTGCGTGTGCACGGTGCGGCTGACCACATAGGGAAGCAGCTCGGCCAGCGGAAGCCCGAAGAACGATTGCCCCTCGACCGCGTAGTGGGCGGTGATGACCCCCATCGCGATCTGCAGCAGCATCAGTCCGATCACCGCGAAGAAGTACTTGCGCGTGGCCTTCATGGAGGGCGTTGCGATGGCGCCGAGCAGCGGGTCCGCCTTGGGCGGCTGCGCTTCCGCTTCGTGCTTCTGGCTGCCGTGCAGCCACAGCATGGCCGCGATGGCCGCCAGGAGCAGGACGATGCTGACCATCGACCAGACCGCAGCGGAACTGGTCATGGTGTTGCCGACCAGCGGCTCATGCGGCCAGTTGCTGGTGTAGCTCAATCCCGTCTCCCCGGGCCGGTCGGTAGCCGCAGCCCAGGCCGTCCAGAAGAAGAAGGCGGTCAGTGCCTGGCGGTCGGCGCGATCGGGCAGCATGTCCACCGTCATGGCGTACTGTTCGCGCAGCGTGGCGACCGACCTGTCGTGGCCGAACAGTGCGTCATAGTGCGCCGCCGTTTCGCGGATCGCCTGGGCGCGCGCCACGGACACGGTGACCACACCGCTCGTGCTGTCGTAAGTATTGCGCCGCATTTCGTCGATCACCGTGGCGTCGAGCGCACCGCGTTCCGATGCACTCAGCGCGGAGGGCGTTTTGCGGTAGGCCTGTGCGTGGCGATTCTTGAGCGCAACGGCTTCACGGTGCAGCCAGTCTGCAGACCAGTCGGGTGCGAGGTAGCCGCCATGGCCCCACACGGAGCCCAGTTGCTGTCCGCCGGCCGACAGCCAGACCCGTTGGCCCCGCTGGACTTGCTCGCCGGTGAAGATCACCTCGCCGTTGGAGGCGGTGACGGATGCGGGAATCGGCGGCGCCGTCAGGTAGATCTGCACGCCCAGATAGCCAAGCGCACCGAACGACAGTACGAAGATGAAGGCGAGCCAGCGCCACAGCCTGTTGTTGTTTCTCATGACGTTTCCTTGGGTCATCAATGGCGTAGCCAGTGCTCAGGCGCCGCCGCATCCGCCGCAGCAATTGCCGCTCGCGTGAGCGTTGAAGGCCGGGACCTTGGTGATGGCGACGCGCCACACGGAGGGGCCGTCCTCGAGGTAGTTCCATGCGAAGCGGTTGGGCCACTGCGCGTGGAACTGCGCGTAGAGCGGGCTGGGATCGTGGTCGTTCACGAGTTCGATGGCATGGCCGTCGTCGAGCGCGGCGAAGGTGGAAAAGATGTGCGAATGACGAAAGCGCGGCTCCAGAACACGGACATCGACGGTGGAAGAAAAGACTGCAGATTTCACGGGATTTCCTTGTGGAAAGCGAAGGGGGCAGAAGGTGTATTCAGGATGCACCTATGCTAGGAAAACGCCCGCTGCGAGGTGTTGATCTGCATCAAGGTCCGCACCGAAATCGACATCGCCTGCGTGCGCCATCGGACCGCTGCGCTGCGTCACCGGCTTGACCCGATGCCGTCTAACGCACGCGCGGCGGCGCTTCGAGCTGTTCGGGCGTGGTGAAGTAGGCCGCGCTGGACCCCATTCGCAAGCGGGCCTGCGCGAGTTCGTGCCGGGCGATCGTGCGCAGATGCACCTCGTCCGGCCCATCCATAAGGTGCAGCGCCCGGCCCCAGGTCCAGAAGAACGCGAGCGGCGTATCGGGCGACAAACCCATGGCGCCGAACACCTGCATCGATCGTTCGACGACCCGGCTCTGCAGCCGCGCCGCGACCACCTTGATGGCCGCGATCCGAGCGCGCAGTTCGCCTCGCTCGCCAGTGCCTTGATCGAGCGCCCAGGCAGCCTGCAGAACCAGCAGCCGCGCCTGCTCGATCTCGATGCGCGATTCGGCCAGCCAGTCCTGAATGTTGGCGTAGTCCGAAAGGTACTTGCCAAAAGCTCGGCGCTCAAGCGTTCGCTCGCTTGCCATGGCAAGGGCGAGCTCGCATTGACCGATCGTGCGCATGCAATGATGGATTCGACCCGGTCCGAGCCGTGCTTGCGCCATCGCGAAGCCCTCGCCCCATGGGCCCAGCAGATGCGATGCCGGCACGCGCACGTCGCTCAGCAGGATCTCGCAGTGCCCTTCGGGCGCCAGGTGGTGCGCGACCGGGATGTTGCGCACCACATGAACGCCCGGCGTATCCATCGGGACCAGCACGAGGCTGTGGGTGCGATGTGCCTCCAGCGAATCGTCGTGAAGCCGGTCGTGATTGCGGCACATGACGATGAGCAGTTTGCAATGCGGGTGTGCTGCGCCCGTGATGAACCACTTCCGGCCATGCAGAACGAGCCGCTCGCCGTCGCGTCGCACGGTGGTCTCCAGGTTGGTTGGGTCGGACGACGCCACATCGGGCTCGGACATGGCGAACGCGGAGCGGATGCGTCCATCGAGCAGCGGCCGCAGCCAGGCGCTTCGCTGCTCGGGCGTGGCGAAGCGATGCAGCAGCTCCATGTTGCCGGTGTCGGGTGCGCTGCAGTTGAAGACCTCGGAAGCCCAGGGCAATCTGCCCATGATTTCCGCCAGCGGCGCGTAGTCGAGGTGACTCAGCCGGGTGCCGGGCTCGTCATCGCGCAGGCCGGGGAGGAACAGGTTCCAAAGGCCCTCTTCGCGCGCCAGCGCCTTCAGATCCTCGAGGAAGGGAGGCGGGAAAACGCGTTCCTGGATCGAACGATGCCAGGCGGCGTTGTAAGGCAGCACATAGCGCGCCATGAAAGCTTCCAGACGCAGACGCCATTCGTTGGCACGCGGCGAGTGTTCAAAATCCATGGCTGGACATCGGTGATATTTCCGAACCGTGCGTGCAGCGCTGTCGTGGCATGAAAAGAGCACCCATCATGGTCAGGCCACGTAACGCAGCACCGTGTAGAAGTGACAGCCGCTGCCCGCCAGCACGAACAGATGCCACAGCCCGTGGCCGTGACGGACCCTGTGGTCGGTGGCGTAGAAAAGAAGGCCCACCGTGTAGCAGGCGCCGCCGGCCAGCAGCCAGCCAAAGCCAGTCGGCGTGAGCGCCCGCCAGAGTGGCCACGCCGCCACCAATGCGAGCCACCCCATGAGCATGTAGATCGCCAGCGACACAGCTCGCGCCCCCCGGGCGAGCCAGATTTCCTGGACGATGCCGGTCAGCGCCAGGCCCCACACCACTCCCAGCAACGACCAGCCCCACGCGCCACGCAGCGACACCAGCGAGAACGGCGTGTAACTGCCGGCGATCAGCAGGTAGATGGTGCAGTGATCGAATTTGCGCAGGACATCCTTCGCGCGTCCCCTGAAGCTGTGATAAAGGGTCGAGAACAGGTAAAGCGAAACCAGCGTCGCACCGTAGATGCTGAAGCCGGTGACCTTCCACGGGTCGCCTGCGCGGCTCGCCTGGATGATCAGCCAGGCGGTGCCCGCTGACGCGAACCCCGCGCCGGCGAGATGGCTGATGCTGTTGAAACGTTCGCCGCGGTACATGCCCTGCTATGCCTTTCGATGGCACATCGACAGACGACGACGCCTCGAATCCGCCATGGCACCCTCGAGCCGGTGCCGGCTCGGACTCATCCACAGCTCCCCAGGAGTCCGCACTGCGTGCAGTAGTCGCAGCCGTCCTTTCGGATCATTGCGTGGGCGCCGCATTCCGGGCACTTGGCGCCCGTCGAGGGGAGGGGTGCAGCAGCTGCCGGGGTCGAAACGTCCAGCGCCGTTGGCGCCGAGCCGCTTCGCCTGGCGATCAGATTCTGGATTGCGTATGCGATCGCGCCGACTTCGGAGTCGTGCCACATCGGCACCTGGCTGCCATCGGCTTTCACATGGTTGCCCAGACGCACCGGACCGCGGTCCCATGCCACCTTGCGCATGTCGGCGAGCGCGCGTTCGAGAAAGCCCCCGCGCGCGGCCAGCGACAGCAGCCGCATGCTCGCGGTGATCCATTGCTGCGATTCGCCGCTCTGGCCCACGGGCATGAAGAACTCGATGGCCCGATCCCGGCCGTCGGCCAGCGGCAGGAAGGACACCACCAGATAGAGCGTCTGCCGGCCCCGCTGCGTCCAGTACTCGATCTTTTCGGCGCTCGCATTCAAGGCCCCCTTCGGGCGGCTCTCGATCATCGCGCGCATCGGGTCGGCCGCGGCGTTGTCGGCGCGCGAGGGCGCGCCCTCGCGCGCTGTCGGCACGACCTCCAGCACCGACCCCAGGATGCTGTTGGGCCGGTAGGTGGCCAAGCCCTTCAGGTTGGCTGTCCAGGCGCTTAGGTAGAGGCCCTTGAAGTCTTCGTACGGGTAGTCGGCTGCCACGTTGACGGTCTTCGAGATGGCAGTGTCGACAAAGGGCTGCACCGCTTCCATCATCGCCAGATGGCCGGCCGCGGGCATCGACAGTGCCGAGACGAAGTAGGCGGGTAACGCGTCGGTGTCTCCACCCAGGGAGCGGTACAGGCGCCAGGCATGGTCTTCGACCTCGTACTCGGAGGTGCTGCCGTCGGCTTCACGCTTCTTGCGCCGGTAGGTCCAGGAGAACGCCGGCTCGATGCCGTTCGAGGCGTTGTCGGCGAACGCCAGGCTCACGGTGCCGGTTGGCGCGATCGACACCAGATGGCTGTTGCGGATGCCATGCATGCGGATCTGCTCCTGCAAGGCGTCGTCCAGGCGGCTGGCGAAGGTGCCGCGCGCGAGATATCGCTGCGCATCGAAAAGCGGGAACGGGCCCTTCTCGCGCGCCAGCGACACCGACGCGGCGTAGGCGGCGTCGCGCAGGCTGCGCGCGATACGCGTGGCCATCACCCGGCCCTCGGGCTGGTCATATCGCAGGCACAGCATGACCAACGTGTCGCCAAGTCCCGTGAAGCCCACACCGATGCGGCGCTTGGCCATGGCTTCGGCGCGCTGCTGCGGAAGTGGCCAGAAAGTGAGGTCCAGCACGTTGTCGAGTGCCCGGACCTGCAGTGCGACGGCTTCGTTGAAACGCTGGAAATCGAACTGCGCCGCGCCGCCGATCCCGAACGGATGGTCGACGAAGCGCGGCAGGATGATCGGTCCGAGGTCGCAGCAGCCGTAAGGCGGCAGCGGCTGCTCGCCGCAGGGATTCGTCGCCTCGATGTGCTCGCAGTAGCGCAGGTTGTTGTCGTTGTTGATGGCGTCCGTGAACAGAATCCCCGGTTCGGCGAAGTCGTAGGCCGAACGCATGATCGTGTCCCAGAGTTCACGCGCCGGCAGGCGCCGGTAGACCCAGTGGCCGTCCAGCGCCGGCGCGGCGCCTCGCGCGAGCAGTTCGGACCCCGGCTTGGCGCTGTGCACCAGCGCCCATTCCTCGTCGGCCGCCAGCGCGCGCATGAACTGGTCGCTGACCGCGACGGAGACGTTGAAGTTGTTCCAGCGCCCCGGGGTACGTTTGGCGGTGATGAATTCCAGCACGTCGGGGTGGTCGATGCGCAGCACGCCCATCTGCGCGCCGCGCCGCGCACCGGCGCTCTCCACGGTGGCGCAGGACCGGTCGAACACGTCGATGTAGCTGCACGGGCCCGAGGCCAGCGAAGCGGTGGCGCGCACCTCCGCGCCGCGCGGTCGGATACGGGAGAAGTCATACCCGACCCCGCCGCCACGGCGCATGGTTTCCGCGGCCTCGCGCAGTGCCTCGTAGATGCCGGCGTAGCCGGCCGCGTCCTGGCCTTGAATGCAGTCGCCTATCGGCTGCACGAAACAGTTGATCAACGTGGCATCGAGGTCGGTGCCGGCGGCACTCATGATGCGCCCGGCCCCGATGGCACCTGCGCGCAGGTTGGCGAGAAAGCGCGCCTGCCACTGTGCACGTCCGCCTTCGGCCTCCACCGACGCGAGCGCCTTCGCGACCCGCGCAAACAGATCCTCGGCCTCCTTCTCGCCGGGCTTGAGGTACTTTTCCAGCAGCACGTCGCGGCTGATGGGCTGCACCGGCAGCAACGAATTCATTCCGACGTCATCGCGCTTCATGCAACGATCTCCTTGGTTTGGGCGCCCGAATTTCGGCACGCTGCGGTGTGGCGCAGGGGCTAGATGATTCGGGAGAAGCGAGCGCGCTTGCGATCCGTTTGCAGATAGCGATCAAAGACCATCGCCACGGCCCGTACGAAGAACCAGCCTTCGTCGGTGACCATGAGGCTGCGGTCGCTGAGGCGGACCAGACCATCCGCCTCCATTTCGTCGAGAGCGGTCAGTTCGGATGCGAAGTAGTCGCGGAAGCTGATCAGGTGGGCGATGTCGATCGATTCGAAGTCGACCTGGCCCTGGCACATGATCGCCATGATCACCGCGCGACGCAGCACGTCGTCGCGCGACAGCGCGAGCCCGCGCACCACCGGCAGCCGTCCCTGGTCGAGCTGGTCGTAGTAATCCTCCAGGGTTTTCGCGTTCTGGCTGTACGTGCCGCCAACCCTTCCGATCGCCGACACGCCGAGCGCGACAAGGTCGCAGTCCGGCTGCGTGCTGTAGCCCTGGAAATTGCGGTGCAGCCGGCCCTGGCGTCGGGCGATGGCCAGGCTGTCGTCCGGCAGCGCGAAGTGATCCATGCCGATGTAGATGTAGCCGGCGGCGGTGAGAGCGGCGATGGAGCGCGACAGCATCTCGATCTTCGTGGCCGCGTAGGGCAACGCGCTGGCGGCGATTCGGCGCTGCGGCTTGAACCTTTCGGGCAGGTGCGCATAGGCATACAGTGCGATGCGGTCCGGACGCAGCTCGCAGATCTGCGCCAATGTGCGGTCGAACGAAGCGACGCTTTGACGCGGCAGCCCATAGATCAGGTCGACGTTAATGGACTGGAACTGCAGCTCGCGCGCCGACGCGACGAGATCGAATACTTGTTGCGCAGGCTGGATGCGATGTACGGCTTGCTGTACGTCGGGGTCGAAGTCCTGGACGCCGAAGCTAAGGCGATTGAAGCCCAATCGGGCCAGGTGGGCAAGACGGTCGGCGTCAACCGTGCGTGGATCGATCTCGATGGAGTATTCGCCGTCCGGCGCGAATGAAAAAGCTTCGCGCAGCATCCGCATCAGGTCGGTCAGCCCGTCATCGCTCAGGAAGGTCGGCGTTCCGCCGCCAAGATGAAGCTGGCTGACCGGTGTGCGTGCGCCCAATTGCGCCGCGTGCAGGGCGATTTCCTTTTCCAGGTATCGCAGGTACTCACGCGCGCGTGAGGCATGCCGCGTGATGATCTTGTTGCACGCGCAGTAGTAACACAGCGATGCACAGAACGGAATGTGGACGTAGACGGAGATGGGGGTCATGACTGCGCTGATGCCCAGCCTTCGCTGCCGCGCCGCTGCGCCGTAGTCGGCAGGGCCGAACGCCTCGACAAAGCGGTCCGCCGTCGGATAGGACGTGTAGCGAGGCCCGGCCACATCGAAGCGGGCCAGCACTTCGGCGGAGACCGAAGGCTGCGAGGTGGCTTGGGGCGGGGCCAGGGCAGTGGACATCATTGCGTTCAACCAAGGAAAGGCAGGGCTTCACTGTGCCTTCGTCGCGCCGGTCGCTGGTTGATGCTTGTCAACATAAACAGCCGAAGCCTCGGCGGGAGACGATGAGATCGCTGCCGTGCTTGCTGGCGGGTTGATGCAAATCAAGCATGCATCCGGTTTCAAATGGAGAATGCGATCGAACGCGTTCGACTTGTGTGGTCTCTGCCGGAATAGTTATATGCGCTCGATAAGCAGATCTCGGCAATGGCCGCTAGGCGCCAAGCTGGCCCTGGTCGCCATGCCGTTCCTGTTGGCAGTCCTTTGCGCCATTGCCACGCTGGTCTACATGTCATGGCAGATCGAAGGGGGCGCCGCTGCGGTCAACGAAGCCGGGCGCATGCGCATGCAAACCTATCGGATGGTGCTGTCGGCTGGCGCTGGCGATGTGCGGGCGCTGTCGCAGCAGGTGGCAGAGTTCGAGCGCAGCCTCCAGGGGCTGCGCCGCGGCGATACCGAACGGCCTTTGTTCGTCCCCTGGGACAACGCCGTGCTCCAACGCTTCGCCGTGGTCGAACACGACTGGGCCGCCTTTCGCGGGCGCCTGACCGATTCGACGCCGTCTGGCGTCGCGACCAGCCTTGCCGACGACGCCGTCGCGTTCACGTTGAACATCGATGCATTCGTCGCCGGCATCGAAGCCCACTTGTCACGGTGGACTGCGCTGATGCATTTGCTGCAGGTCGCGATGATGGGCGTGGCGCTCATCGGCGCGGCGGTTCTGGTCCATACCGGCTACCGCTTCGTCCTGGAGCCGTTGGGATTGCTCAAGCGGGCGATTCATCGCCTTCAGGACGGCGATCTCGGCGCCCGTGTCGAGCGCACCAGCACGGACGAGTTCGGCACCCTGGCGGAGGGATTCAACAACATGGCCGAGCAGCTGCAGGCCGTGTACCGGAATCTGGAAGGCCGGGTGCAGGAGAAGACAGCGCAGTTGGAGGAAGAGCGCGGCCGGCTCGAATGCCTCTATGAGGTGACGACGCTGGTCGCCAAGGCCTCGACGCTCGACAAACTGGCGCAGGGGTTCACGCAGAGCATCGCCCAGATCGCACATGCCGACGGCGTCGCCTTGCGCTGGTCTGACGAGGCGAACCGCCGGTACCTGATGCTCGCCTCGCATGGCTTGCCGCAGGCGATGACCGACGCCGAGCATTGCCTGACGGCCGGCGATTGCCATTGCGGCTCACCGCTGGCGTCGCCGGGCGCGCGCGTGATTCCGATCCGTACCATGCAGCCCATCCGGATGCGGCATTGCGCCCAGGCCGGCTTCGAGACCGTGGTGTCCATACCGATCCGGCTGCATGAGCGGCTGATGGGTGAGGTGGACCTTTTCTTCCACGCCCGGATCACGATCTCCGAAGCCGAGCGCTCCCTGCTTGAATCGCTCACGGTCCACCTTGCGGGCGCGATGGAAAACCTGCGCCTCAACTCGCTCGGTCTCGAAGCCGCCATCTCGCAGGAGCGCAGCTTCCTTGCGCGCGAACTGCACGACTCGATCGCCCAGTCGCTCGCGTTCCTGAAGATCCAGGTCCAGCTCATGCGCGAAGCGATCGCTGACGGCGACCCTCTGAAAGTCCAGCACGTATTGGGCGAGATAGACGTTGGCGTGCGTGAGAGCTACGGCGACGTGCGGGAGCTGCTGATGCACTTCCGAACCCGGGCCAACAGCGAAGACATCGAACCCGCACTTCTCACGACGCTCCGAAAATTCGAGCACCAGAGCGGCTTGAAGGCAAGCCTGCAGATGCTCGGGCAGGGCATGCCCTTGCTCCCGGACACACAGATCCAGGTGCTGCACATCGTGCAGGAGGCGCTGTCGAACGTTCGCAAGCACGCCCATGCCAGCCAGGTGTGGCTGGACGTGCAGCAGGCGCCGCAGTGGCGGCTCGAGGTGCGCGACGATGGCCTTGGGTTTCCCGACGGCCATGGCGTTTCCGATGAGACCCACGTGGGCCTGCGCATCATGGCGGAACGCGCCGAACGCCTGGGCGCGCAGCTCGACGTGATGGCTGCGCCCGGCCGGGGCACCTCGGTCGTGCTGACGCTGCCGATGGCGTC
>JANOCL010000066.1:0-35735 GCA_031412135.1 Variovorax sp. | reverse complement strand
GCCAGCATCGATCCGCACAAGGGAAAGATGGGCGCGCGCGAGGCGCGGCGGCTGGTCGAGGCGCACGGCGTCAAGGGCTTCAAGTTCCACCCCACGGTGCAGGGCTACCACCCGTACGACAAGATGGCATGGCCGATCTACGAGGTGATCGCCGAGTACGGACTGCCGGCCGTGTTCCATACCGGGCACAGCGGCATCGGGTCGGGCATGCGCTGCGGCGGCGGGCTCCGGCTGGAGTACAGCAACCCGATGCACCTGGACGATGTCGCGATCGACTTCCCCGACATGCAGATCGTGATGGCGCATCCGAGCTTCCCGTGGCAGGACGAGGCGCTCAGCGTGGCGACGCACAAGCCCAATGTCTGGATCGATCTTTCCGGCTGGAGCCCGAAGTATTTTCCGAAGCAGCTGGTCCAGTACGCCAACACGCTGCTGAAGGACCGCATCCTCTTCGGCAGCGACTACCCGCTGATCACGCCCGACCGGTGGATGAAGGACTTCGAAGATGCGGGCTTCAAGCCCGAGGTGATGCCCGGCATCTTGAAGGGCAACGCGGTGCGGCTGCTGAAGCTCGACCAGTAGGGCGCTACGGCGCTTCTTCTTCGGTGGTCCGGTCCCAGTCGCGGCCGGCGCGCTGCTGGCGTGCCTCGCGCTCGCGCGCCATCTGTTCCTGAAACTGCTGGCGGCCCTCCTTGGCGACCGCGATCAGCTTGGCCCGGTCCTTGTAGTGCGGATAGGTCTCGTGCATGAGCTCGATGTTCCGGTGGCGAAAGCGCATCGCGGCTTCGCGCGCTTCGTGCGCCGGCCAGCCGAGGCCTTCGAGCACCGAGCGGGCGCTGCGCAGCGACGACTCGAACAGTTCGCGTTCGATGAACTCGACCTTGCGGTCGAGCAACTGGTAGAGATGGCCGACGTTGCGCGCCCGCGCGACGATGCGCGCGTTCGGGAAGTGCTCGCGGGCGAGGTCGACGATCTCCAGCGACTGCTCGACGTCGTCGACCGCGACCACCAGCACCTTCGCGGTGGCGGCGCCGGCCGTGCGCAGCAGGTCGAGCCGCGTCGCGTCGCCGTAGAACACCCTGAAGCCGAACTGGCGCAGGTTTTCAATGGTGTCGGGGTCGTGGTCGAGCACGGTGACCTTCAGGCCCTGCGCGCCGAGCATGCGTCCGACGATCTGCCCATAGCGACCGAAACCGCAGATCACCACTTGCCCGTCCTGCTGCTCGGAAATCTCCTCCATGGTCGTCACGCCCTGCGCGCTGTATCTGGTCAGCACCCACTTGTCGAGCGCCACCAGCAGCAGCGGCGAGATCAGCATCGAGAGCGCGACCGCGCCGATCAGGAAGGATGCGACGCCCGGCGGCAGCACGTTGGGTCCGGCGGCCTGGAACACGACGAAGGCGAACTCGCCGCCCTGGGCGAGCAGCAGCGTGAACACGGGCCGCTCCTGGTAGGGCACACCCATCAGCTTGGCCAGGGTATAGATCACCACGAACTTGAACACCATGAAGCCGATCACCACCAGCGCCATGAGCCCCGGCTGGGCGATGAGCACGCCGAAGTCGATGCTCATTCCGACCGCGATGAAGAACAGGCCCAGCAGCAAGCCCTTGAACGGTTCGATGTCGGTTTCGAGTTCGCGCCGGTATTCGCTTTCCGCCAGCAGCACACCGGCCAGGAAGGCACCGAGTGCCATCGACAGCCCGATGAACTGCATCAGCGCAGCGATGGCGACCACCAGCAGCAGGGAGGCCGCGGTGAAGATCTCGGGCGTGTTGCTGTGCGCGATCCAGCGCAGCAGCGGTCGGATCGCCAACCGGCCGCCGAGGACGATGCCGCCGATGACGGCGACGATCTTCAGCGCTTCGAGGGCGCGGTCGACGCCGGTCACGGGCGAGCCTTCGATGGAGCCGACCGCCAGCAGCGGCAGCAGGGCCAGGATGGGGATTGCCGCGACGTCCTGGAAAAGCAGCATGGAAAAACCGGCTTGCCCGCTCGCCGTAGGCAAGAGGTTGCGCTCGCCGAACACCTGAAGCGCGATCGCCGTCGACGACAACGCCAGGCCCAGCGCCGCGACCAGCGCCACGCGCCAGCTCGCGCCCGCGGCCCAGCCGGCGAAAAACAACACGGCGGCGCAGCCGAGCACCTGTGCCGATCCCCAGCCGAAGATCGGACGGCGCAGGCTCCACAGCCGCTGCGGTTCCAGTTCGAGCCCGACCAGGAACAGCATCAGCACGACGCCGAACTCGGCGAAGTGCAGGATGTCCTCCACGTTGCTGACCAGGCCCAGGCCCCACGGGCCGATGGCGATGCCTGCGGCCAGGTAGCCGATGATCGAGCCGAGACCCAACGCCTTTGCCAGCGGCACCACCAGCACCGCGGCGCCGAGATAGATGAGGGAGTTGACGAGCCAGCCCGGTGCGTGTTCCATGCTCAGGCCTCCCGGTGCTCGTCGGGTCTGTCGGTCGAGGGCACGGCGCAGCTCGGGCAGCTCTCCATGTCGTCCAGCTCCGGCCAGTTCGGATAGGACGACAACCGTTCCCTGAAGACTTCGACATGCGCCTCCACCTCGGCGGGCGGGGCACTGCGTGCACCGTGGAACAGCAGCGGCGGCAGGAAGCGCATGCCGCACAGGGCGGCCGTCTGCTCGTAGGGCGGCAGGAACGCATCGAAAAAATAGCGGTTGTAGCTCTGCGGGTGGTAGCTTGCCTCCGGCCCGCCGGTGGTCGCCACCAGCCAGCAATCCTTGCCCCGCAGGGCGGTGCCGCCGGTGCCGTAGGCCCAGCCATAGCGCAGCACCTCGTCGAGCCAGAGCTTCTGCAAGGCGGGCATCGAATACCACTGGATCGGATGCAGCAGCACCAGCATGTCGGCCCGCGCCAGCCGGGCCTGCTCGGCCTCGACGTCGATGGCGTAGTCGGGATAGCGCGAGTAGAGGTCGGTCACTTCCACGTCGGCCATTTCCTGCGCGGCGTTGCGCATCGCGAAGTTGACGCGCGAGTCGCGCCAATGCGGATGCGCGGCAACCATGTAGATGCGGGGTGGGGTACTCCCAGGGGCTGTTGTTGTCGTCATGGCGCGAACATATCGCACTCCGCGCGCCGCTACCATGGCGCCTTTCTCAGCATCGAGGAGCCTGTCATGCCGGTGGTCATGGTCGCCAACCCGAAGGGCGGAGTCGGCAAATCGACGCTCGCAACCAACATTGCGGGTTATTTCGCGAGTTGCGGCCACGCGGTGATGCTGGGCGACATCGACCGCCAGCAGTCGTCCCGCCTCTGGCTCGGCTTGCGCCCGCCGATGGCCCGCGAAATCAGGACCTGGGAGGCTTCGGACGACGGCAGCGTCGCCCGCCCGCCGCGCGGCACCACCCACGCGGTGCTCGACACGCCGGCCGGTTTGCACGGCGGCCGCTTCAAGGACGTGGTGGCCGTGGCCGACAAGGTGCTGGTGCCGCTTCAGCCGAGCATTTTCGATATCTATGCCACGCGCGATTTCCTCGACAAGCTGCTGTCGCACCGGCATGCAGCCAAGACGAAGGTGGCGCTGGTCGGCATGCGCGTCGATGCCCGCACGCTGGCGGCCGACCGACTGCGCGAGTTCGTCGCGGGGCTCGGTGTGCCAGTGCTCGGGGAGTTGCGGGACACGCAGAACTACGTGCAGCTGGCCGCGAGAGGACTCACGCTGTTCGACATCGCCCCGGGGCGCGTGCAGCGCGACCTCGATCAGTGGCAGCCGATCCGCGAGTGGCTCGATGAATGAGATGGAAACACCCCTGAAGCGCCTGCGGCGCTCCCCCTCTAGGGGGCGATACCGGCGGCCCGGCGGAGCCGGTTTCGCGGTATCTCTGGCATTCGGCCAGGTCGGTTTCATGCGTCGCGAGGTTCTGTCGCCGCGGCTACAGCGGTGGCGTCGGCTGGCCGCTAAAGTCGAACGCATGAAAAAGACATTTCAGACCCTGGCGGATCTGGCTGCCTGCGTCGGCCAGGAGGTCGCCGTCAGCGACTGGATCACCGTCACGCAGGAGCAGGTCAACCAGTTTGCGGAGGCGACCGGCGATCACCAGTGGATTCATGTCGACGTCGAAAAAGCCAAGGCCGGACCTTTCGGCGGGCCGATCGCCCACGGCTTTCTGACGCTTTCGATGCTGCCGCGCTTCTACGAAACGGCTTTCGAGGTGGTCGAGTCGCGAATGGGCGTGAACTACGGGCTGAACCGGGTGCGCTTCATGTCGCCGGTGCCGGTCGGCGGTCGCTTGCGTGGACGGATGAAACTCCTGACTTCTGAGTCGATCCCGAACGACGGCATCCAGATGACCTGGGAAACAACGATCGAGCTCGAAGGTTCGCCCAAGCCGGCCTGCGTGGCCGAGTCGGTGGTGCGCCGCTTTCGTTGAATTGCGTCCGCCCTTCAGCGGAAAAGCCCGTCGGGTACGCCAGACGGGCTTTTTCTTTGTTCGCAGCCCAGTGTGGGCATGCGAATCCGTTTTTTACATCTCGCCGTAGGTAGCAGCACCGTCGCGGGTGATCGAAACCGCCGACGCGCGGACAGAAGCCCGGTCGGCCGAGCCGTTGGTGACCATCACGCCGGTGCTGCCGTTGCCGATCTTCACCGGGCGCTGGGCTTCTGCCTGAACAGAGGCGCGTGAGAGGGTCGACTGGAAGGGCTGCGGCGGCAACGGGTTCTGCTCGCCCTGGAAAGCATGGGCGCCGAAGGCGGCAAAGCCGGTAAGTGCGGCGGTGGCGATGAGCTTGCTGGTGTTCATGGTGAAACTCCTGAAAAGAAAAAACCTTGGAAGAACGTCGGAACTTGTGGTGCTTCGCGATCCGATGGCTAAATTTAAACCAGTGCGTCTTCAAGATAAACTATGCAGTCATCAATTGAACGTTGCAGTATTTGCAATGAATGAGGCCTGAATGGACCGATTGCTTTCCATGCGTGTGTTTAGGCACGTCATCGACGAGGGCGGCTTCGCTGCCGCGGCGCGGGCGCTGGAGCTTTCACCGGCGGCAGTCACGCGGCTCATCGGCGACCTCGAGAGCCACCTGGGCGCCCGCCTTATCCAGCGCACGACACGCAAGATAAGCCTTACCGATGCGGGCGAGGCGTACCTCGAAAGCGTCCGGGCAATCCTGCGGGAGATCGAAGATGCCGAGGCGGCCGCCGTTGCCAGCACCCGGGAACTGCAGGGAACGCTGCACATCCTGTCGACGCCGGTGCTTGCGACGCATCTGCTCGCGCCCCGCGTCTCGCGCTGGCGCGAACTGCATCCGAAGCTGATGCTCGACATCGTGGTCGATCCGTTTCCGCAGCATCGGGTGGAGGCCTTCGACATCAGTTTTCTGCTGCTCGAAAACGGCATCGACCTGAACGTGGTTGCGCGTCCGCTGGCCCACACCGACCTGATCGTGTGCGCCGCGCCGTCCTACCTGCAGCGTGCCGGAACGCCCGCCCGACCGGCGGACCTGGCGCAGCACCAGTACCTCAAGTTTCCATGGCAGCAGACCACCGGCCACAGCGCCAGGCGGTTCCGGCTGCAGTCGCGCGATGGCACGCAGGCGCCAGTCGAAGTCGACATGCCGGTCGCGCTGCAATCCGCCAGCTTCGATGTGCTCTACCGCGCCACACTTGAGGGCGCTGGCGTGGCGGCCTTGTCCACCGCGCTGGCGGCGCCGCACCTGGAAAGCGGCGCGCTGGTGCATCTGCTGCCCGACTGGATCTTTGGCCGCTTCACCATCTACGCAGCATTGCCGAGCCGCAAGCTGCTTCCCGCGCGCACACGGGCGTTCCTCGACTTCCTGGGTGACCCCTTGCGGCCGCGGCGTGCGCGCGCCGAAACCTCCGAGACGTTCGACTGAGCGGTATCGGCTTCAGGCGAAGCCGTTCTGCCGCCAGGCCTCGAAAACCGTCACTGCCACCGCATTGGAAAGGTTGAGGCTGCGCTGACCCTCGCGCATCGGGAGCCGCAGCAGCTGCGGCTCGGCGAAGCGCGTGCGCAACTCTGGCGACAGACCGCGTGTCTCCGAGCCGAAGACCAGCCAATCGCCGGGTCGAAAAGCCACATCGTGGACGCCGCGCGTGCCCCGTGTGGTGAGCGCGAACATGCGGTCCTGCACTGGTCGCTCGGCGTCGATGAAGGCATCCCAATCGGTATGCCTGTGAACCTCTGCGTATTCGTGATAGTCCAGGCCTGCGCGGCGCAGCAGCCGGTCGTCCATCGAGAAGCCCAGCGGTTCGACCAGGTGCAGGCTGCAGCCGGTGTTGGCGGCGAGCCGGATCACGTTGCCGGTGTTGGGTGGAATTTCGGGCTCGACCAGGACGATGCGGAACATGCTGTCGATTGTCGCGGCGCATGCGCGCGCTACTGCAGCGGCAGATCGGTGCGGGCCAGCACGATGGCGGTGATGTGCGACGCGCCGGCCGCGCGCAACACCTCGGCCGCCGCAAAGAGCGACGCGCCGCTCGTCATCACGTCGTCGACCAGCACCACGCGCTGCTGCTGCACCGCGGCCGCCCGCAGCGGTTCGAGAGCGAATGCGCCGCGCAGATTGCGCAGCCGTTCGGGCCGCGTGAGGCCGCTTTGCGCGGTCGTCTCGCGGGTTCGCAGCAGCAGCGTGGCATCGGCCTTGCGCGGGGCCAGCCGCCGCGCCAGTTCATGCGCCTGGTTGAAGCCGCGCTCGCGCAGGCGGGCCGGCGCCAATGGAATCGGCAGCACCAGGTCGGCTTGTTCGAGTGCCGGTTCGACCCAGGGCACGCTGCGCAGCAGGGTCGCGAACGGGGTGGCCCATCCCGCTTCTCCGAGGAACTTGAACTGAGCAATGCAGTCCGGCCAAGGCCAGGCGTAGGCACAGGCTGCCAGACAGGCATCGAGCGCGGGTGGATGCACCAGACAGTCGCCGCACTGCCGCACGCCGGCCGGCACCGGCAAGGCGCAGGTGGCACAACGCAACGCCGGCGGCGCGAAGCGCGCCACGCAGCCATCGCACACCGGCCGCGACGGCCAGGCGCGACAGACCGCGCACTGGCTCGGCAAGCGATCGAGCAGGCGCCAGAAAGGGTGTCCGGTCCACGGGTTGAACATCGCTCAATATACTGAGCCGCAATGCCCACCGACTCCGTACAGCGACCGCCCACCATCGACGGCACGGCGGCTTCCCACTGGCGGCGGCTTGCGCCCGCAGCGGGTTCTCCCTGGCTGCACGAAGAAATCGGCCGCCGCATGGAAGACCGGCTCCAGTGGATCAAGGCGCGTCCGCGCAGCTGGGCCGGCTGGGCGCCACTGCGCGGCGGCGTCGAGGCGCATGCGCTGCTCGCGCGCCGCTATCGCGATGCCAGGTCGTTCGTGATCGAACCCGAAGCGAACCTTGTTCCGGCGACGCAAAAGGCACTCGCTTCGCCATGGTGGAGTGCGCGTCGGTGGCAGGCATCGCGACCGAGCTTCGACGCGCCGGGCGACGAAGGCGTCGATCTGCTCTGGGCGAACATGGCGCTGCACATGGCCGCCGATCCGCAGGCGCTGATTGCCCGTTGGCACCGGCTGGTCGCAACCGACGGTTTCCTGATGTTTTCATGCTTCGGGCCCGACACCGTGCGTGAACTTCGGTTGCTGCATGCGCGCCTGGGCTGGCCTCCTGCCAGCCATGAATTCACCGACATGCACGACTGGGGCGACATGCTCGTGGGCGCCGGCTTTGCCGAGCCGGTCATGGACATGGAGCGGGTCGTGCTCACCTGGCCGACCGCCGACGCGGCACTGGCCGAGCTGCGAACCCTCGGGCGCAACCTGCATCCGGCGCGTTTTCCGGCGCTGCGGGGCAGGGCCTGGCGCCAGACGCTGTGCGGCGCCTTGCTCGAAGTCGCGCCTGCGGCGGAAAATGCCGGCCGCATTGCGCTGACCTTCGAGATCATCTATGGGCATGCATTCAAACCGGCGCCGCGCGTCGCTCTGGCGGCCGAGAGCGCCGTTTCGCTGCGCGAGATGCGAGAGATGCTTCAACGCGGTCGTCCCGGTGGCTGAGGCGGCGGTCCTCGACCCGCTACAATTCGCCGCTGCGTGATCTCCCGGGTATTGTCCCGTGATCGAGGCCTGCCGGACCTGGTTCGACAACGTTTCGACGCACCGATTTGCTGAACTCGCCCGTGTCGAATTCCGTGTTTCGTTTTGCCACTGTTTCGGGCCAGAGCATCCACTGGTTCCTGAAGCGCAACTGCTCGGTCACACCGAGCCAGCTCGGCTGGCTGTACGTGTCTCTGTGCGTGGTTTCGCTCGGCATCGGAACGGTTTTCTGGCTGCATGGCGCACTGCTCGTGCTGCCATTCGCCTGGCTCGAACTGACCGCGGTCGGCTTCGCGTTCGTGCTGTATGCACGGCACGCGACCGACGGCGAAAAGATCGAACTGCAAGGCGGACGCCTGGTGGTCGAACTCGAAAACGGTGGGCACTATGAGCGCATGGAATTCTTGCCGCACCAGGTGCGGGTCGAGCCGCAGGTCAGCGACCGTTCGCTGATCGAAGTCTCGGGTCAGGGTCGTTCGGTCAGAGTCGGGCGCTACGTGCGCCCCGAGTTGCGAGCAGCGCTGGCACGCGAGATTCGCATGGCTTTGCGCGGCGCCTGAGGCGGGTTGTGCGATGCGGCACGTGGTGGATCGGTGGGTTAACTGGAAATTGAAGAAGTGAACACGATGAAGAGCATTTGGCACAACAAGATCAGACCGGCGAACCTGCTGCTCGCGGCCGGCACGGTGTTCAGCGGCGCTGCGCACGCTGTCAGTGACCTGCCCGGCGGCCCGTCGGTGCGCCAGTTGAATCTGCCGATCGGCGTCACCAAGATCGCGCAGGAGCAGCACTTCCTGCACACCGTGATGATGATCCTGTGCACCGTGATCTTCGTCGCCGTGTTCGCGGTCATGTTCTATTCGATCTGGAAGCACCGCAGGTCGGTCGGCCACAAGGCGGCCAACTTCCACGAATCCGTGGTCGTCGAAGTGATCTGGACCATAGTCCCTTTCATCATCGTCATCCTGATGGCGCTTCCTGCCACCAAGGTGCTGGTGGCCCAGAAGGACACGACCAACGCCGACCTCACCATCAAGACCACGGGTTACCAGTGGAAGTGGGGCTACGACTACGTCAAGGGCGAAGGCGAGGGCCTGGCATTCATCTCGACGCTCGACAGCTCCCACCGTGCGATGTCCGATGCGGGCGCCAAGGGCGACGTGCCGGTCGACTACCTGTTCAAGGTCGACAATCCGATGGTCGTCCCGGTCAATACCAAAGTGCGCATCATCACGACGGCCAACGACGTGATCCATGCCTTCGCCGTGCCGCAGCTCGGCATCAAGCAGGACGCGATTCCCGGTTTTGTGCGCGACACCTGGTTCCGTGCCGAAAAGGTCGGCGACTACCGCGGGCAGTGCCAGGAACTCTGCGGCAAGGAGCATGCCTATATGCCGATTCATGTGAAGGTGGTCTCGGCTCCCGACTACACCGCATGGGTCGATACGAAGCGCAAGGAAGCGGCCGCGAAGCAGGACGACCCAGGCAAGGTCTGGGCGCTGCCCGAAATGCTCGCGCGCGGCGAGAAGGTCTACGCGGCCAACTGCGCCGCCTGCCACCAGGCCAACGGCAAGGGTGCCGGTCCGATCAAGGCGCTCGACGCGGCGCCGGTCGTGCTCGACAACGACCACGCGAAGCAGATCCTCGTGCTGCTCAATGGTCAAAACAACGGCGCCATGCCGGCCTGGAAGCAGTTGAGCGACACCGACATTGCGGCGGTGGCGACGTTCACCAAAAACAGCTGGTCGAACAAGACGGGTCAGATCGTGCAGCCGGCCGAAGTGCTCGCGCAGCGCGGCAAGTAAGCCGACAGACCCCTACGAAGAGTTTGTAAGGAACATCAAGATGAGCGCAGTCCTCGATACCCACGGCCACGTTCACGGCGACGTGCACGACGAGCATCACGAAACTCCGCACGGCTGGCGCCGCTGGGTGTTCGCGACCAACCACAAGGACATCGGAACGCTGTACCTGCTGTTCTCGTTCGCCATGCTGATGGTGGGCGGCGTGCTCGCGCTTGGGATCCGCGCCGAGCTGTTCCAGCCGGGCCTGCAACTGGTCAACCCCGAGCTGTTCAACCAGTTCACCACCATGCATGGGCTGATCATGGTGTTCGGCGCGATCATGCCGGCCTTCGTGGGCTTTGCGAACTGGATGGTTCCGCTGCAGATCGGCGCCTCCGACATGGCCTTTGCGCGCATGAACAACTTCAGCTTCTGGCTGCTGATTCCCGCGGCACTGATGCTGGTGGGCTCGTTCTTCATGCCCGGCGGCGCGCCGGCAGCGGGCTGGACGCTTTACGCCCCGCTCACGCTGCAGATGGGCCCCTCGATGGACGCCGGCATCTTCGCGATGCACATCATGGGCGCCTCGTCGATCATGGGCTCCATCAACATCATCGTGACCATCCTCAACATGCGCGCACCCGGCATGACGCTGATGAAGATGCCAATGTTCTGCTGGACCTGGCTCATCACCGCGTACCTGCTGATCGCAGTGATGCCGGTGCTTGCCGGCGCGATCACCATGACGCTGACCGACCGCCATTTCGGCACCAGCTTCTTCAACCCCGCCGGCGGCGGCGACCCGGTGATGTACCAGCACATCTTCTGGTTCTTCGGCCATCCCGAGGTTTACATCATGATCCTGCCGGCTTTCGGCATCATCAGCCAGGTCGTGCCCGCCTTCGCGCGCAAGCGCCTGTTCGGCTACGCCTCGATGGTCTACGCAACCTCGTCTATCGCGATCCTGTCCTTCATCGTGTGGGCGCACCACATGTTCACGACCGGCATGCCGCTCACCGGCCAGCTGTTCTTCATGTACGCGACGATGCTGATCGCCGTGCCGACGGCGGTGAAGATCTTCAACTGGATCGCGACCATGTGGCAAGGCTCGATGACCTTCGAGACGCCGATGCTCTTTGCCGTGGGCTTCATCTTCGTGTTCACGATGGGCGGTTTCACCGGGCTGATCCTGGCTGTCGCGCCGATCGACACGCAGCTGCAGGACACCTATTACGTCGTGGCCCACTTCCACTATGTGCTGGTCGCAGGCTCGCTGTTCGGCATGTTCTCGGGCTTCTACTACTGGGTGCCCAAGTGGACCGGCGTCATGTACAACGAGACGCGCGGAAAGGTCCACTTCTGGTGGTCGCTGATCTCCTTCAACGTGACCTTCTTCCCGATGCACTTCCTTGGGCTGGCCGGCATGCCGCGCCGCTACGCCGACTACCCGATGCAGTTCGCCGACTTCAACGCGGTGGCGTCGCTGGGCGCGCTGTTCTTCGGCCTTGCACAGGTGTACTTCTTCGTTGCAGTGGTTCTGCCCACCATGATGGGCAAGGGCGAGAAGGCTTCGCAGAAGCCTTGGGACGGTGCCGAAGGACTCGAATGGGAAGTCCCTTCGCCGGCGCCGTTCCATACCTTCGAGAATCCGCCGCGGCTGGACCCTACAGCCACCAAGGTGATCGGCTGAGGAAGATCGCGCAATGACACCCGAGCAAAAGAAGAACAACCGCCGCATGGGCCTCACGCTGGCCTCGATCGCGGTGCTGTTCTTCATCGGCTTTGTCGTTCGCATGGTCTGGCTTGGCCGCTGAGTCACGCCAGGAAAGACGCAACATGGGAATCGGTCAACGCATCCGTCGCGAAAACGTCCGCATGGTCGGCAAGCTGGCCGTGGTGGCTGTGGGCATGTTCGCGTTCGGCTATGCGCTCGTGCCGATGTACCGCGCGATCTGCGAGATAACGGGCATCAACGTGCTCGCGCTGTCCGAGCTCGAAGTTCCGGGCGGTGCCAGCGGCGGCAAGAATGTACGGTTGCCCGACAACACGCAGGTCGACACCAGCCGCACGATCACGGTCGAGTTCGACGCCAACGTTCGGGGCCTTTGGGACTTCAAGCCTGCGCAAAGCTCCATGCAGGTGCACCCCGGGCAGCTCAACACCGTGATGTACGAATTCCAGAACGTTCAGAACCGCCGGGTCGCCGCGCAGGCGATCCCGAGCTACGCGCCGCAGCAGGCGGCGCCTTATTTCAACAAGCTCGAGTGCTTCTGCTTCAACGAGTACACGCTCGACGCGGGCGAAAAGAAGCAGTGGCCGGTTGCCTTCGTGATCGATCCCAAGATCTCCAAGGACGTCAAGACGATCACGCTGTCTTACACCTTCTTCGAGGTCGGCGGCCGGACTCCCGCCGCACCCGTTGCAGCCAATGCTGTCGTGGCGCCCGTGGCGCCAGCGGCGGTGGGGCAGCGCTCGTGAACGCCGCCCAGGCGCCTCGCAAGGGCTCGTTGTGGCGCACCTTCAAGGCGGTGGCTTGGGGTTTTTTCGGGGTGCGCAAGGACAGCGCCTATCAGGAAGACATCGCCAGGCTCACGCCACTCCACATCATCGTGGTGGGCCTCATTGCGGTGGCTCTGTTTGTGGGCGGCCTGATATTGCTGGTGAAGTATGTAGTCGCGGCTTGAAGAAGACGCAGCCCCCAGATTCGAATCGAGAGAAGAAAGCCAGGACCTGATATGAGTTCAACCACCCACGGCGCCACGCCCTACTACTTTGTGCCCGGACCATCCGCCTATCCGGTGATGGCGGCGATCGGCCTGCTTTTCGTCATTTTCGGCGCGGCCCAGTGGATCAACGGGCATCAATGGGGCTCATGGCTCCTGGCGCTCGGCATGCTGTGGTGGCTCGGCACGTTGTTCGTCTGGTTCCGGCAGTCGATCGCCGAGAGCGAAAGCGGCCAGTACGGCCACAAGGTCGACCTTTCTTTCCGCTGGAGCATGAGCTGGTTCATCTTTTCGGAAGTGATGTTCTTCGGCGCTTTTTTCACTGCGCTCTGGTGGGCGCGCTCGCACGCGCTGCCGGCGCTGGGGAGTCTCGACAACGCCTTGCTTTGGCCTGATTTCAAGGCTGTCTGGCCTACCCTTGCCGCTGGTGCAACGGGCTCGCCGGCAGATATCGTCGAGCCGTTCCAGACGGTGGGACCTTTCTGGCTGCCTACCATCAACACCGCGTTGCTGCTGAGCTCCGGCGTCACGCTCACGATCGCCCACCATGCCTTGCGGGCCAGTCACCGAGCGCAGGCCGTGCGGTTCATGTGGCTTACCGTGCTGCTCGGCGCCATCTTCCTGGGCGTGCAGGGCTACGAGTACTACCACCTGTATACGGACCTGAACCTCAAGCTCAGCTCCGGCGCCTACGGCTCGACTTTCTTCATGCTGACGGGCTTCCACGGCCTGCACGTTTTCATCGGCATGCTGATGCTGCTGTTCATCACCTTGCGGTTGCGCAGCGGGCACTTCACGCCGGAGCGCCATTTCGGGTTTGAAGGTGCCGCGTGGTATTGGCACTTCGTCGACGTGGTGTGGCTCGGCCTGTACTTCCTGGTCTATTGGCTTTGAGCATCCGCAACGGCACAAAGAAAAAGCGCCGAAAGGCGCTTTTTTCATGGCTCCTGTGGAACGAGCACAGCCTACTTGCCGATCGGCAGGCCCCCGGGTTGGATGTAGCCCAGTTTCCAGGCTGCCAGCAGGCAAAGGAACAAAACCACCGACAAGCCGATCCGAACGGTGAGCGCCCGAGCCATGCCGCCGCTCTTGGGACGCCCCTCTCGCCCATCGCGCAGCATGAAGAACAGCGCAAACCCCAGGCTCGTCAGGATGCCGATAAAGGCGAGGGCAACGATGTATTTCATGACCCGCATTATCTGCGGCCAACGCCGCCCCCCGCTTTGAACGACGACTTTCGGCCGCCTGCGCGCGGCCCTCGCGCAGGGGCTTTCTGGCTGATCACGCTGGCGGCGGTGCTGACCCTTGGCGCCACCGTTTCCCTTGGCAACTGGCAGCTCTCCCGAGCCGCGCAAAAAGAAGCCCTGCAGGCGGACATCGACGCACAGAAGAGTCTGCCGCCGCTCGATCAGCAAACCTTCCTGGAAAGCGACAAGGCAGCGCCCGCCATGCACCGGCAGGTGCGGCTGCGTGGTCTTTGGCTGGCGCCGCATACGGTCTACCTGGACAACCGCCAGATGCACGGTGTGCCCGGCTTCTATGTCGTGACGCCCTTTGCTGTCGAAGGCAGCGAGCAGACGGTGCTGGTGCAGCGTGGATGGCTTCAGCGCAACTTCAGCGATCGAACGCAGCTGGCGTCGGTAGACACGCCGGCCGGGCTGGTCGAAATGACCGGACGAATCGCCCCACCGCCTTCGCAGCTGCTCGAACTTGGCAAGAAGACCGCGCCTGCGGCCGGAACGCTGGCCGCCACGGGGTCTTCGCTCATCCGGCAGAATCTCGACCTTGAAGCGTTCCGCGCCGAAACCGGTTTGCCCTTGCGGACCGATGTCTCAATGCAGCAGACCGGCATGGCTTCGGAAGGCCTGCAGCGCGACTGGCCGGCTCCCGCACTGGGCGTCGAAAAGCACTATGGCTATGCATTCCAGTGGTTCGGGCTCGCGGCCCTTGTCGTATTCCTCTATGTCTGGTTCCAATTCATCGCCCCCTTCCGCCGCGCGCGCCTTGAGCGCCGCAGCTGACGAGCCGCTCGGCCTGACCGTGCACTCGATGCCGTCGCCGCGCCAGGCCCTCGATGGCTCCGAGGGACGGCGTACCGTGCTCGGCCGCTGGAAGATGATCGCCGTGCTGCTGTGCTGCGCAGCACCGGTGATCGCGTCCTATCTCACCTACTACGTGATCCGGCCCGAAGGCCGCAGCGTCTATGGCGAACTGATCGATCCCCAGCGCACGTTGCCCGACCTGACCGTCACCACGCGCGACGGCGCCCCCGTTCGGCTGTCGACGCTCAAGGGGCAATGGCTGTTGGTGGCCGTGTCCGACGCGGCCTGCGACGCGCTGTGCGAACGGCAGCTCTATCTGCAGCGCCAGTTGCGCGAAAGCCTGGGCCGCGAAAAAGATCGACTCGACCGGGTTTGGCTGGTGAGCGACGCGGCGCCCCTGCCCGCACGGCTCGACAACGGCTTGCACGGCGCGACGGTGCTGCGGATGCCGGCAGCGCAGCTCGGGCAGTGGCTCGCGCCATCCTCCGGCCGTGTGTTGGCAGATCATCTCTATGTGGTCGACCCGATGGGCAACTGGATGATGCGATTTCCCGCCCAGATGGATTCCGCAGGCGCCAGCCGGGCCAAGCGCGATCTCGACCGCCTGTTGCGCGCATCCGCCTCGTGGGACGAGCCCGGCCGATAGCCCATGGACACGAGTTCGCTCTACGACCTCACGCCCATCGCCTGGCTCATGGCAGTGGGTGTGCTGATCGCGCTCGGCCCGCTTGTCTGGGTCTGGCGGCGCAATGGGGCAGGTGGTCCGGCGCGGCGGCTCTACGCGCTGACCTTGCTGACCCTGTTCCTGACCTTCGACCTGACCCTGTTCGGCGCCTTCACCCGCCTCACGGATTCCGGCCTGGGCTGCCCGGACTGGCCCGGCTGCTATGGCAACGCGAGCCCTTTCGGCGCCCGCCATGACATCGCGATGGCGCAGGCAGCGCAGCCGACCGGTCCGGTGACGCATGGCAAGGCCTGGGTCGAGATGGTCCACCGTTATCTGGCCACCGGCGTCGGGGTGCTGATCCTCGTGCTCGCGGTTGCCACGTGGCTGGCGCGCCGACGCCAGCGGCAGGCCGAAAATGCGCGCGATCGAGATCGGCTTCTCAGTGCCTGGTGGCCCGGTGTCACGCTGGTCTGGGTGTGTCTGCAAGGCGCTTTCGGTGCGATGACCGTGACCTGGAAGCTCTACCCGGCCATCGTCACGCTGCACCTGATGGGCGCGATCGTGCTCCTCGCACTGCTCTGCATCCAGGCGGTGCGCTACCGCCAGGCCGCGGCAGCGCGTCTGCCAACCGCCGTGCCATCCTTCTTGCGTAACTTGCTCATCGGAGTAACCGCGCTGCTGGCCCTGCAGATCGCGCTCGGAGGCTGGGTCAGCACCAACTATGCGGTGCTCGCCTGCACCCAGTTTCCAACCTGTCAGAACAGCTGGTGGCCGCCTATGAACTTCACGCAGGGTTTCCATATCTGGCGATCGCTCGGCGAATCCGCAGGCGGCTCACCGATCGATTTTGCTGCGCTGACTGCCATCCATTACGTCCATCGCCTCATGGCCTACCTGGTGTTCGCCGCGATCGGCGTGCTCGCGTGGCGCCTTTATCGCGTCGCTGCGCTTCGTGCGCAGGCGCAATGGCTGGCGGGGCTGGCGCTGCTGCAGTTGGCGACCGGCCTGGGGAACGTGCTTCTCGGGTGGCCGCTGGCTGCCGCCGTGCTCCATACCGGTGGCGCCGCGGCCCTGGCGGTCATGTTGATCTGGGCGCTGTGCGAGAGCCGGCGCGGACCCGTCGCCGCAACCGCCGGCGCCGACCAGACACGTCGCGGCAAGATGGAGATGGCGTGAGCGCACCGGCTTCGATTCACAACGCGCCGGCCGCCAGCGTGGTGCGCCAGTTCTATGCACTGACCAAGCCGCGGGTGGTGCAGTTGATCGTGTTCTGCGCGCTGATCGGCATGGTGCTCGCGGTGCCCGGCGTGCCCAGCCTCGCCGAACTGCAGCGCGGTGCATTGGCGTGCATCGGCATCTGGCTGGTGGCCGGTGCGGCAGCGGCGTTCAACTGCCTGGTCGAGAAAGGAATCGACGCGAAGATGAAGCGCACCGCCTGGCGGCCGACCGCCCGTGGCCAGCTCAGCGACCGGCAGGCGCTGTTGTTCTCGGCCGCCCTGTGCGCGCTGGGGTCGGCGCTGCTGTGGTTCGCGGTGAATCCGCTCACAATGTGGCTCACCTTCGCCACTTTCGTCGGCTATGCGGTGATCTACACCGTCATCCTGAAGCCGCTCACGCCCCAGAACATCGTGATCGGCGGCGCGTCGGGCGCGATGCCTCCAGTGTTGGGCTGGGCCGCCATGACGGGCGATGTCGGACCCGAAGCGCTGATCCTGTTCTTGATCATCTTCCTTTGGACGCCGCCGCACTTCTGGGCGCTTGCGCTGTATCGCGTGGAGGACTATCGCAAGGCAGGTCTGCCGATGCTGCCGGTGACGCACGGGAACGAGTTCACCCGGCTGCAGGTGCTGCTCTACACCTTCATCTTGTTCGCGGCCTGCCTGATGCCTTTCATCTACGGCATGAGCGGCTGGCTCTATCTCGCGGTTGCCGTCGGCGTCAGCATCGGCTTCACCGGTTATGCGCTGGCGCTGTGGCGCAACTATTCGGATGCGCTCGCGCGCAAGACCTTTCGCTTCTCGCTGATCCATCTGAGCGTGCTGTTCGCAGCACTGCTCGTCGACCACTACCTTCGATGACACCTTCCATGAACAAGCGACAAGCGCTCCGACTGATCGCAAAGACAGCCGCCTGGGCCGGCGTGGGCGCCGTGGGCCTGAACCTCGCGGCCTGTACCGAGGCCAAGCCGAGCTTCAATGCGGTCGACGTCACGGGCGCCGACTATGCAAAGGATTTTTCCCTCAGCGACGCCGATGGCAAGCTGCGCACGCTGGCCGACTTCAAGGGCAAAGTCGTGGTTCTGTTCTTCGGCTTTGCGCAGTGCCCCGACGTTTGCCCGACCACGATGACCGAAATGGCGCAGGTCAAGCAGAAGCTCGGCGCCGACGGCGACAAGCTGCAGGTGCTGTTCGTCACCGTCGATCCCGCACGCGACACCCCGGCGGTGATGAAAGCGTACATGGGTGCCTTCGACCCCAGCTTCGTTGCCCTCATCCCGACGCCCGATCAGCTGAGCGCAATGGCGAAGGACTACAAGGTCTACTACAAGAAGGTCGAGGGTAAGACGCCGACCAGCTATTCGATGGACCACTCCGCTGCCAGCTTCGTCTACGACACGCAGGGCCGGCTGCGGCTCTATGCCCGCTACGGCGCCGGCGTCCCGGCGATCACGGCAGACGTGAAGGCGCTGATCCAGTCCTGACGCCTGGCGCCGCGCGCAAGTAAAAAGCCCCGCCGAAGCGGGGCTTGATCTGGAAGCCGCCAGCGGCTTCAGGCGAAGTCGACCAACGCCTTCTTCATCTTCTTCATCGCGGCCACCTCGATCTGGCGGATTCGTTCGGCGCTCACGCCGTAGACCGCGGCCAGGTCGTGCAGCGTCATGCCGCCCGAGCCATCGTCATTGACCTTGAGCCAGCGCTCTTCGACGATGCGGCGGCTGCGATCGTCCAGCGCCTGCAGCGCGGTCGAGATGCCGTCGGTCGACAGCCGGTCGCGCTGGCGCGATTCGAGTTGAGCAGTCGGTTCCTGGGTCGCGTCGGCCAGATAGGCGATCGGGCCGAAGCCGTCGTCGCCATCGTCAGACGGGCTGGGGTCGAGCAGCACGTCGCCGCCCGACAGGCGGGTTTCCATTTCCAGCACTTCTTCCGGCTTGACGTTCAGCCGGGTCGCCATCTGCGAAACCTCGTCCGGACTCAGCGTCTCGCGATGCGTGCCAGTGTCCTCGGCAGCCGAATTGGCCTTGAAGCGCTGCTTCATCGAGCGCAGATTGAAGAACAGCTTGCGCTGCGCCTTGGTCGTCGCGACCTTGACCATGCGCCAGTTCTTCAGGATGTACTCGTGAATCTCGGCCTTGATCCAGTGCATGGCGTAGCTGACGAGGCGCACGCCCTGGTCGGGGTCGAACCGCTTCACGGCCTTCATCAGGCCGACGTTGCCTTCCTGGATCAGGTCGCCATGCGGCAGACCGTAGCCAAGGTATTGGCGCGAAATCGAAACCACCAGGCGCAGGTGCGACAGGATCAGCGCACCGGCCGCCTCGAGATCGTTGTGCTCGCGCAGACGGCGTGCGAAACCCTGCTCTTCTTCGAGCGTCAGTAGCGGCAGCCGGTTGGCTGTCGAAATGTAAGCGTCCAGGTTACCCAGCGGGGGAACCATCGACCACGGATTGGCGACGGCAAGCTGGTTGGCAGAGGCTCCGGACAGTGTTGTCATTGAGGGAAACTCCTTGGTTCGAGGCATATTAGCACTCGGTTTGAGGGAGTGCTAAGGCCGAGGTTCCCGCCCTTGCTCAATGCGGCAGATAGGCCTTGGCTATCGAGGGCACGTCTTGGCTACGGCGGGAAGCGTGTGATCGCATGCCGTCGAAAAGGTTTCGGCCGGCCGGTGGTCGCTAACCCATCATGGCTTGCGCAAACTCCCGGGCCTTGAAGGTTTCAATGTCGCCCAGCTGTTCGCCGACTCCGATGAAGTAGACCGGAACCGGCCGCTCGCGCGCGATGGCGCACAACACGCCGCCCTTGGCCGTGCCGTCGAGTTTGGTGATCACCAGGCCGGTCAGGCCGAGCGTCTCGTCGAAGGCCCTGACCTGCGCCAGCGCGTTCTGCCCGGTGTTGCCGTCGATCACCAGCAGGATCTCGTGCGGCGCGGTGGCATCGGCCCGAGTGACCACGCGCTTGATTTTTTTCAGCTCGTCCATCAGGTGCAGTTGCGTCGGCAGCCGGCCGGCCGTGTCGACCAGCACAACGTCCTTGCCCCGTGCCTTGCCCGCATTGACCGCATCGAAGCTCACCGCAGCCGGATCGCCGCCCTCCTGGCTCACAATCTCGACCGTGTTGCGGTCGGCCCAGACCAGCAACTGCTCGCGTGCCGCCGCCCTGAATGTGTCGGCGGCAGCCAGCAGCACCGACGCGCCCTCGTTGGCCAGGTGCTTGGTGAGCTTGCCGATCGAGGTCGTCTTGCCGGCGCCGTTGACGCCCGCGACCATGATCACCGTCGGCGTGTGTTCGCCGATCACGAGCGCTTTTTCGAGTGGCCGCAACAGATCGGTGATGGCATCCGTCAGCAGCACCTTTACCTGCGCCGCGTTGGACGGCATGCTGCTTTTGACGCGCCGGCGCAGGTCTTCGAGCAGATGCTCCGTGGCCTTGACGCCGGTGTCGGCCATCAGGAGCGCCGTCTCGAGTTCTTCATAGAGCGCATCGTCGATCTGCGCATTGACGAACACTGCGGTGATGCCGTTGCCGGTCTTGCGCAGGCCGGTCTTGAGCTTGTCGAGCCAGTGGCTGCGTTCGGGAGCGGGTGCTTCGACGATGGCCGGCACCGGCGCGGCCGCGACGTCCGCCGACGGTGGCGGTGGCGGGGCCTGCAGCGGGGCCGCAACGGGTGGCGCAGGCGCGGGAGCCTCGGCTGCAGGCTTGCCAGAGAACCAGCTCGATGGCGAAAAGACCGACTTGGCCTGCGGTGGCGGCTCGGCCGGCGCAACTGGCTCCGGTGCCACCGGCGGCGCAGGTAGGGAGCTTTCGGCCGGGGGTTTTTTCTTGAAGAAACTGAACATTGAGAGGTTTTTACAATCCGACCCATTCTATGAAACACCCCTCCCCACGCCGCGCTGCGTCTGGTGCGGTGCTGGCCTCGGTGCTGATCGCGCCCTGGGCTCTGCCCGCGCTTGCACAGAACCCGCCCCAAGACATCGCTTCCCCCAAGCCGGCCGGCATCTCGGCCGAGGCCCGGCAGTTCACCCTGGCCAACGGCATGACCTTGATAGTCAAACCCGATCGGCGCGCACCGACCGCGGTGCAGATGCTCTGGGTGCGCGTCGGTTCGCTGGACGAGGTCGACGGCACGTCCGGCGTGGCGCACGTGCTCGAACACATGCTGTTCAAGGGCACCAAGGCGCTGAAGGCCGGCGAGTTCTCGCGCCGGGTCGCTGCGCTGGGCGGGCGCGAAAACGCCTTCACTTCGCGCGATGCCACCGGCTACTACCAGCAGATTCCCATCGACAGCCTGGAGCAGGTGATGAAGCTCGAATCCGACCGCTTCGCGAACAACCAGTGGCCGGACGACGAGTTCAAGCGCGAGATCGAGGTGGTGAAGGAAGAGCGCCGGCTGCGCACCGAAGACCAGCCGCGTGCGCTGCTCGGCGAGCAGCAGAACGCCGCCGTGTTCATGGCCTCGCCCTATGGGCGCCCGATCGTCGGCTGGATGAGCGACCTCGATGCGATGACGCCGGCCGACGCCCGTGCCTTTTTCCAGCGCTGGTACGTCCCCGCGAACGCTGCCCTGGTCGTGGCCGGCGATATCGATGTGGCCCAGGTGCGTGCCATGGCCGAGAAGTACTACGGCCGCATACCCGCACGGGCGGTACCTGCGCGCAAACCCCGCACCGAGCCCGCGCAGCGCGGCATTCGCCGCATCGAGTTCAAGGCGCCGGCCGAGCAGGCCTACGTGTCGCTTGCCTTTCGCACGCCGCAGATGTCGGCTGCCGACCCCTTTGGCGGCGAAAGCGACGTCTATTCGCTGGTGGTCCTGTCCGCGGTGCTTGACGGTTATCCGGGCGCGCGCCTCGACCGCGCGCTCACGCAGGGTCCCGACCGCGTGGCCGATTCGGCGGGCGCCTACGCCGGCTTCGTTGGCCGCGGGCCGCAGCTCTTCGTGCTCGATGGCGTGCCAGCGGCCGGCAAGACGGCAGAGCAGGTCGAAGCGGCATTGCGCGCACAGGTCGCACGCGTGGCGCGCGAGGGCATCGGTGCGGCCGAACTCGCACGCGTCAAGACGCAGTGGGTCGCCAGCGAAACCTACAAGCTCGACTCGGTGATGGCGCAGGCACGCGAGCTCGGCAGCAACTGGATACAGGGCCTGCCGCTCGATGCCAGCGCGCGCATCATCGCGCGGCTTTCGGCGGTCACTGCCGAAGAGGTGCAGGCGGTTGCCGCAAAGTACTTCGGCGACGACCAGATGACCGTCGCCATCCTGCGTCCGCTGCCACCCGAAACAAATCGCCGCCCACGCGGCTTTGCAGCGCCCGCCGGCGATCTGCGTTGAAAGGCTCCCGCCCATGCTGACTTTGAACCCGACTGCGGTACGCGCGGTGCTGGCGTGCGCCGCAGGCCTTTTTGGCGCCGTGGCCCAGGCCGCCATTCCGATCGAGCACTGGACGCTCGCTAACGGCGCCAGGATCTACCTTGCTTCCACCAACGCACTTCCGATCGTCGACGTGCAGATCGATTTCGATGCCGGCAGCCGGCGCGATCCGCCCGCGCAGGCCGGCCTCGCGGGCGTGACGGCGGGCATGGTCGAGAAGGGAATTCGCGCCAACAACGGCGAGCCCGCGATGGACCAGAACGCCGTGGGCGAAGCCTGGGCCGACCTCGGCGCGAGCTTCGATGCAAGCGCCGGCTCCGACCGCACCAGTTTTTCGTTGCGCACCTTGTCCGATCCGGCGCTGCTCGGCAGGGCCGTGCAGCTTGCTGCGCGCGAGATCGGCGAGCCATCGTTCCCCGAGGACGTCTGGAAGCGCGAACGCGAGCGCCTCAACGCCGCGATCAAGGAAGCCAATACCAAGCCGGCAACCATTGCGGGTCGCTCCTTCTCGCAGACGGCCTACGGCTCGCATCCGTATGGGCAGGAGACCACCGAGGCGACGCTGGCGCAGATCGACGTGGCGGCGATGCGCCAGCGTTACGAGCGGCTGATCGTGCCTTGCCGTGCCAAGCTCAGCATCGTCGGCGCGGTCACGCGACGCGAGGCCGATGCGATCGCGACCACGCTGCTGGCGCGCTTGCCGTCTGCATCGGGCGCCGATGGCTGCGCCGCGTTGCCTCCAGTGCCCGAAGTCGCGGCGCTCGCCGCACCGGTGGACCAGCGCCTGCCCTTCGATTCGGCGCAGGCGCATGTCTTCATCGGCCAGCCGGGCTACCGGCGCACCGATCCGGATCACTTTGCGCTCACGCTCGGCAACTACATCCTGGGCGGCGGCGGTTTCGTTTCGCGGCTGACCGAGGAAGTGCGCGAGAAGCGCGGCCTGGCCTACAGCGTGTACAGCAGCTTTTCGCCCGGCCTGCATGCCGGCGCGTTCCGCATCGGCTTCCAGACGCGGCCCGATCAGGCTGCTGAGGCCGTGCGGGTATCGCGCGAGGTGCTCGCGAAGTTCGTGGCCGACGGACCCACCGCCGCCGAACTGAAGGCCGCGAAGGACAACCTCATCGGCGGCTTCCCGCTGCTGCTCGACAGCAACCGCAAGCTGCTCGGCAACGTGTCCAACATCGCCTGGAACGACCTCCCGCTCGACTACCTCGACATCTGGACCGCCCGGATGAACGCGGTCACGGCCGCCGACATCAAGGCCGCGTTCGCGCGCAAGTTGCAGCCTGACCAGATGGTGACGGTGGTAGTGGGCGGCAGGCCATGAAAGTCCGAGGCTGCTGCCGTTAAGCTCTGCGCGTGAAACCGACTTCCCGAACCCCGGCCTCTGCCCCCTCCAAGCTCGCCAAGGCACCGCACTTCGTGCGCATCATCGGGGGCCAGTGGCGACGGACCCGTCTCGCCGTTGCCGACAGACCCGGCCTGCGGCCCACGCCCGACAGAGTGCGCGAGACGCTGTTCAACTGGCTTGCAAGCCTGGCCGGTGCGGGCGGCGGGGAGTTGCCCGGCTGGCACTGCATCGATGCCTTCGCCGGCACCGGTGCGCTGGGCCTCGAAGCCGCTTCGCGCCGCGCCGCCTCGGTGCTGCTTTGCGAGCAGGACGCAGCGTTGGTCGCACAACTGCAGACGCAAAAGACCAAGCTCACGGCCGATGCGGTGCGCATCGAGCGGGGCAACGGCGTCACCGCACTGGAGCGTGCGCCGGCCGAAAGCGTCGATGTCGTCTTTCTCGATCCGCCGTTCGAGAGCCCGGCCTTGTACGAGCCCGCCCTGCGGGCCGCCGCGCGGGCCATTCGCGCCGATGGTGTGGTCTACCTCGAGGCGGCGCGCCGCTGGACGGACGACGAACTGTCCGCGCTGGGTCTGGCGGCTTACCGGCATCTGAAGGCCGGCGCCGTGCATGCGCATCTGCTGCAGCGTGCCGTGCCGAGCGCTGCATAATTCGCCGCATCAGGCCGCATCGGCTGCATGAGGAGGAAGCCACCATGTCCAGCAACGTGATCGCGGTATATCCCGGCACCTTCGACCCGATCACGCTCGGCCATGAAGACGTGGTTCGTCGAGCAACCCAGTTGTTCTCGAAAGTCATCGTCGCAGTGGCGGCAGGCCATCACAAGAAGACCCTGTTCTCGCTGCATGAGCGCATCGAGATGGCGCGCGAAGCCGTCGAGCCCTACAGCGACCAGGTCACGGTCGAGAGTTTCTCGGGGCTCTTGCGTGACTTCGTCGTGGCGCGCGGCGGCAAGGCAATGGTGCGCGGCCTGCGCGCGGTGACCGACTTCGACTACGAGTTCCAGCTCGCCGGCATGAACCGCTCGCTGATGCCTGAAGTCGAGACCGTGTTCCTCACGCCAAGCGACAAGTACCAGTTCATTTCGAGCACCTTCGTTCGCGAGATCGCCATGCTCGGCGGTGAGGTCGACAAGTTCGTCTCGCCCAATGTTCAAGACAACCTGATGGCCAAGGTCCGCAGCCTCGGCCGGGAATGAGCGATTCGCTGCCGCTTCGGCTTCATTCGCTCGGCGACGCGGGTTTGCTGTGCGAGCTGCCCGCTCCAGCCACGCTGGCGCATCAGCAGCGAATCTGGGCGCTGGCGAACGAAGCCCTGCAGTGGCGCGGCGTGCACGAGGTCTTGCCGGGCATGAACAATCTGAGCCTGTTGTTCGACCCTGCCCTAATCGATGCGGCCGAACTCGAGATGCAGGTGCTTTCCGCATGGCCGCAACTCGCAGCCGCCACGATCGCGGGGCGCCGCATCGACATCCCCGTTGCCTACGGCGGCGAAGGCGGCCCCGATTTGCACGATGTGGCTGCGCACACCGGCCTGGCGGCATCCGAAGTCGTTCGCCGGCACAGCGCCGGCGAGTACGTGGTCTATCTGCTCGGCTTCTTGCCGGGCTTCGCGTTTCTCGGCGGGCTGCCGCCCGAACTGGCAACGCCGCGGCGTGCCGAACCCCGGTTGGCCGTCCCGGCGCGCTCGGTGGGCATCGGCGGCGAGCAGACCGGCATCTATCCGCTCGTCTCGCCTGGCGGCTGGCAGCTCATCGGCCGCACCTCGCTGGAGCTGTTCGACCCGCGTGCAGCCGAGCCGACGCTGCTGCGGCCGGGCGACCGGGTGCGCTTCGTCGTCGAAAGCGTCGAGGTGTGACTTCGTCGGGCCGTGGCATGGTCATCCTGCGTCCCGGCATGCTGGCGTCGGTTCAAGACCTGGGCCGCTACGGCCACAGGCAGCGGGGCATCTGCCCGGGCGGCGCGCTCGATGCGCTGGCGCTCACGCTGGCCAACCGGCTGGTCGGCAACGCGGACGGTGCTGCCGGCCTGGAAATCACGATGGGCGGCTGCGAGATCCGTTTCGAAACGGCCACCCGCATCGCACTCGTCGGCGACGACTTCGGCGCCCGGCTCGACGGTGCGCCGCTCTGGCCCTGCTGGAGCGTTCCGGTGGCGGCGGGCCAGGTGCTCAAGCTGGGAAGTGCCAACGAGTGGAGTGCCAAGGAAGGCCTGCGCAGCTGGCTGGCTGTGGCCGGCGGCATCGATGTGCCGCTGATGATCGGATCGCGCAGCACCGATCTGAAGGCCGGCTTCGGCGGCCACCAGGGACGCGCCCTCAAGAAAGGCGACGTGCTCCCGCTCGGCATACCGGCGCTGGACGCATTGCAGATGGCACGCCGCCCCTTCGGCCTTCGGGCACCCGATTGGTCGCAAGACGACAGCGGCGCGCTGGTGCTGCGCGTCATGCCCGGCCCCGAGTTCGACCGGTTCACGCCGGCGTCGCAGGACCTGCTGTGGAACGAACCCTGGCGCATCACGCCGCAGAGCAACCGCATGGGCAGCCGGCTCGAAGGGCCGGAACTCGAGCGCAGGCCAGGCGCGGACATGCTGTCGTCGGCGGTGATCCCCGGCACCATCCAGGTGCCGCCATCGGGGCAGCCGATCATCCTGATGGGCGACGCGCAGACCACCGGCGGCTATCCGCGCATCGGCGTCGTCATCCGGGCCGATCTGTGGAAGCTGGCGCGTGCGCCGCTCAACGGCCGCTTGCGGCTGGCGCAGGTCGATGCCGCGGCGGCGCTGGGTGCCTGGGCGCAGCAACAGCGCTATCTTGCACAGGCGGCCCAGGCGCTGGTGTCGGCAGGCTGGACCACGCCGGCGCAAAATCGCACCGAAGGAGAAAGCCATGCAGATTGACCTGAATGCGGACCTCGGCGAGGGCTGCGACAACGACGAGGCACTGCTCGGCCTGGTGAGCTCGGCCAACATCGCCTGCGGCTGGCACGCGGGCGATGCCATGACCATGCGGCAGTGCGTGCGCTGGGCCATCGACAAGGGCGTCGCGATCGGGGCCCATCCCAGCTTTCCGGACCGCGAGAATTTCGGCCGCAGCGAGATGAACCTGCCGCCGGAAGACGTCGTTGCCGGCGTGCTCTACCAGGTCGGCGCGCTGGCGGCGATCGTCAAGGCCGAGGGCGGCACGCTGGCGCACGTCAAGCCGCACGGCGCGCTCTACAACCAGGCCGTCAAGGACCCGGTGCTGGCCGAAGCCATCTGCGAAGCCGTGCGGCGGTTCGACCCCACGCTGCGGTTCTTCGGGCTTGCAGGCAGCGGCATGATCGCGGCCGCCGAACGCGCCGGCCTGAAGCCGGTGGAAGAAGTGTTCGCCGATCGCGGCTACCAGCCCGACGGCAGCCTGGTACCGCGCAGCCGGCCGGGTGCGCTGATCGAGGACGAGGAGCAGTCGCTCGCGCAAACGCTTTCGCTGGTGCGCGATCACCAGGTCATCGCCATCGACGGCAGCGTGGTCGCCGTCAATGCGCAGACGGTCTGTCTGCACGGCGACGGCGCCCATGCGCTGGCCTTTGCCCGCCGCATTCGCGAGCGGCTCGCGGCCGACGGCATCGCGGTGGTCGCGACAGCCTGAGTGCCGCGGTGAACGTCCTGCTGACCGGCTTCGAGCCGTTCGACAACGAGTCGCTCAATCCGTCATGGGAAGCGGTGCGCGCGCTCGACGGCTGGCACTGCGATGGCGCGGTGGTGCATGCGCGGCGCATCTCCTGCGTGTTCGGTGCGGCGCTGCGCGAACTCGATGCGGCCATCGACGAAGTTCAGCCGCAACTGGTGCTGTGCATCGGCCAGGCGGGCGGGCGCAGCGATATCACGCCCGAGCGTATCGCCATCAACATCGACGACGGCCGCATCTGCGACAACGCCGGCTGCCAGCCGATCGATGCGCCGGTGGTGCCAGGCGCGCCTGCCGCGTATTTTTCGAGCCTGCCGATCAAGGCAATGGTGCGCGACATGCGTACGGCCGGCATCGCGGCCGCCGTGTCGAACACCGCGGGCACCTTCGTCTGCAATCACCTGTTCTTCGGGCTGATGCACCGTCTGGCGAGCCGCCCCGTGGCGGGCCTGCGCGGCGGCTTCATCCACATTCCGTACTTGCCGGAACAGGCTGGGCGCTTTCCCGGCTTGCCGAGCATGCCGCTGGACACGGTGATCGCGGCACTGCGCATTGCCGTGGCCACCGCGCTTTCGGTCACCGAGGACGTGCGCGAAACCGGCGGCCAGCTGCACTGATCCGGCGCGCGGCTAGACCGCCGGCGAGAGGCGGCCGAGCCACGAACCCAGCACCGCATTGACGGCCTCGGGCTTTTCCATGGTCAGCATGTGTCCGCACGCCTCGACCCACACGAGCTCGGCCTGCGGCACCGCAGCCGCGATTTCGCGCGAGCATTCGGGCGGCGTCAGCCGGTCGCTGTCGCCGCACAGCACAAGCACCGGGCAGCGCAGTGCGCCCAGGTGCAGGCGCGCATCGGGGCGCTGCATCAGGGCGCGGTTCTGCCGAACCAGTTGCGGCACGCCGGCATCCAGCACAAGCTCGACATAGCGGCGCACCAAGGCGGCATCGGCGGCCTGCGCGGGATGGAAGGCAAAGCCCGCGTTGAGCTCGATGACGTCGCGCGCCTCCCCCTGTTCGAACAGTTCGATGGCCGACTCGCGCAACCTGACCATGTCCGGCGTTTCCGGCCGCGCGTTGGTGCCGAGCAGCGCAAGCCCCGCGATGCGGTGTGGCGCCTGCCGCGCGACCTCCATCGCGACCATGCCGCCCATCGATGCGCCGCAGAGAATCAGCGGCCCGGCATGCTCGCGCAGCACGGCGGCCGCCATGGTTTCGATGCGTTCGTGGCGCATATGGGCGTCGCTCACATGCACATCGAGGTCGCGGGGCAGGGCAGGCAATTGAGCTTGCCAGAGGCGCTCGTCGCAAGCGAGGCCGGGCAACAGTACGAGACGGGGCATCGGTCGATTCTCCGCGATACGACACTGCCGACTCGATGCCGCACGCCCGACATCCGCTGCGCGGACAATCGGTGGCAGCGTATGTCCACCGAACTCATCCTCATCCGTCACGGCGAAACCGACTGGAACCGCGAACTGCGTTTTCAGGGTCACATCGACGTTCCCCTCAACGACATGGGCCACGAGCAGGCCCGCCGGCTCGGTCTCCGGCTCGCGGGCGAGCAGGTGTCGCATCTGATCAGCAGCGACCTGATGCGCGCGCAGCAGACGGCGGCACCGGCCGCGCGCCAGCTCATGCTCGAGGTCGTCACTTCGGCCGCGCTCAGGGAGCAGAACTTCGGCGTGGTCGAGGGCATGCGCGCAGACGAGATCCAGAGCTTGCATCCGCGCGCCTGGGAAGACTGGCTCCAGTTCCGGGAGGACCATGCAATGCCCGAGGGCGAGTCGCCGCGCCAGTTCCACGCCCGGATCATCGAGGCGCTCGGCGGCATCGCGTTGACGCACACGGGCCAGGCAGTGCTGGTCGTGACGCACGGCGGCGTGCTCGACATGGTCTGGCGCACGGCGCGTGGGCTGGGGCTGAACGGGCCGCGCCAGAGCGACATTCCGAATGCCGGCTTCAACCGCATCCGCATCGCCGATGCCGCGATGCCCGAGCAGATCGAGATCGTCGATTGGGCAGATATTCGCCATCTGGCGGACCTGCCGGCGCAGCCCACCTACGACCAGCGCCGGCACCTGAAGTAGCAGTTGCTATCCCGGTGCGGGCAGCCCGAGGCGGCCGTAAACCGCACCGGCCTGCCGGCGAAGGCGCAGCGATTCCGGCTGGCCGTTGCACTGCTGCTGCAGGATGCCCTGCGCCGCGGCGAGCGTCGTTTCGGTGCCGTTGCGGACCAGCGCATCGAGGTAGACCTGCTCGAACAGATCGCGCTGCGCGTGGCTGCCGCCGACTTCGGTCAAGAGCGGCAATGCGAGGCCGAGTCTTTCGACCGCAGTGCCGAAGTCGCCGCGCGCGTGCGCGTGCAAGCCCTGCGCCGCCGGCACGCAGACGCGCTGCCAGGCGGCGCGCGTGGAGGGCGGCGCCTGCGGCGCAAAAGCTTCGATGCCGTGCAGCAGCGTCTCGGTCTGCGGGCTCCGGGCCCGCGCCAGGCCGTAGAGGTACTGCAGATCCAGGAAGGGCAACACATGGTCGTCGAGCCGCTGCTCGAGGTAGCCGCTCAGGTCCTGCCACCGGTCGCCCACGTCGATGCCCGCAAGCTCGAAGCGCGCGAGCAGCGACACGGCGCCGATCTGGTCCTGTGAGTATTCCTTGGCGATACCCCACACCTGCTCGTCGTAGACGGCCAGCGCTTGCGAGTCGCGGCCCAGGTCGATCAGGAACAGCGCAACATGCCACCAGTTGTGCGTGGCCATGAAGGAGTTGAGGCCGACCCAGGTTTCGCTCACGTCCTGCAGGAAGGCGAGGCCTTCGGTGAGCCGGCCTTCGGTGAGCATCACGTGGCCCAGCGCGTGGTGCGCCCAGGGCTCCTTGTGCCGCATCTGGATCGCCCGGCGCGCACTGGCCTCGGCCTCGCGCATCAGGTGGCACTGCTCGTAGCCGAAGGCGGCCATTCCGTGCAGGTAGGGCACGTCGGCCGCTGCCGGCAGCGCAGCGAGCGCCAGCCGCAGCATGCCGGGGAAATCGCCGGTGTTGAAGCAGTGGTACTGCCCGAGCTTGAGCGATGCGAGGTCGCGCGGATGCTCGCGTGCCTGCTCTTGATGGAGCGCAATGGCGCGGACAGGATCGCCGTCCGCCCAGGCTGAAACGGCTTCGATGTAGCGCCGCTCGCGCGGTGTGACGCGGCTGGCACCGGCCTGCGCACGTTCGAGGAAAGGCCGGGCGTTGACCACGGCATCGCGCGACTCTGCAAACAGGTGCAGCGTCGCGCAGTAGGCCTGCACGATCGGACTCTCGTCCCCGGCGGCGTCGAGCACGTCGACCGCACCCGCTTCGCACGAAATGAAACCTTCGGCGAAGGCATCGATTGCCCGCAGGCTTGCTGAATCGCTCAGGCTGACGAGGTTGCCAAGACTGTCTTGCATGGCCTCATTCTGCCGCCGCCGCGGCTGCATCGACGGCTACATGCCTGCTTGCTGGTGCCGGTACTCCTGCGTCTGCCCGCCGTAGCCGTAGGCCGCGGCGCGCGCGTCGATCAGGTGAACGTAAGACACCTCATGCAGGTTCTTCCGCAGCGCCGCCATCGCCGCGTGAATCTCGCGCAGGTAGCGCGCTTTCTCTGCCTTGGTATTGGTTTCGTCCGTGATGCTGATGTCGAGATGGAACGCGGACCGGCCGAGTTCGGCCAGCGAGCGGCCGCCGATGAACCAGGCATCCGCCGCGACGTACTGCACGGCGATGGCGATGACCGGCAGCTTCTTGCCGAGCACGGCCTGGGTCAGCTCGCTCGCCACTTCGACGGTCCGGCGTGTGAGTTGTGCGTCGGGCTCGCCCGAAAGAATGATCGCGATGTGGGGCATGGAACTTCCTTTGTGTGATCGAACGAATGCGATTGTGAGCACCCGAGACACATCTGAAAAATGGGAAGATGCGATGGTTGTCCGCTGTTTGACGAATGGATGAAAATGCAAGTTCTCGACCTGGAGCAATTGAAAACCTTCGTGGCGGTCGCAGAGGCGGGCAGCCTCACCGCGGCCGCATCGCGTGTCTTTCTCTCGCAATCCGCGGTGAGTGAGCAGATGCGCAAGCTCGAGGAGCGGACCGGCCAGTTGTTGCTGGTTCGCAGCAAGGCCGGCGTGGTGCCGACGCCCGGCGGTGCCCGACTGCTGGCGCACGCGCATCGGCTTCTGGCACTCTCCGCCGAAGCGTTGCGTGACCTGCGCGGAGAAACGCTTCAGGGCGAACTGCGGCTCGCCGTCACGGACTACTTCAGGCCGGGCGATCTCAGCCGCTTGCTGAGTCGCCTCGCGCAGAGCTACCCGCTGGTGCGCCTGCATGTGAGCATTCTCAAGAGCGGCGCGATCGAGGCGGGCTATGCGCACGGCGAATTCGACGTTGCCTTGGCGATGCGCATTGCGCCTGTACCGGCGCGCGCGCAAGTGCTGCGGCGCGAATCGCTGGCCTGGATGTGCGCGGCCGGCGTGCGCCTCGATCGCACGGTGCCGCTGCGGCTGGTGGTGTTGCCCGACACCTGCTCGCTGCACCAGCTCGCGATCAGGCTGCTGCGGCAGCGCCGCGTGCCTCATGCCGTCGCTCACGTGGCGTCGGGTGTGGCGGGCCTGCAGTCTGCGCTCGCAGCCGGGCTGGGCGTGGCCTGTCTCAATGAGTCCTCGCTGTGCGAGGGCGTTGCGCGGCTGCCATCGCCGCACGGCTTGCCGGCGCTGCCGCGCGTGGCGTTTCATTTCTTGCCGGCGCGTCGCGGCGAGTCCGACTTCGTCGCGCGCGCCCGCGAGCTCCTGGCATCGCACTTCGTGAATATCTAAAAGCACCCCCGAAGCGCCTGCGGCGCCTCCCCCTCGAGGGGGCGATACCAGCGGCCCGGCGGAGCCGGTTCCGCCGCATCTTTGGCTCGCCCCCAGGTTGGCTCACTTCGTGTAGCCGCCCACCCCCTGCCGGGGGCGATACCAGCGGCCCGGCAAAGCCGGTTCCGCGGTATCCCTGGCATTTGCCTGCGCCGGTTTCATGCCCGTTACGGCGTTTCCCGGTGCCCACGGCACGCACCCCTGACGCCGGCGCCCGGAACTACGGCAACGTTTCATGGGTCGCGGGTGGCGCATGGCGCCATGGATCACTGCGATGCAGTGCAGATCGACCGTCAGGCGTCCGGCGGCTCCGGCCAGGGTCGCTGCGGCTCCCGCATCAGCTCGAATGCACGCGAGACTTTCAGCACGCCGAGATCGTCGAAGCGCTGCCCCGCGATCTGCAGGCCGATCGGCAGTCCGGCGGCGGTGTAGCCGCAGTTGATCGAGGCGGCCGGCTGCTCCGACATGTTGAACGGCACGGTGAAGCCGATGTGTTCGAGCGGCCGCAGCGGATCGTTGGTGGGCGAGGGCAGTTCGGCTGCGGCCGGCGAGTTGGGTGCGGTGGGCGAGAGCACGTAGTCGAACCCGGCGCACGCAACCACGGTGGCGACACGGGTTGCATGGAACTGGCTGAAGGCCCGGAACACATGCTCGCCGCTGAAGCCGGCAGCACTCTCGGCCCAGGCGCGGATGTAAGGCAGGACCTTCTCGCGGCGCGCAGCGGGCAGGGCGTTGATGTCCACCAGGGAACGCATGCGCCACAGGTGGTCCATGCCGTCGAGCATGGTCTGCGACATGAAGGGCTGCATCGGCTCGACGATCGCACCGGCCTGCTCGAACAGGCGCGCTGCATGCGCGACGGCTGCGGCGATCTCGGGCTCGACAGGCAGGCCGCAGCCGGCGTCGAGCAACAGGCCGATGCGCAGTCCGCGCAGGTGGTCGGCAGCCACCTCGAAGGACTGCCAGGCGATGTCTTGCGCCGGCAGGCTCATGCTGTCGCGCGCGTCGGGGCGGGCCAGCGCCTGCATCATCAACGCGGCGTCGCCGACCGTGCGCGTCATCGGTCCGGCGGCCCGGCCGGTGTAAGGCGGGTCGATCGGGATACGGCCGAGGCTCGGCTTGAGGGTGAAGATGCCGCACCATGCCGCCGGCAGCCGCAGCGACCCGCCGATGTCGGTGCCGATGTGCAGCGGGCCATAGCCGGCCGCCGCGCCGGCGCCCGCGCCGGCGCTGGAGCCGCCTGGCGTCTTCGTCGGGTCCCAGGGGTTGCGCGCAAGCGTGTGGAAGCTGGACAGGCCCGAGGACAGCATGCCGTAGTCGGGCATGGTGGTCTTGCTGACGATCACCACGCCGGCTTCCTTCAGGCGTGCAGCAGGGGGTGCGTCGGCTGCGGCGGGCTGGAGTTCAACGGCCGCGGTGCCGGCGGGCATGGGGTCGCCGCGCGTCGCGATGTTTTCCTTGATCGTCGTCGGCATGCCGTCGAGCGGCCCCAGCGGCTCGCCGCGCCGCCAGCGCGCCTCGGAGGCGCGGGCCTGGTCGAGCGCGGCCTCGGGCCGCAGCAGCCATGTCGCCTGCAGATGCGGTTCCCAGCGTGCGATGCGGTCGAGCACCGCTTGCGTGACCTCGACCGGCGAAAGATTCTTCTCGCGGTAGGCGGCCCCGATTTCCTGCGCGGACAGGTCGTGCAGCGCTCGGCTCACGACCAGGACAACGCAGACAGGTCGTTGGCGAAGATCGGCATTTCTTTCCAGAGGCCCTTGACGCCCTTCTTCGCGATGGTCGGAAACTGCGGCTGGAACAGGAAGCCATTGGCGGCATCGTTGGCGAGCAGGCGCTGCGCATCGCCGAGCAGCTTGGCGCGCTCGGCCGGATTGGTGGTGGTCTTGATCTTGTCGAACAGGGCGTTGAAGTCCTTCGACTGATAGCCCCAGTAGTAGTCCGACTTGGCATAGTTGCCGAGGTCGAAAGGCTCCACGTGCGAAACGATGCTGAGGTCGTAGTCCTTGTTGCCGTAGGTGCCGCTGAGCCACTGGGCCCATTCGACGTTCTGTACCTTCACCGTGACACCGATCTTCGCCAGCTGCGCGACGATCACCTCGCCACCCTGGCGTGCATACGGCGGCGGTGGCAGCGTCATCGTGAGTTCGAGCGGCGTCTTGACGCCCGCTTCGGCCAACAGCTGCTTGGCCTTCTCGATGTTGAAAGGATTGACGTTCGTGGTGTCGACATAGCCGGCCGCGCCGGGCACGTAGTGGCTGCCGATCGGCACGCCGAAGCCATCTGCAGCGCCCTCGATCACCGATTTGCGGTCGAGGGCTGCTGAGATGGCACGCCGCACGCGGACGTCGTCGAGCGGCTTCTTCCGGTTGTTGAATGCAAGGATGGTCTTGGCGCGCGAGCCACCCAGGATGACCTGGAATTGCGGGTTGTTGCGGAACTGCGCAACGATGCGGGTGGCCGCCCTGGGGAAGGCGTCCACGTCGCCTGCGAGCAGCGATGCAGCCTGCGCCGCCGGGTCGGAAATGAAGCGGAAAGTGACCTTGCCGATCTTTGCCGCGCCGGGACTGCGGAAACCGTCCCACTTGCTGAGCACCAGCGACGAGCCCTTGCTCCAGCTGTCCAGCTTGTAGGGGCCGGTGCCGACGGGTTTGGTGGCGTTGGTGTCGGCGCTCTTCGGCTCGACGATGACGGACGTGGCCTGGCCCAGCACGAACAGCAGGTCGGGGTCGATCTCCTTGTTGATGACCACCACGGTGTGCTCGTCGACAGCCTGCGTGCTCATGTTGGCGAAGGTGCGCTTGTCCTTGTTGGTGCTCTTTTCGCCGCCGGCGCGATCGAACGAGAACTTGACCATCTGCGCATTGAACGGTTCGCCGTTCTGGAACTTGACGCCGCGGCGCAGCTTGAAGGTGTAGGTCCGGAGGTCGGGCGAGACCTCCCAGCTCTCGGCAAGAAGCGGCGTGACGCTGCCGTCGAAGTTGATCTTGGTCAGCGTTTCGAGCACGTTGTAGTGAACGATCTCTGCAATCGCGGCCGCTGCGCCCGCCGTCGGGTCGAGGCCCGGCGGCTCCAGCGCCATGCCCAGCACGATCGAATCCTTGCGGCCTTGCGCGAGCGCGGCCTGCGGCAGCGCGAGCGGCACGGCGGCCAGTGCGGCGGTGGTCAGAAGGGTGCGGCGTTTCAACATGGTCGAGGCTCCGTGCAAGGGCTGATAGGAAGAAGAAAAAGACGACGCTGCATCATGCGCGAGCTGACGCATCGGCGGCAAGGGTTTGCCGAGCCCGTGGCGGTGGTTCGGCGCGTGGCACCGCCGCAAGCAGTGCCTGGGTATAGGGATGCTCCGCGTGTGCGAACAGCTTTTGTGGCGTGCCGCGCTCCACGACCAGCCCGCGGTGCAGCACGCAGACCTCGTCGCACAGATGGTTCACCACCGCCAGGTCATGGCTGATCAGCAGGTAGCTGACGCCGAACTGCTGCTGCAAATCCTGCATCAGGTTGAGCACCTGCGCCTGCACCGACACGTCGAGCGCGCTCACCGGCTCGTCCGCCACGATCAGCCTGGGCCGGGTGATCAGCGCCCTCGCGATCGCGATTCGCTGCCGCTGGCCGCCCGAAAACTCGTGCGGGTACTTGTCGAGATCGCTGGTGCGCAGGCCCACTGCCGCAAGCGATTCGCCGGCGCGTTCCCGCTGCGCGGCACGGCCCGTCTCGGCCAGCGCTTCGAGGGGCTCGGCGACGATGCGGGCCACGGTCTGGCGCGGATCGAGCGAGCCGTACGGGTCCTGGAACACCATCTGCACATCGCGCCGTGCCGCGCGCAGCGCTGCCTTGGGCAACGCATGCAGGTCGCGCCCGAGCAGCTTCACCGTGCCAGAGGTGGGCCGGTCGAGCGCCATCACCAGTCGCGCGATGGTCGACTTGCCCGAACCGGATTCGCCGACGATGCCCAGGCTTTGGCCAGGGCGGATGCCGAAGCTCACGCCGTTCAGCGCTTCGACCACGGGTGGC
>JANOCL010000065.1:0-22713 GCA_031412135.1 Variovorax sp. | reverse complement strand
AGATCCAGCTCCACTGGGGCTTCTGCGCGAAGGTGTTGTGGCCGGCCGCGGTGGTCTGGAAGGTGGAGACGCCGGGCGACTTGGCCGCGTCTTCGGTCACGAACAGGCCGTTGGCCATGTTGGAGAAGTAGGGGCCGGGGTTGGCTTCGATCGGCCCGCCGACGGACCACGATCCGTTGCTGTTGGGGTTGCAACAGTCGGAGGCCCAGTTCTTGTAGCTGGGTGGCTCGTAGAAGTTGTTGGGAATCGAGGCGTCGGCGATGGTCGACGCGCTGCCGTAGCGGTAGGCCATGGCTTCGGGTGAGCCGTACTTGGCGCCCAGCGCCTTGTAGGCGGCGGCATTGATGTTGCCGGAGGCGTCGATGATGTCGTCGGCCTGCGGGGTGCCCGGAGAAGGCGCGGGGGCAGGGGCAGGGGCAGGGGCCGCAAGGTCGGGCGTCGGGGTCGAACCCGAGGCCACGAAGCACGCCTTCACCGCGAACGGTGCCGGGTCGTTGCCGAAGAAGCCGGTGGTGCAGGAGGCAGTGCCGCTGACGGTCTTGGTGGTCCAGCGGTTGTCGGCACCGAAGCGCACCTGGGTCGCGCCACTGACCGAGAAGCTGCCGCCTTCGGACGCCAGCCGCGCGTCGGGGGCCGGCGCGGTCGTGCCGCCGGCCTGGCCGACGCAACGCTTCGCCGTGAAGGGCGCCGGGTCGCTGCCGAAGAAGCCGTTGGTGCAGGAGCCCGAACCGCTGACGGTCTTGGTCGCCCACCGGCTGTCGGCGCCGTAGCGCACCTGGGTCGCGTTCGCGACCGAGAAGCCCGCGCCTTCGAGGCCCAGCAGCACCTCTTCGCCCGAAGCAGGCGCGCCCACCTGGACATAGCATTGCTTGGCCGTGAACGGCAGCGGGTCGCCGCCGAAGGTCGCGTTGTCGCACTTGACCGTGCCGCTCATCGTCTTGGTGGCATAGGTGTCCTCCGCGCCGTACTTCACGACGCTCGACGTGGCGAGCGTGAACGCGCCGTTCTCACCGGCCATCCTGATCCACGAAGCGTCGAGCTTCTTCGAAGAGGGCGCGTCCTTCACGGAGGCGGACGCTCCATCGAGCCTGGAGGCCGGCGTTGCTGCCGAGGCCACGGCATCGCTGCCGAGCGCAGCCGGCGCCGCAACGCCGGAACCGGAATTTCCTCCACCACCGCAGGCGGCCAGCGTTGCCGCCGCGATCAGTAACAAGGACTGTGTTCTTAAAGTGCTTAACAAGTTGAACTCCAAAACTAGTAGAAAACCGAGGCGTTTGGATCGACCACACACACCTCTCCAATTGCTGGCCACCGCTGGAAACGAAGGCCGTGCAGACATGACGGGTCCCTGGAATCGACCATGCGAGCGATCCCGGGGCTCCGACGCGAGTTGTTTGCAGGCCATCGGCGCGCGGGACGAATGCCCGGTGCGCGTGGTCCGCTGTTTTTCTTAAGGCACGTTTGCGCCGGTGACCGCGAAGGGTCTGCCGGGTAGTTGCAGGCTGCCGCCGTACTCGAACGGTGCGGCGCCCCCGCTTTCATTGACGGTCGGACACGAAGACCCCTGGCAGGCGGCGAAGCCGGGATTCAGGACCAGCGGTCCGTAGCGATAGTTCGAGATCGCCCGGCCGTTGTAGTCAGACAGCGTCAGCACCGGGGCCGCGCTGCCGTTGGCTTCGTTGTCATCCGCCGAGATCGGGTCGCGCAAATTCGCGTCCTGCAGGGTGCGCACGATCGTGCCGCCGTTCAGATCTGCAGAGAAGTCGACCCATTGCACCTTCCGCTCGGCCCGCGACACCACGATCAGCTTGGTGTTGATGGCGTTGTTGCCGGAGTCGTGCACGGTCTGGCGCGAATAGGCCAGGCCGGTCGGGTTCTTGCCGACTTCGACGCTGCCGGTTTCGGCGATGCCGTCTGGCGACGCCGTCCCGCCCGACAGGTAGTTGCCCAGGGTGAAGATGTGGAGTTGGCCGTCCTGCGTGGCGATCCAGGCGCGGTTGGAGTTCCACAGACTGGTCTTCACCGCTGTCGGACGCGCCGCGAAGCTGACGGTCTTGATCACGGTCGGGGCCTGCTCCGGCGCGGCCGAGAACGGGAACGGCCATTGGTTCGCGCCGGACCCGACCGAAGCGGTCTTGTCGAAGTCCGCCCGATCGCCGAAGTACATGCGGTTGTAGTACGCAAAGAGCGGCTTCAGGTCGATGAACGTGGCCTTCTTTTCCGACTTGGAAATCACCACGGCCACACCGGCCTGGGCCGTCTTGCCTCGGTTCACGCCCGTGATGAAGGTCTGCCGCTTGGACTCGTCGCCGAGCGTCAGGTCGGCTGGATCGGGCGAGGTGCGGTTGGTCCAGGGATTCCAGCCGGTCGTCACCGAAATTTCCGTCGGCGCTTTCATGTCCGGCAGATCGACATAGCCAATCACCTTCATGAAGGCGTAGTTGCCGAGGTTCGGCAGTCCCGGATAGGCCGCGCGCCAGTCGCCCCAGAAGGGTTCCTTGGCCGGCTCGGCGGGCGTGCAGTAGTTGCACAGGCTCGCAAGCGCCACGACGGCGACCCGGGCCCGAAGGTTGGCCGGGTCCCACACGGTCACGAGGGCGAACTCGCCCGAATTGGTCACGGCGACGGCCGTCGGCACCAGGCCGCTCTCGAGCTGCGCCGTGCTCGCGTTCAGCGCGGTGTTGCTGCCGCGCGCGGTCCCGATCAACCCGTTCTGAAAGGCCACGATGCTTTCCACGCACCAGCCCGGCCGGCCGGCACAGCGCCCCAGGGCCACCGGATTGCCCACGTCGAGCCCCGCCCTCTTGTAGCCGGCGACATTCGGATCGTTCATGCCGTCCTGGTAGATCCAGCTGATCTGAGGACGCTGCATGAATACGTTGTTGCCGGCAGCCACGGCCTGGAACACGGACACCCCGAGGTGCTGCGCAGGGTTGTCTGCGACGAAGGCCGTGTTGGCCATGTTCGAGTAGTAGGGGCCCCCGACCGTGCTGTACGGGCCGCCGATCTGCCAGGTTCCGAAGCCGGTCGGGTTCTGCGGGATCGAGCCGAGAGGCTTGCTCGACGGCTGGTGATAGCGGGGCATGCCCTCGTCGCCGACGCTCGAGGCCGGACCGTAGCGGTAGTCGACGCCCTCCGGCTTGCCCATCTGCGCCGCGATCTTCTTGTACTCGGCCGAGGTGATGTTGCCGCTGCTGTCGACCACATCGCCCGCGATCGGAGCAACGGCGGTCGCCTGGACGTCGGACGAGACGCCGGCCGATAGTCCTACAGCGCTCGAACCACCTCCGCCACCTCCTCCGCCGCAGCCCAATAGCGCAAAAGCGGTAACTCCCATCAACATCGCGCTTTTTTGTACTACTTTCACCTTCAACACCCCGAATGATTCACAAGATGTGCAGTTGTACGTCGGAGCCGTCCTACAGGGCAATACTTTTTTCAAATCTTTTCTGATTGTTTTCAAATGTCAAGGAATTCTTAGAACCAACGTATTGCATAGTTACGCCATGACCCCGAACCTCCATGCACACCGCCGTTCCAGCCTCGCAGCGCAGCTCGGAAGCGGTGGTATTGCCATCATTCCGACCGCACCGGAGCGCCAGCGCAACCGCGACAGCGACTTCCTGTACCGGCACGACAGCTACTTCCACTACCTCACCGGCTTCACGGAGCCGAACGCCTGCCTCGTGCTGTCGGGCGACGGACATGCGACGCTGTTCTGCGCGCCCAAGGATCTGGAGCGCGAGATCTGGGATGGCTTCCGGCTCGGGCCGCAGGCCGCACCCGGCGAACTCGGCGTGGACGAGGCCCTGCCGATCGGCGAACTGGACGCCCGGCTGCCCCGCCTGCTCGAGAACAGGACCACCGTCTGGTACCCGTTCGCAACCCACAAGGGCCTGGAGGGCCGCGTGGACGGCTGGCTGTCGGCGGTGCGCGCGCGCGTGCGCTATGGCGCGCTGTGTCCCGAGGCGCAACGCGACCTGTGCGGACCGCTCGACGAGATGCGCCTGGTGAAAGACGCGCATGAGCAGGACGTGATGCGCCGCGCGGCGCAGATCAGCGCCCGTGCGCACACTCGCGCGATGCAGTTGTCGGCGCGCATGCTGCGCGAGGGCCGGGAGGTGCGCGAATACCACCTCGATGCCGAGCTGCTGCATGAATTTCGCCTGGGCGGCTCGCAATACCCGGCCTACGGCTCGATCGTGGCCGCCGGCGCGAATGCCTGCGTGCTGCACTACCGTGCCGACACGGCGCCGGTGCGCGACGGCGAACTGGTGCTGATCGACGCCGGCTGCGAGCTCGACGGCTATGCCAGCGACATCACGCGCACCTTTCCCGCCAACGGCAGGTTCACGGGGCCGCAACGCGCGCTGTACGACCTGGTGCTGGCGAGCCAGGAGGCCGCGGTCGCCGCGACGCGGGCCGGTGCGCGGTTTACCGACCCGCACGAGGCGACGGTGAAGGTGCTGTCGCAAGGCATGCTCGACCTCGGCCTGCTGGACGCGAACAAGGTAGGCAGCGTCGACGACGTGATCGAGCAGCGCGCCTATTTCCGGTTCTACATGCACCGCACGGGCCACTGGCTGGGCATGGACGTGCACGACTGCGGCAGCTATGTGGAGCCCGCGCAGGCCGACGAGGTGAGCGAGCGCAAGGACCCGCTGTCCAACGAGCTGATCAAGAACCGGCCCAGCCGCATCCTCCGTCCGGGCATGGTGCTGACGATCGAGCCCGGCATGTACGTGCGTCCGGGCGACGGCGTGCCGGAGCAGTTCCACGACATCGGCATCCGGATCGAGGACGACGCCATCGTCACGGAGACGGGTTGCGAGTTGATCTCGCGCGGGGTGCCGGTCGATGCCGACGAGATAGAGGCCCTGATGCGCGCCTGAGCGCTCGCGCCCGGCGGGGCGCTAAGGCAGACGGTTGCGGACGCTTCGCGCCACCGCCTCGACCATGAAGGCGGCCGGGTTCAACCCCTTCATCGGCTGCCGCTCGACGGTGACGGGATGCCGGCCAAGGGTGGAGAGCGGCGCGATGCCGTTCATCAGGGAGCGCACCGGCGAGACGAAATGCGCTGCGACCAGGCGCTCGTCGAACTGGGTGGTGGGCTCCACGACCTTGATCTGCTCGCTGTCCCACACATAGCCGCGGTGTCCGTTCGACAGCCAGGCCCAGCAGGTCTGCTCGAACCACGGCAGCTTGTGAAAGACCGGCAGGTCCTTGGCCAGCAGCCAATCGATCGATTCCAGGTTCGCCAGCGTGCGGCGAATGACGAACAGGCCGGAGTTGATCTTCTGCGGCAGCTTCAGCCGGCCGAGCATGTGCCAGGGCCGCACGGCGTAGGAGTTCTGATGGTCCTGCATGAAGACGCAGTCCTCGTCGTCGTCGAGATCGAAGATGCCGAGGGTCGGCCGCATGAAAAGCACATCGCTGTCGATGTAGCGGACCACCGGGTCGACGCTCAGGAACGGAATGTCGAACAGCTTGAGTCCGTAGGCCTGCCGCTTGCGCAGGGCGGCGCAGTGGGGATAGGCCGCCAGGCGCTCGTCCATCAGCGCATCGGCATCGGCGCGAAGGATGATCCTGGCGGTGATTCCGCTGGTTTCCGGGTTGAGAAGACGCTCCTGGTCTTCGGCCGTCAGGCTTCCGTCGTCGTGGATCGTGAACTCGATCGGCACGTCGCTGCAATCTGCCAGCGCTTTCAGGCAGCGAAGGCCCATGCCGACATCACGGTGGCAGAGCAGTGTCGACACGGTCAGGGCTTGAGTTTTCATGTCGGCGCCTTCGGATTGATGCCGGGGCCTGGTGCCCGGGTTTTGTGCTGCTTAATGTGCCGCGTAATCGGTTGCCGTCGAATGTATCGCAATCAGTTAATTAGAAGCCTAACGCCGCACCCGCCAGATGACCCCGGGTGAACGCCTCCTCGAAGATCGAATAGCCGGACCAGTCCGCATGCGCGAACGACAGCCGGCCGGCGTCGAGGCGGCCGCGGCCTGCATCCGGCCCACCGATGCGCCCGAGCAGCCCGGGTGCCGGAATCGCCATCGCATGACCGAAGCGGGTGATTTCGATGCGTGTCGCCTGCGCAGCGATATCCGGATGCGGCACCGACAACTCGGCCAGCAGGTCGTCGCGCCAGCCGGTCCAGGGGCGGTCGATCAGGCGGCGGCGGCCGTCCGGTCCGTCGAAGCCGCTGGGGCCGAGCGGCCGGTACCAGCTCAGCACGGTCGGGCCGGGCGCCGGGTTCAGGCGCTGATGGCCCGCATCGACATAACCCAGGCCCCGCGTGCCGTAGATCACGTTGTCCCAGCTCGGCGCGGCACCGGGACGATCGGCAAGCGGGCCCCGCAGATGCATGTTGGCCACCAGCCAGGGCGCGTACGTCAGGAGCGCGGCCGCGCGCCGCAGCAGCTCGGGCGGGTTTTCGACCACGCGCGCGGCCACGAACACTGGCAGGGCGACGATGCAGCGCTCGGCCTGCCAGCGAATGCGCGATCCGGTGCCTGCGTCGACCGCATCGACGTCGACGCCGCCGCGGGTCTCGGCGATTCGAACGACGGTATGGCCCGTGCCCAGCCGCTCGCCCAGCGGCTGGGCAAGCCGGCGGGCAAGCCAGCCATTGCCCTCGGGCCAGGTCAGCACGGCATCGCGCTCCTCCCCGTGCGCTTCCTCGCGCTCGCCGGGCGCATGAAAACCATGCCGGCTGGCGAAGTAGTGGATGCCGGCCCAGGCCGAGACGTGGCCGCTGCCGGCGCCGTAGTCGTCGCGGCAGCTGTAGTCGAGAAACCAGCGCAGGTGCGGGTCGCCGAAGCCCTCCCGGTCGAGCCAGGCGTCGAAGGACACGGCATCGAGCGCCGACAGCAACGGCGCCGCTGGCGCACGCAGCGCCGGGATGGCAAAGCGCGCTTCGCGCCGCAACGCGCCCACCCGCCGCGAGAAGCGGCGGTACTGCACCAGCGTGGCCTCGCCGACACCTTCCACCGGCAGCAAGCCGTCTTGCCACGCCCCGCGGAAGAAGAGCCGCTCCTGCGGGCTGTGGCACAGGTGGCGCTCGTCGTACTCCCACCGGCCGGCGACGCGCCGGCGCAGGCCGAGCTCTTCGAGCAGGTCCTGCACCTCGTGCGCGTCGTCGCCGGGCACCGGCAGGTAGTGCGCGCCGAGCGGGCACGCGACGCCGGAAACCTGGCCGCCGCGGCTGTTGCCGCCGGCGCTGTCTTCGAGCTCCAGCAGCACGAAATCGTCGATGCCGGCAAGGCGCAGCGCGCGGGCCGCCGCCAAGCCGGCGATGCCGCCGCCGGCAATGACGACACGCGTGCGGCGCATGATTGCCGGCATGCCGGTGCGCCACATGCCATCGCGCAGTGCATGGCCCCGCGCGACGTCGATGCCGCTGAAGCCGCCTTCGATGCGCTGCGCCTCTTCGCAGCCCGCCAAAGCCGTCGCACCGGCCGCGGCGATGAACGCACGGCGCCGCATCGTCACGGCGCGGAAACCTTGCCCCACTCGCGCTCGTAGGTCGTGACCAGCGCCTGGTTCGACAGGCGATTCACTTCGGCGGGTACTCGCGCCATGTCGTGCGGGAACTCGAACAGGTGCCCGAGCGCAGGCAAGGTGAGAAAGCGCAGCCCCTGCGGCAACGCCTCGGGCAGTCGATAGGGCCTGCGGCTCGCAACAATGAAGCCCCACTCGCCGAAGCTCGGCACATGGGCGTGGTAGGGCGTGGCGCGCAGGCCGACCGATTCGATCGTGGTCACAACGGTCCAGAAGCTCTGCCGCGCCACCAGCGGCGAAGTGGTCTGGACCACCGCATAGCCGCTCGCGGCCAGTCGCTTGTCGAGCAAGGCGTAGAAAGAGTTGGTGTAGAGCTTGCCGATGGCGAAGTTGGTCGGGTCGGGAAAGTCGACCACGATCACATCGAACATTCCGCCGCCGTCGTCGTGCTCGCCCGCCTGCTGCAGCCACTGGAAGGCATCGGTGTTGACGATGCGCAGCCGGGGCGACTTCAGCGCGCCGCCGTTCAGCGCGGCGAGCGTCTCGTGGTCGCTGAAAAGCGCCGTCATGTTCGGGTCGAGTTCGACCAGGGTGACGCTTTCCACCGATGGATATTTCAGGATCTCGCGCACCGCCATGCCGTCGCCGCCGCCGAGCACCGCCACCCTCTTCGGTGCGCCATGCGCGGCCATCACCGGATGGACCAGCGCCTCGTGGTAGCGGTACTCGTCGCGCTGCGCGAACTGCAGGTTGCCATTGAGAAACAGGCGGTGGCCTGCGGCCCCGCGGGTGACCACGATGCGCTGGTAGGGCGAGTGCGCGCTGAACACCACGGCATCCTGGTAGAACCTGTCCTCGGCCAGCGTCGTGATGCGCTCGGCAAACACGAACGCGCCCGCCAGCGCGCCGATCGCGAGCAGACAGGCCAGCGTGTGCGCGCCGACGCGGCGCAGCTCATGGCGAAACAGCCACAGCGCCCACAACGCCACGACTGCATTCATCAAGCCGAAGAGAAGGCCGGTGCGGATCATGCCGAGCTGGGGCACCAGCACCAGCGGAAACGCGACCGACACCGCGAGCGCGCCCAGATAGTCGAAGGTCAGCACCTGCGAGACCAGGTCCTTCAACGCCACGTTGCGCCGCAGGATGCGCATGACGAGCGGGATCTCGAGCCCGACCAGCGTGCCGACCACCAGAACCAGCCCGTAGAGCAGCAGCCGGAACGCGCCCGGAACGTAGGCGTTGGCAAGGAACAGCAGCGCCGGCAGCGCGCCGCCGACGAGCGCCACCATCAGCTCGATGCGCAGAAAGTGCGCCGGCAGCTGCCGCTCGAAATAGCGCGAGAGCCAGGAGCCGACGCCCATGGCGAAGAGGTAGGTGCCGATGATGGTGCTGAACTGCAGTACCGAGTCGCCGAGCAGGTACGAACTGAGGGCCGCCGCGCTCAACTCGTACACCAGCCCGCAGGCCGCAACCACGAACACGCTGGCGAGCAACGCAATCTCGACCGGCTGCGGGCCAGCGGCAGCAGGACGTGCGGACAAGGCCGCTCCGCTCAATGGATCGCGGCAGCGACGATCACGCAGATGCCCAGGCTCATCGCAGCCACGACCAGGCCCAGCGCCATGTTCTGCTTCTCGACCAGTTCGAGCCACAGGTCATAGGGCGTTAGCTTGTCGATGATCAGGAAGGTAATCCAGAACAACAGTACGCCGACGATGGCGTAGAGCATCGAACCCACGAATGCGGCGGGCCGCAACCATTCAATTCCCAGCATGAGAACCTCCTGTGAAAGTCATTTCGAAAAAGATCACTTGTGGCCGCCGCCGCTCGAATAGCCGCCGTAGGAGCCGCCGGAACTGCGATAGCCGCCGCTCGGACGGCTGCAGGTGCTCAGGATCAGCAGCAGGACGATGATCGCCACGCCGATCAGGATGATCGTGCCGCAACCCATGCCGGCCGCCGCGCTCACCGGCAGCGCATCGCCACGCTTGAACATGTCCTTCTTGCCGTCGAGCTTGAACGCGGCTGCGACCGCGGCGCTGTCGACCTTGCTGCCGGACGACCAGCTCAGCTCGTTGGCCGAGCGCTCCATCGACAGCAGCGCAGCGCCGTTGGCGAAATCGCGGTTGAAGCTTTTCTGCCCGCGCTCGACCTGCCAGTAGAACTCGCCCGAGACATAGCTCGTCTCGGCGTTGTAGGCGTACTGCTGCTGGTAGACCTTGCCGAGGTAGGTGGCGCGCGCCCCGTTCTCGGCCATGGTCGGCGCGCCGGTCGTCGGCTTGACGATGCTCCAGCCGTCTTCGGCGTCGACCAGGAAGCTGAAGCCGCGCTTCTTGTTGTAGAGCAGGTATTCGTTCCAGCCGAAGTGCTCGTCGTCGCCGGGCGCGACACCCATGCGGTGCTGGAAGCCGACCACCTGCCACTGCGCGCCCTGCAGCTGCCCGACGGTGCCGATCGGGATCAGCGGCTGCACCGGCTCGTGCTGCGCCGCATGCCTGAGCTCGCCGCCGATGCCCTGCGTCAGGTCGATGATGCTGTCGCATGCGGCGCAGGTGATGCTCTTGCTGTCGGCCAGGTTGACGGAGACCGGCGCGCCGCAGTTCGGACAGTTGAAGCCGCGGCCTTTTTCGTCGCTGGCCGATTCATCGCGCAAGCCGGTGAGCTGCAGGTCCTCGAGCCGCACCGCGCGGCCCAGGTAGGCGCCGGGCGGCTCGGTGTCGTACTCGAGGCTGAGCACCTGCCCCGTGTCGCTGCGCAGTTCGACCACGGTGAACGGCCGGCCGAGTTCGGGCAACCGCGGCAGCTCCCCCTGCGCGGAAATCAGCGCGACCTGCTCGTTGGAGGCGACCGTGTAGCTCTGGCCGTTGAAGGCGGTGGTGGCACCGACGCGCAGCTCGGCGGCCGGTGGCGCGACACGCTGCAGGTCGAAGGGCAGCGCGAAGACGAAGGCGCCGCTGTCCTCGCTGAGCACGCCGGTGCGTTCGCCATCGAGTGCGGCGATCCATTCGGTCCAGCGCCCGCCCTTGTAGCTGTACTGCAGGCGCCCGACCAGCGTGAACGGCGTGTCCTGCATGCGGCCGGCGGCGAACAGCTGCAGCAAACTGAAGTCGTCGAACAGCTCCGCCATCTTGCCGGTGCGCGCGAGCGTGTCGCCCTGGCGGACGACGGTGCTCTGGCAATAAGGACAGACGGCGTGGGTGGATTGCGCCGAGCGGAACTCGACCGGCGCGCCGCAGCCGGGGCAGGGCGCGCGGTAGCGACGCTGGATCTCCTCAGCCATGGCGCGCGCGGACGCGGAGCATCAGGCCGGCCGGCTCACACAAGCTTTTTCAGCAGGTCCGCCTTCTTGGCGTCGAATTCTTCCTGCGTGAGGATGCCCTTGACCTTCAGTTCGCCGAGCTTCTCGAGCGTAGTCATCACATCGGCCGGGCTCACCACGGCGACGGAAGGCTGCTGCTGGGGCGCCGCCGCGGGATTGTTCTGGCTGAGCCCCTGCGAGAGGTTCTGCGCCAGCACCTGGCCCAGCGCCACGCCGGCGCCCAGGCCCATCGCATCGCCGGCAATGCCGCCGCCGCCGTTGCCCGAACCTTCGGCGAATTTGGGGATCGCCTGCGCGGTCTGGTACTGCATGAACTTGCCCATGTCGTTGCCGACCATGCCCATGCCGATCTTCTGGTCGAGGATCTTCTGCAGCTCCTCCGGCAGCGACACGTTCTGCACCGTGATGTTTTCGAGCTTGATGCCGATGGCCGCGAACGCCGGCACCAGCTGTGCGGCGAGCGCCTGCGCAAACTCGATCTGGTTGGCCGCCAGATCGAGGAAGGGCATGCCGCTGGAGGCGATCGCGTCGCTGATGTTCTGCAGCACCAACCCGCGCAGCTGGCCGTCGAGGTCGGCCACCGAATAGATGTCGCGCGTGCCCGAGATCTCGGTGTGGAACAGCTTGGCATCGCCGATGCGGAAACTGTAGTTGCCAAAGGCCCGCAGGCGCACCGCACCGAAGTCCTTGTCGCGGATGGTGATGGGCTGCGGCGTGCCCCATTTCTGGTCGACCTGCTGGCGCGTGCTGAAGAAGTAGACGTCGCTCTTGAACGGCGATTCGAAGAGCTTGTCCCAGTTCTTGAGGTAGGTGAGGACGGGTAGCGTCTGGGTCGTGAGCTTGTACATGCCCGGCCCGAAGACGTCGGCCACCTTGCCTTCGTTGACGAACACCGCGACCTGCGATTCGCGCACGGTGAGCGAGGCGCCATTCTGGATTTCCATCTCCGCCATCGGGAAACGCCAGGCCAGCGTTCCGTCACCGGTCTCGGTCCACTGGATGATGTCAATGAACTGCTTCTTGATGAAATCCATCAGCGCCATGATCTCTCCTCGTCAGGTTTTTGTAGGCCGCGCATATTGCCACACCGGCCTGGCATCGCGCGCTTGATTCGGACGGCTGCCGCCCCTGTTGCGCCGCGCGTGCCACCAAAGCCCGAGGTCTACAATCGCGCCCCCTAGAAGAAGCGTTGCACGGAGCCAAGGTACATGTCCGATTTGACCTCCCCTATTTCCACGCCCACCACGCCGGCCACGGCCGAAGACAAGCGCGCCGAGCTGCGCCGCGCGGCCCTCGAATACCACGAGCATCCGGTGCCGGGCAAGATCGCGATTGCGGCCACCAAGCAGATGGTGAACCAGCGCGACCTGGCGCTCGCGTATTCACCCGGTGTGGCGGCACCTTGCGAAGAGATCGTCAAGGACCCGGTCAACGCCTTCAAGTACACCGCGCGCGGCAACCTGGTCGCAGTCATCACCAACGGCACTGCGGTGCTGGGCCTCGGCGACATCGGACCGCTGGCCGCCAAGCCGGTGATGGAAGGCAAGGGCGTGCTGTTCAAGAAGTTCGCCGGCGTCGATGTGTTCGACATCGAGATCGACGAGAAAGACCCGGCCCGGCTGGTCGAGGTCATCGCCGCGCTGGAGCCGACCTTCGGCGCCATCAACCTCGAGGACATCAAGGCACCGGACTGCTTCTATGTCGAGCGCGAGCTGCGCAAGCGCATGAAGATCCCGGTCTTCCACGACGACCAGCACGGCACCGCGATCACGGTGGCGGCCGCCATGCTCAACGGCCTGAAGGTAGTCGGCAAGGACATCGCGCAGGTCAAGCTCGTCACCTCCGGCGCCGGCGCCGCGGCGCTCGCCTGCCTTAACCTGCTGCTCAAGGTCGGCCTGAAGCGCGAGAACGTGTTCGTGACCGACCTGGCCGGCGTGGTCTACGAAGGCCGCACCGAACTGATGGACGACGACAAGCGCCAGTACATGCAGAAGACCGAGGCGCGTTCGCTCTCGGACGTGATCGAGGGCGCGGACGTGTTTCTGGGCCTGTCGGCCGGCGGCGTGCTCAAGCCGGCGATGGTGGCGAAGATGGCGGCCAAGCCGGTGATCTTTGCGCTGGCCAATCCCAACCCCGAGATCTCGCCCGAGGACGCACATGCCGTGCGCGACGACGTCGTCATGGCCACCGGCCGCACCGACTACCCGAATCAGGTCAACAACGTCCTGTGCTTCCCCTACATCTTTCGCGGTGCGCTCGACTGCGGCGCGACCACCATCACCGACGAGATGGAAGTCGCGGCCGTGCATGCGATCGCCGACCTCGCGCAGGCCGAACAGAGCGAGCGCGTTGCCGCCGCATATGTCGGCGAGAAGCTCAGCTTCGGGCCCGAGTACCTGATTCCCAAGCCCTTCGATCCGCGGCTCATGATGAAGATCGCACCGGCCGTCGCCAAGGCGGCGGCCGAGAGCGGCGTCGCGCTGCGGCCGATTGCCGACCTCGATGCCTACCGCGACAAGCTGCAGAGCTTCGTCTATGCGTCGGGCACCACGATGAAGCCGATCTTCGACGCCGCCAAGCGCGCACCGAAGAAGCGCGTTGCCTACTGCGAGGGCGAGGAAGAGCGCGTGCTGCGCGCCGCGCAGATCGTGGTCGATGAAGGCATCGCGCGGCCCACGCTGATCGGGCGGCCGGCGATCATCGCCCAGCGCATCGAGAAGTTCGGCCTGCGGCTGCGGGAAGAACTCGACTACGACATCGTGAACGTCGAGCAGGACCACCGCTACCGCGACTTCTGGCAGACCTACCACCGCATGACCGAGCGCAAGGGCACGACGGTTCAGACCGCCAAGATCGAGATGCGCCGCCGCCTCACGCTGATCGGTGCCATGCTGCTGCACAAGGGCGATGTCGACGGCATGATCTGCGGCACCTGGGGCACCACCGCCATTCACCTGCACTACATCGACCAGGTGATCGGCAAGCGCCCCGGGGGCTGTCCCAACACGCCGCAGGACGTACCGGTCTACGCCTGCATGAACGGCCTGCTGCTGCCCGACCGGCAGCTGTTCCTGGTCGACACGCACGTCAACTACGACCCCACCCCCGAAGAGCTGGCCGAGATCACCACCATGGCGGCCGAGGAGATGATGCGCTTCGGCCTGAAGCCGAAGGCAGCGCTGCTGTCGCATTCCAACTTCGGCAGCAGCAACATGCCCAGCGCGGTGAAGATGCGCCAGACGCTCGACCTGCTGCGCGTGCAGGCGCCCTGGCTCGAGGTCGACGGCGAGATGCACGGCGACGTCGCGCTCGATGGCAAGCAGCGCGCGGCGGTCATGCCGCACAGCGCGCTCGCCGGCAATGCCAATCTGCTGGTCTTTCCGAACATCGACGCCGCCAATATTTCCTACAACCTGCTCAAGACGGCGGCTGGCGGCAACATCGCGATCGGCCCGGTGCTGCTTGGCGCGGCCAAACCCGTACATGTTCTCACCGCCAGCGCGACGGTGCGCCGGATCGTGAACATGACAGCGCTCACGGTTGCCGACGCGAACGCTGAAAGATAAGCACCGGCGCGACAGCGGCCGCTAACTTCAAAAGCAGGCGGGAGACCGCATCGCCTGCTCAAATATGAGGCAGGCGCTTGCTATTTGCGCGCCCGTGGTGCACACTCTGCGGCTTGAATTTGCGGGTTAACCCCATGGTTGATCCCGATTCGGCCCTCGCTCTTTTTCCTTCTGGTGCCCCATGGCGGCTTACGCCTCGATCACGTCCCGTGTCTCCAAGTTAGTGCTCGCCGGCTTGACGCTGGCGGCCCTCACTGCCGGAGTCGAAGCCCGTGAATGGTTCGGCGACCGCGCCCATCCGGCGGCACAACAGGAAACGATCGCGCTGGCCGAATTGCCGGTGCAGGGCCGGCGCACGCACGGGGCCATCTTGAATGGCGGCCCTTTCCGACATGAGAAAGATGGCACGGTGTTCGGCAATCGCGAGCGCCTGTTGCCGCGAGAGCCACGAGGCCATTACCGAGAGTACACGGTCGATACACCCGGTTCGCAGGGCCGTGGTGCACGGCGCATCGTCTGTGGCGGCAAGCAAGTGGCGCCCTCGGTGTGCTGGTATACGGCGGACCACTATGCGAGCTTCAGGCGGATCGTGCCATGAGCGATGAACTGGATTGGAACGGCGTGCCAAGGCGCGCGGAAGAAATGATGACGACGACAACCATGGAAAGACCAGCGGAGATGACCTTATCCCTTCGTGCCGTGCGACCGAACATCGTGCAGTCGATTCGCGCCTTTCGCGTGAGCGACCTGCAAGAGGCGGCGCATGCGGCGGGACAGCACTTCCTCTATGCCAACCTGGGCAATGCCCAGAGCAAGCAGGATGTGCTGGACCTGATCGCCCAGCAGTTCACCTTTCCGCAGCACTTCGGCAAGAACTTCGATGCGCTGTACGACTGCATGACCGATCCGCTGCACAAGTCGGGCCCGCAGCCCGGCTTCGTGATCGTGCTGGAGCAGATCCCCGCCAACGCCAAGTTCGACAAGGAAGCGCGCGAGCAGCTGCTCGACATCTTCCGCGACGCCTCAGATTACTGGGGGGACCGGAAGATACCGTTCAGGTGCTTCTATTCTTTTCTGTAGCCCGTTCTGCACACACCAGCCAAGCAGAACGGGCGAACGAGGCTCAGCAGCACGGTGCTGCCCCGGTTTCCGGGATCGATCTACCCCCCACCGACCCGACGGCCGAGAAGATGCCGACCGACAAGCTGGTCGACGTGTCGCCCCTGGCGCTGCGCATGAGCAGCCCCTTCAACGCCGGGTACTGGCTCGCTGCGGCGTAGCCTGTTGCTCTCCCCCGGGCTGCGCGCTTTGCGCTTGCCCACCCCCCACCGGGGGCGGCGCCTGCCGACCGGCAAAGCCGGATCGGCGGCACCCCACGAACGAGAAGCCCCGCTTGCGGGGCTTCTTTTATTGGGGGGGTACGGTTTGCGCGAGCGCGACGTATTCGGCGACGGGCACCTCTTCGGCGCGGCGCTGGATATCGAACTCGCCGGCAAAGGCATGCTGCTCCAGCCATTTGCCCAAGGTGTGGCGCAGCAGCTTGCGGCGCTGGCTGAAGGCGACCTGGACGATTTCGCCGAGCCGCGCCGCGTCGACCCGGGGCGGCGTGGCGAAAGGCACCATCCGAATCACCGCGCTGTCGACGCGCGGCGGCGGCTCGAAGCTCTCTGGCGGCACGAACAGCACATTGGCCATTTCGTAGCGCCACTGCAGCATCACGCTGAGACGGCTGTAGTCCGAGGTGGCCGGCCTGGCCACCATGCGGTCGACGACTTCCTTCTGCAGCATGAAATGCTGGTCGGCGATCAGATGCGCAAAGCCCAGCAGATGAAAAAGGATCGGCGTCGAGATGTTGTAGGGCAGGTTGCCGACAACGCGCAGGGCCACGGCGGGCGGCTTGACCAGGCCGGCGGCAAGAGCCGCGAAGTCGACCTTCAGCACGTCGGATTCGATCACCGCCAGCTGGCCATGGGCGCGCAGCCGCTGCGCAAGGTCGCGGTCGAGCTCGATCACCGTCAGCCGGCCCAGGCGCTCCACCAGCGGCTGGGTGAGCGCCGCGAGCCCGGGCCCGATCTCGACCATCGCATCGCCCGGCTGAGGCGCAATCTCGCGCACGATCGAATCGATGATCCCGGCATCGGACAGGAAATGCTGGCCGAAGCGCTTGCGCGCGATGTGCCTCACCTCAAGCCGACCGACGCGTCGTCATGACTGCGGCGGCTCGCGGAATTCGACGTAGGCCCGCGCACGCACTTCCTGCGCCCAGGTCTCGAAAGCTTCCTCCACCTTCTTCTCGCGCAGCACGGAGCGGGCGGCTTCGCGCTGTTCGGCCTGGCTCAGCTGGGCATCGCGCCGCGCGACGACCTGCACCAGATGCACGCCGAAGCGGGAGACCAGCGGATCGCTGATCTGGCCCGGGGTGAGCCGGTTCATGACTTCTTCGAACTCGGGCACGAATTGTCCCGGACGGGTCCAGCCCAGGTCGCCGCCATCCTTGGCGCTGACGTCCTGCGAGTTGTCCCGCGCGAGCGCAGCAAAGTCGGCATTGCCTTGCTGGATGCGCGTCTTGAACTCCGCCAATTGCGCAACGGCCTGCGCCGTGGTGCGCTTGGGGTCGTTGCGCAGCAGGATGTGCCGCACCTGGGTCTGCGTGACCACCGCGTCGGCGGCGCCGGCCTGGCTCTTGGCGAGCACCTTGAGCACATGGAAGCCTGCGCCGGAGCGGATCGGCCCCGCGATGCCGTTGACCGCAGTCGACTGCGTCGCCTCGACGAACAGGTTCGGATAGCGGTCGGCACTGCGCATGCCGAGCGCGCCGCCGTTGACCCGGTCCGGCGCATCCGAGAGTTCCTGCGCGAGCTTGGCGAAGTCTTCGCCAGCGCGGGCGCGCTGCGCGATGCCTTGCGCGCGCTGCTGCAGCGTGGCGATCTGCGCTTCGCTCGCGCCTTCGGGCACGGCGACGAGCACCTGCGCAAGATTGAGGTTGGGCGCGAAGGACGCGTTCGAGCCGGTGCGCTGGTCGCGGATGAACTGGTCGACCTCGACATCGCTGATCTTGACCTTCGCCTCGACCTCCCGGTCGCGCAGCCGGGTCAGCATGAGCTGGTCGCGCAGGTCGTTGCGAAATGTCTGCAGCGAGATGCCTTCGGCGGCGACCCGGCTGCGGAGTTCGACGATGCTCATCTGGTTCTGCCGCGCCACGGTCTGCTCGGCCTGGTCGATGGCAAGCTCGTCGACCTTGATGTTGGCCTCTTTCGCCGCCTGCAGCTGGGCGCGCTCGGCAATGAGCCGCTCGAGCAGCACCCGCGCCACCTCGGCGCGCGGCACGCGCTGCGCTTCGGCGTTTTCACGCAGGAGGCGGTCGACCCGCAGCTGCACGTCGGTATTGGTGATCGGCTCGGAGTTGACCAACGCAACGATGTACTCGGCGGAGCGCTGCGCCGCCACTGCAGGCGGCGCAGCGCTGGGTGCGGCGGGCGCCGGAGCGAGGCGCGACCCGCCGCGCATGATGTCCGTGATGCCTGTCCCGGGGCGCAGGCCCTGGCCTTGCGCACCGGCCGCCGCAGCCAGCGTTGCAAGGCAGGCCAGGGCGAGGATGGAGCGGATGTGGTTCATGGCGAAGAGGCTCAGTCGTAATTGGTGAAGCGGCTCGGCGAAAGGCCGGGTTGGCGCAAGGGTTGGTAGCGTCGGATGTTCTGTGTGAGCGTTCGCTTGGGGCTTGCGCCGACGCTTGCGAAGCCGACGAACTCCAGCTGGAACATGATGCGCGTGCTGGCTGTGACCTGTCCGGTGGTGATGCGTTCCAGCACCACCCGTCCGATCCAGCAACAGCCGTCGTACTCTAAGCCGAGCACCGCATCGGTGAGCTTGCTTTCCTGCAGGCTGTAGTTGAGACGGCCGACCGCGTACCAGCGTCCGCCGCCCTCGCCGCGTCCGGGGCCGAGGTCTTTGCCCTTGTCGCCCCACAGGTCGTTCAGCGGCCACTGCCATCCGATGTCGATCGACTTGTTGCCGACGTTGGAAAACGGCGTGTTGCTGGCCTGGTAGCGGTAGGCCGCGCTGACGTTGCGGTAGGCGCCGGGGTTGTAGCGTGCGCTGATCGCGCTGCGCTCCGACCTGCGCTCGTCCGGGTTGTACTGCACGGTGGTGTTCACGCTCCATTTCGGCGTCCAGTTGACCTGGGCGCCGACCAGCACGTCGCTGAGCCGGTCGTTCACCGGCAAGGTTCCCGGCAGCGTGACCCGCTGCTCGTCGAAGCGCAGGCGCTGTGCAATGCCGAAGCGCGCGGCTTCGACACCGGTGTCTGGGTCGACCAGCCGCGTCGTCACGCCGAGCGTCAGCAGGTTGCTGTCGGAGATGCGGTCGCTGCCGGAGAACGCGTTCTCGGTGTAGACGGTCGCGAAGTTGAAGTCGTTGGTGGCCGAGTCGTAGTTGGGCAGCAGGTTCTGGTCGCGGTAGGGCGTGTACACGTAGAACGCCCGCGGCTCCAGCGTCTGGCGGAATGCGCGGCCGAAGTAGTTGGCATCGCGCTCGAAGATCATGCCGCCGTCGAGGCTGAAGGTCGGCACCACCCGGCTGGCCGAAGTTGCCCCGTTGGCGAGCGGCCCCTCGAACTGGTAGGAGGTCGCGTGCAGCTGCACCTTCGGAATGACGAAGGTGCCGGGCGTGAGGAACGGCCGGCTGAGCGATGCCAGGGAGAACACGCGCTCGCCGTTCGGCTGGCGCTGCTGGACCGGGTTGGCCTGGAAGCGCGAGTAGTCGTTGCTGAGCGAGAAGTCGAAGCCCTGCCAGTCGTACTTGTTGTAGTTGGCGGTGATCTGCGGCAGCCGGTCGTAGGGCGGCAGGATCGGCGAGAGGTCGTACTGCAGCGTCTGGTAGCTCTGCGCGCGCACGGCGCCGTTCCAGTCGCCCTTGCTCCAATTGAGCGAGGCGTCGTTCGCCAGAAGCCGCTGGGTCAGCGACGGCGTGCGCGTGAAGTCGCGCCAGTAATCGTCGTCGCTCACCCGGTTGATGTTGAGCGTGGCGCTCAGCGAGTCGAGGCCGTAGCGCTTGGCATCGAAGGTCTGCGCGTGCTGCGTCCAGATACCCCAGCGCTCGCGGTTGCGCAGGCTGTCGGTCGGCATGTAGTCGACCCGCGCTTCGCCGCTGTAGCGGTCCTCCAGATAGCGGAACTCGGTGCCGAGATTGACACCGCGCTTGCTCATGAAGGTGGGATAGACGGTCGCGTCGCGGTTGGGCGCGATGTTCCAGTAGTAAGGCAGGGTGACGTCGACGCCGTTGACGCTGTCGATGCCGATCGTGGGCGGCAGCAGGCCGCTCTTGCGGTCGTTGTTGAGCGGAAAGCTCAGCGACGGAAATGCCGGGGTGCTGATGCCCATGAAGCTCATCCGCGCATCGGTGGCGACGCCGATGTTCTCCTCGGTGTCGGTGGTGAGCGTCGCGGCGCTCAGCATCCACGCCGGCATCCAGCCCGGATAGTCCTCGCGCCGGCAGGTGGTGTAAGTCGCGGCGCGGGCAACCGACACATTGCTGTCGACGAAATCGATGCGCTCGGCATCGCCGCCGCCGCCGGAGGCGAGGAAGCGGTAGCGCACGTTGTTGAAGAAGCCTTCGAAGGTCTCCAGCTTGAGTTCGAGCTCGGGGCCCTCGTAGACGTTGCCGGCCTGGTTGACATGCACGTTGCCGCGCGCCTTGGCCAGGTCGTCGGGCTGGTAGTACTCGAGCCTGTCGGCGCGGATGACGGTGTCGCCCCGGCGCAGAGACGCATTGCCTTCGACCACCGTCTCGAGGTCGGGCCGGCCGGAGATGCGATCGCCGTCGATGAAGCTCGGCACCTGGCTGCGCAGGTTCGGCGGAATGGTCTCGGCGAGCTGCGGGGTGGTCTTGAGCGCGAGGGGCGCGTCGAGGCCGCTGTTGTCCTGCGCCCGCGCGCCATGCGCATGCAGCAATGCCAGCGACAGCACCGCCAGCGGCAGCGGCGGGCGGCACCGGCGCCGGGCGGCTCGGGTCAGGTCATGCATCGGTACGGCGCACAGAGAGGGATCGTCGGGGGAACGTCGCCACGGGGACAACGGGTTGCGATTGGGAGCTCCGCGCGGGGCGGATTTGTAGAATCGATTATCCATGACAGCCTCTCCGCCTTCGGCCGCTATCGCCGCCACAGCCGCCACACCCTCACAACCGGTTGCCTGGAGCGACCCGGCGCGCGGTGCCGCCTTCGCCCGCTGGCTCGAGCTTGTCGCGCCGCGCCACAAGCTGCTGGTCGCGACCGTGCGCCTGGCGTCGGCCGATGCCAGCTTCCGGCGCTATTTCCGCATCGATGCCGGCGACGGCGCGCCGACGCGCATCGTGATGGACGCGCCGCCCGCGCAGGAGAACAGCGCGCCGTTCGTGCAGGTCGCGAAGCTGATGACGGCAGCCGGGCTCACCGCGCCGCAGGTGCTCGAGTGGGACGAGGCGCACGGCTTCCTGCTGCTGGACGATCTCGGCCGCCAGACCATGCTGGACGTCATCGATCCCACGGACGCCGAAGCCGCCCGCCCGCTCTACATGCAGGCGGTCGACGCGCTGATCGGCTGGCAACTCGCGTCCCGGCCCGACGTGCTGCCTCCTTACGACCGCGCCCTGCTGGAACGAGAGCTGGCGCTCTTTCCGCAGTGGTACATCGCCCAGCACCGCGGCATGCGGGTCGAGGGCCTGCTGCAGCAGCGCCTGGAACGCGCATTCAAGGCCATCGTCGACAGCAACCTGGCGGCGGCGCGCGTTTATGTGCACCGCGACTTCATGCCGCGCAACCTGATGATCACCGGCGGCCCCGCGCTGGGCGTGCTGGATTTCCAGGACGCCGTCCATGGCCCCATCACCTACGACATCGCCAGCCTGATGCGCGACGCCTTCCTGAGCTGGGACGAAGACTTCGTGCTCGACATCACGGTGCGCTATTGGCAGCAGGCGCGCAAGGCCGGGCTGCCGGTCGACGAGGATTTCGGCGCCTTCTACCGCGCAGTCGAATGGATGGGACTGCAGCGCCATCTCAAGGTCGCCGGCATCTTCGCGCGGTTGACACTGCGCGACGGCAAGCCCAGGTACCTGGCCGACACCCCGCGCTTCATCGCCTACATCCGGGCGACCGCCGGCCGCTATCTCGAACTCACGCCGCTGTTGCGTGTGATCGACGAGATCGAAGGCACGCAGGCCGTCACCGGCTTCGCGTACGGCCGGGTGTGACGCCGCGCTTCCACTGCGCGGTTGCGCTGGCCGCGCACAGCGCGATGGTGCTGCCCGCCGGTGCCGCGCGCCATGTGCAGGTGCTGCGATTGCAGCCCGGTGACGACCTGACGCTCTTCGACGGCACCGGCGGCGAATATGCCGCGACTGTCGAGCGCATGGGCCGCAGCGAAGTGGCGGTGCAGGTCGGCGCGCATGCAGCCGTCGAGCGGGAAACCTCGCGAACCGTCCACATTGCGGTCGGCATGCCGGCCAACGAGCGCATGGACTGGCTGGTCGAGAAGGCCACCGAACTCGGCGTCGCGAGCATCCAGCCGCTGATGACCGCGCACGGCGTGCTGCGCCTGGTTGGCGAACGGGCCGAGAAGAAACGCGCCCACTGGGAAGCGATCGCGGTGGCCGCCTGCGAACAGTGCGGCCGCAATCGCGTGCCGACGGTCCATCCCGCTCGGCCGTTCGGCGACTGGCTCGGCACCTCGCCCGCGAGCGACGCCGAACGCTTCGTGCTGAGCCTGGCTCCCAACGCCGAACCGGGCACCGGCGCGGCTGCGGCCGGCCGCGCAGCCTGCGTGCTCAGCGGTCCCGAGGGCGGGCTCAGCCCCGCCGAGGAGCAGCAGGCGATCGGCCGCGGCTTCGCGCCGCTGACGCTCGGCCCCCGGGTCCTGCGCGCAGAGACCGCGGCGCTGGTCGCGCTTGCAACGCTCGCCGGCCGGTGACAGCATGAACCGTCACCTTTGGCTGCTTGCGTTGTGCCAGGGCTTGTTCCTGACCAACAACGTCACCTTCATCGCCATCAACGGACTGGTGGGCCTGGCACTGGCGCCGCGCGGCTGGATGGCCACGCTTCCGGTAATGGGCTACGTGGTCGGCGGCGCGCTGGCCACCGGCCTGGTGGCGCGCACGCAGCGGCGCTTCGGGCGCCGGCGCTCGTTCCAGATCGGGCTGGCGGTGGCCCTGGGTTCGGCGCTGCTGTGCGCGCAGGCCGCCGTCTGGAAAGATTTCTGGCTGCTGTGCCTGGCGACCGTGATCGCCGGCTACTACAACGCAAACGCCAACCTCTATCGCTTTGCCGCCGCTGAACTTGCAGCGCCCGACTGGCGCGAG
>JANOCL010000064.1:0-27560 GCA_031412135.1 Variovorax sp. | reverse complement strand
CTACGGCGTGCCCGCCGGCATTGCTGCCAGCATTGCGACCGGGCGCATCGCATTCACCATCGCCGGGGACGGCGATTTCCTCATGAACGGGCAAGAGCTCGCCACCGCTGTGCAGCACGGCGGCAAATCGATCGTGGTGCTGTTGAACAACGGGATGTTCGGCACGATCCGCATGCACCAGGAGCGCGACTATCCGGCCAACGTCAGCGGCACGGCATTGCGCAACCCGGATTTCTGCGCTCTGGCGCGGGCCTACGGCTATGCCGCCGAAAAGGTGACCGAAACCGCGCAGTTCGAAGCGGCGCTGCTGCGCGCACTGGCAGCCGATACCGGCACGCTGATCGAGATACCGCTCGACCCGGAGGTCATCACGACCCGCGGCACGCTCTCGTCCATCACGCGGGCGGCGCAGGCGCGTCCAGGGAACTGAAGGCCAAAAAAAAGCCGGCTGCTGCCGGCTTGGTTCGTTGCGGGCGCCTGGGCGCCCGACGGCTCACTTGACGTGCTTGCCGATCAACGAAGCGAGTTCGAACATCGAGACCTGCGGCTTGCCGAAGATTTCCTTCAGCTTGGCGTCGGCGTTGATGTTGCGCTTGTTGGCCTTGTCCTGAAGATTGTTCTTCTTGATGTAGTCCCACAGCTTGCTCACGACAGCGGTGCGTGGCAGCGGGGTCGAGCCGACCACTGCGGCCAGTGCCGGGCTGGGGGTCAGCGCCTTCATGAACGCAGCGTTGGGCGTGCGCTTCTTTGCGGGGGCCTTCTTCGCAGCAGCCTTCTTGGCCGGAGCGGCCTTCTTGGCGGGTGCTGCCTTCTTCGCAGGAGCAGCCTTCTTTGCCGGTGCAGCAGCCTTCTTGGCGGGAGCAGCCTTCTTAGCCGGAGCTTTCTTGGCCGGAGCCTTCTTTGCAGTTGCCATGATTGATTTCCTTTTTTGGTTAAACACTTCCACCAATGAAAAGCGCTGTCTTCACTGGCATTGCGGATGCTAAAGGAGAAAAAACTCGTTTCCAAGCGGAAAAGAGACTTTTTCATTGGGAGTTGTTGTTTTTTCAGAGGGGAGAAGCCGCGTGTTTTGCCCTGTGGGCACGCTGCGAAGACTCAAGGTCTTCGCGCGGGCCATGTGGCGAGCACCACGCCAAGCAACGCGAGCGCGAACGCGCAGACCTGCAGCACGGACAAACTCTCGCCCAGCACGAGCACGCCGACTGCCGCCGCGCTCACCGGAAGCATCACCGTGAACACGCCGGCCTGCGCCGCCGGCACGCTCTTCAGGCCCGTCATCCAGAGCCATACCGTCCAGATGCTCGCTGCCAGCGCGTAGACGACGAGCAGCCCCCAGAGGCCGAGCGTCACCGCGCCGAAGTCGAAGCTGAGAGCGAACCAGATGCCCAGCGGCGTCGAGAGCACGAAGCCCCACAGGTTGATCAGTGAAGAAATGCGCTTGGGCCCGAGCCGACCCGTTAACGATTTACCGATCACCGCGTACGCGGCTTCGCACAGCACGGCACAGAACACGAGCAGGTTGCCGAGCCATGGCATCGATGCCGAGGCGATGCTGCCCGGCAGCGCTGGCGAATGCACCGGCGCGAACGCCAGCAGGCCGATGCCGACCGCGGCGCATGCGATCGCGAAGCCGATCCGCCGCGTGATGCGCTCGCGAAGAAACAGCCAGCTTGCGAGCGCGACGACGGCGGGAATCGACGCCATGATCACGCCGGCCGACACGGCACTCGTGAGACTGACGCCGAACAGCATGCAGATCGAGAACAGGAAGTTGCCGAGGAACGACTCGAGAAACACGAGTGCCCGCGTGCGCCCGGTCATCAACGGCTCGTCGTCGGGACGCCGCAGCCAGTGCGGCATGGCGAGCGCGGCGATGCCGAAGCGCAGCCATGCGAGCAGCAAGACCGGGAATGCGACCACCAGAGGTTTGGAGAGCGCAACGTAGCTGCCGACGAGCGACATGCTCAAGGCAAGGCAGCCGTAGGCCACCAGCTTGCCGGGTGCGAGGGGTGCGGTGTTCAATAGACTGAAGCGTTGCGAGGAGTGATTCGATGATGCCGCATCCCGTGCTGACCGCCGCCCGCCATGTATTCGTCTACGGCACCTTGCGCAAGGGCGGCCGCAACGACATCACGCGCTATTCGCCCACGCCCCGGCATGTTGCGCACGGACATCTCGCCGGCACGTTGTACGACCTTGGCAGCTATCCGGGCGTCGTGCTCGGCGGACCGGGACGGGTGTCCGGCGAAATCTATGCGATCACTTCGAATGTGGAAACACAACTCGATCGGCTCGAGGAAGTGCAGCCCGACGGGAGCGGCGAATACATCAAGCGCGAAGTGGCGGTTGCCGTAGGCGACGAGCGGTTCATCTGCCTGGTCTATGAGATCCATCCCGATCGACTGGAAGACAAGCCGGTGGTTACGAGCGGCGATTGGCTGGTGCATATCGCGGAGCTTCGTCGCGTTTCATGAGCGAGAAGGGCGTTGCGCATGGCGAAATCGCACATTGCTGCGCCGCAATATTTTTTCTCAATATAAGAAAATTCTTCCCGCATTGAGAAATAGCTTCGTAAGTGCTTGATTTCAAAGGCCAAAAGATATGTCTTCTATAAGACATAAGAGTTTGAGTCTGTCGTACAGTAAGGCCACGGCCGCAGCGCCGAATCTCTCAATCAACCTCCGGAGTGACCATGCCCCAGACCCTCACCGAACAACTGAGCCGCGAACAGCAAATTGCGGCCCTCGAAAAAGAATGGGCTACCGATCCCCGCTGGAAGGGCATCAAGCGCGGCTACAGCGCTGCCGATGTCGTGCGGCTTCGCGGCTCGTTTCCGATCGAGCACACGCTGGCGCGTCGCGGTGCCGAGAAGCTGTGGGATCTCGTCAACAACGAGCCTTACGTCAACTGCCTCGGCGCGCTCACCGGCGGTCAGGCGATGCAGCAGGTAAAGGCTGGCGTCAAGGCGATCTATCTGTCCGGCTGGCAGGTCGCTGCAGACAGCAACACCTACTCGTCGATGTATCCCGACCAGTCGCTTTATCCAGTCGACTCGGTTCCCAATGTTGTCGAGCGCATCAACAACACGTTCCGTCGTGCCGATGAAATCCAGTGGTCCAAGGGCACGAACCCGGGCGACAAGAACTATGTCGACTACTTCGCACCGATCGTGGCCGATGCCGAAGCCGGCTTCGGCGGCGTGCTCAATGGCTTCGAGCTGATGAAGGCCATGATCCGTGCCGGCGCCGGCGGCGTGCACTTCGAGGACCAGCTCGCCTCGGTCAAGAAATGCGGTCACATGGGCGGCAAGGTGCTAGTCCCGACGATCGAAGCAGTGCAGAAGCTCATCGCGGCACGGATGGCTGCCGACGTCTGCGGCACCCCGACGCTCGTCATAGCCCGCACCGACGCCGAAGCAGCCGACCTGGTCACCAGCGACTACGACGAGAACGACAAGCCGTTCCTGACCGGCGAGCGCACCGCCGAAGGCTTCTACAAGACGAGGAAGGGCATCGACCAGGCCATCTCGCGCGCCGTCGCATACGCGCACTATGCCGACCTGGTGTGGTGCGAAACCGGCACGCCTGACCTCGACTTCGCCCGCAAGTTCGCGGAGGCGGTGCACAAGGTCCATCCCGGCAAGATGCTGGCTTACAACTGCTCGCCATCCTTCAACTGGAAGAAGAACCTCGACGACGCGACCATCGCCAAGTTCCAGAAGGAACTGGGCGCCATGGGCTACAAGTACCAGTTCATCACGCTAGCCGGCATCCATTCGATGTGGTTCAACATGTTCGATCTGGCGCAGGACTACGTGGCGCGCGGCATGTCGGCGTATGTCGAGAAGGTGCAGGAGCCCGAGTTCGCGGCTCGCGAGCGTGGCTACACCTTCGTGTCGCACCAGCAGGAAGTGGGAACCGGCTATTTCGACGATGTGACGACCGTGATCCAGGGCGGCAAGTCGAGCGTCACGGCCCTCACCGGTTCGACTGAAGAAGAACAGTTCCACTGATCCTCTTCGCTTTCGTATCCCAATCCCCGCGTGAGCGTTCCGCGGGGATTTTTTTTGATCGCTGCGGCTAGAATCGATGACTCTGTCTGCAGCAACAAGGGCGAGAAAGGCAATCTGGTTATGACACCGCGAACTACTCCGCAAGCAACGAGCGGCTTTTTGGTCAAGCAAGGCTTCGACGCAAAAGGCCAGTAGGCCGCGCATGCCGGAATTCCGGCGTTCAACCCAGCCAAGCGCGGTCCAGGACCGCGCTTTTTTGTTTTCCGCCCGAGATTTTTTCAATGATCCAGATCACGCTCCCCGACAACTCGCGCCGCGAGTTTCCCGGCCCGGTTTCGGTGGCCGACGTTGCCAGGTCCATCGGCGCCGGCCTGGCGAAGATGACCGTTGCCGGCAAGGTCGACGGCCGACTGGTCGATGCAAGCGACCTGATCGAGCACGACGCGAAGCTGCAGATCGTCACGCCGAAGGACGATGAAGGCCTGGAGATCATCCGGCACTCCACCGCCCACCTGGTCGGTCATGCGGTGAAGCAGCTCTATCCGACGGCGAAGATGGTCATCGGTCCCGTGATCGAGGAAGGCTTCTACTACGACATTTCGTACGAGCGCCCGTTCGTGCCCGAAGACATGGCGGCCATTGAGGCGCGCATGCGCGAGCTGATCGCGCAGGACTACGACGTGGTCAAGAAGGTGACGCCGCGCGCGGAAGTGATCGAGGTGTTCAAGTCGCGTGCCGAAGACTACAAGCTGCGCCTGGTCGAGGAGATGCCCGACGAAGCGGCGATGGGCCTGTACTACCACCAGGAATACGTCGACATGTGCCGCGGCCCACATGTGCCGAACACACGCTTCCTCAAGGTCTTCAAGCTCACCAAGCTGGCAGGTGCCTACTGGCGCGGCGACGCCAAGAACGAGCAGCTCCAGCGCATCTACGGCACGGCCTGGGCCGACAAGAAGCAGCTGGATCAGTACGTACAGCGCATCGAGGAAGCCGAAAAGCGCGACCACCGGCGGCTCGGCAAGGAACTCGACCTGTTCCACATCGACGAGGTGGCGCCCGGCGTGGTGTTCTGGCATCCGAAGGGCTGGGCCCTGTGGCAGGCGGTGGAGCAGTACATGCGCGGGGTTTACCGCGATACCGGCTACCAGGAAGTCAAAGGCCCGCAGATCCTCGACAAGAGCCTGTGGGAGAAAACCGGCCACTGGCAGAACTACCGCGAGAACATGTTCACGACCGAGTCGGAAAAACGCGAGTACGCGTTGAAGCCGATGAACTGCCCGGGTCACGTGCTGATCTTCAAGTCGGATCTGCGCAGCTACCGCGACTTGCCGCTGCGCTACGGTGAGTTCGGGCAGTGTCACCGCAACGAGCCGAGCGGCGCGCTGCACGGCATCATGCGCGTGCGCGGCTTCACCCAGGACGACGGACACATTTTCTGCACCGAGGACCAGATCCTGGAAGAGTGCGTGGCCTATACCGCGCAACTCCAGAAGGTCTACGCCGACTTCGGTTTTATCGACATCCTCTACAAGGTCGCGACCCGCCCTGACAACCGCATCGGCTCCGACGAACTGTGGGACAAGGCCGAGCACGCCGTCATGGAAGCGTTGCGGCGCTCGGGCGTGGAGTTCGTGATCTCGCCCGGCGAAGGCGCCTTTTATGGGCCGAAGATCGAGTACACGCTGCGCGACGCCATCGGGCGGCAATGGCAGTGCGGCACGATGCAGGTCGACTTCAACATGGCGGAGCGGCTCGGCGGCGAGTACGTCACTGAAACGAGTGGGCGCGCACACCCGGTCATGTTGCACCGCGCGATCGTCGGCAGCATGGAGCGGTTCATCGGCATGCTGATCGAACACCACGCCGGCGCCTTGCCCGCCTGGCTCGCGCCAGTGCACGTTGCAGTGCTCAACATCAGCGAAGGTCAAGCTGAATACGCTGCCCAGGTTGCGAAAGCGCTGCAAAATCAAGGGCTTAGAGTTTCGCTCGATCTGCACAACGAGAAGATTACGTATAAAATACGAAAGCATTCGTTGCAAAAGCTTCCCTACATCCTTGTCGTAGGCGACAAGGAAAAGGAAGCAGGTGCCGTCGCAGTGCGCGCCCGAGGCAATGTTGACCTCGGTGCCATGTCGGTGCAGGCGTTCTCGCAAAAGATCGCTGACGACATTCAACACAAGCTTTGAATTCGAACCGGTTCAAAGGCTGGCCTCATGCGAAGAGGCTGCTTGTGGGCGTTGACACGACGGTGTTAGCTACAGTTTTTGTAGCAGATTTTTGAAGGATTCTGACCATCGCTACTGCATTTCGCGACCGCCGCCACCGCGAGGAACGCCAACACCGCCTTAACCGGGAAATCATGGCCCCGGAAGTTCGCCTGATCGGGCCCGAGAACGAGCCGCTGGGTGTCGTGAGTCTTACCGAGGCGTTGCGCCTGGCCGGTGAACAAGACGTGGATCTGGTGGAGGTTGTTGCGGCGGCCAATCCGCCGGTTTGCCGCCTGATCGAGTACGGAAAGTTCAAGTACCACGAGCAGAAGAAAGCGGCCGAGGCGAAGTCGAAGCAGAAGGTCATCGAGGTCAAGGAAATCAAGTTCCGGCCCGGGACCGACGATGGCGACTACAACATCAAGATGCGCAATATCCGGCGCTTTCTTGAAGAGGGCGACAAATGCAAGATCACGCTGCGCTTTCGGGGCCGCGAGATCACGCACCAGGAACTCGGTCTGGCGCTGTTGCAGCGCATTCGGGACGAACTTGGCGATCTGATTCTGGTCGAGCAGTTTCCGAAGCTGGAAGGCCGCCAGATGATCATGATGATCGCGCCGGGCCGCAAGAAGGTGGGTGGCGCGCCCAAGCCGGCCACCGAGCCGGCGGCCGCACCTGCTGCAGCCTGAGTTGAAGCGATAGTTTTAAAGATTTCAAAGGGATTTCCGCCCTTGCCGACGCTTCGGGCGCAGGCAGGGGCGGGATAAAGAAGTGTCTCGGGGCCAACAAGTCCGTGAAGCATTCACGGCGCCTCACGAGCACAAACTAAAGGAGCATTCACATGCCCAAAATGAAGACCAAGAGCAGCGCGAAAAAACGTTTCCGCGTTCGTCCCGGTGGCACCGTCAAGCGCGGTCAAGCCTTCAAGCGTCACATCCTGACCAAGAAGACCACCAAGAACAAGCGTCACCTGCGTGGTGCAACGGCAGTTCATGAGACCAACATGGTTTCGATGGCCGCCATGTTGCCCGGCAGCGGCATTTAATCCAGACGAACAAGGAGTACACACATGCCTCGCGTCAAACGTGGTGTAACGGCTCGCGCCCGCCACAAGAAAGTTCTCGCACTCGCCAAGGGTTTCCGCGGTCGCCGCGGCAATGTCTTCCGCATCGCCAAACAGGCGGTGATGAAGGCGGGCCAATACGCTTATCGCGACCGCCGTACCAAGAAGCGCGTATTCCGCCAGTTGTGGATTGCCCGTATCAATGCCGCTTCGCGTGAACTGGGCCTGACCTACAGCCAGTTCGCCAACGGCATTCGCAAGGCCGGTATCGAGATCGACCGCAAGGTCTTGGCCGATATTGCCGTGCACGACAAGGCCGCTTTTGCCGGCATCGTGGAGCAGGTCAAGGCCAAGCTGGCCGCTTGATCCTGCACAGTGGGCGATCGTCTTCCAAGACGGCGCCTGCGCCCACGGCACGAGGGCTGGCGCTTGAAAGGGCACCAGCCCTTTTTTTCTTTCGCTGCACCGCCTGCTTTTTCCTTCACCTCGAAGAATTTCTCCCATGAACGAGCTGAACTCTCTGGTCGAGACCTCACGTGCCGCCTTTGCGCAAGCGAAAGCGCCGGCCGAACTTGAAAACGCCAAGGCGCAGTTTCTCGGCAAATCCGGCCGCATCACCGAGCTGATGAAAGGCATGGCCTCGCTCAGCGTGGTCGAGAAGAAGTCCCGCGGCGCGGCGATCAATCTGGCCAAGCAGGCTATCGAGGCCGCACTTGCCGAGCGCCGGCTGCAGCTCGCCGATGTCGAGCTCGCAGTTCAGTTGCGCGGTGAAGCGCTCGATGTCACCTTACCGGGGCGTCGGCGAGCGCAGGGCGGCTTGCATCCGGTGACTCGCACGATGGAGCGCATCGAGGCAATCTTCTCGAGCATGGGTTTCGACGTCGCGGATGGCCCCGAGATCGAAAGCGACTGGCACAGCTTCACAGCCCTGAACAATCCGCCGAACCATCCTGCGCGCTCGATGCAGGACACCTTCTATATCGACATCGAAGGCGAGGACGGCACGCCCTACAACCTGCGTCCGCATACCAGCCCGATGCAGGTGCGCTACGCGCACCAACACATCAAGAAATACGCAGCGCAGTTCGAGGCTGCTTCCGCCGACCCCACCGGTACGCTGAAGGCGCCCGAGATTCGCGTGATCGCGCCGGGCCGTACCTACCGCGTCGACAGCGACGCCACGCATTCGCCGATGTTTCACCAGTGCGAAGGACTGTGGCTCGGCGAGAACGTGAGCTTCAAGGACCTGAAGGTGGTCTTTACCGATTTCTGTCGCACGTTTTTCGAGAGCGACGATCTGGTGCTGCGCTTTCGTCCGAGCTTTTTTCCGTTCACCGAACCGAGCGCCGAGATCGACATCCAGTTCCAGGACGGGCCGCTCGCCGGACGCTGGCTCGAGGTCGCTGGCTCGGGCCAGGTGCATCCGGACGTGGTGCGCAACATGGGCCTCGACCCGGAGCGCTACATCGGCTTTGCCTTCGGCATGGGCCCCGACCGGCTCACGATGCTGCGCTATGGGGTGAACGATCTGCGCCTGTTCTTCGACGGCGACCTGCGCTTCCTGAGTCAATTCCAATAAGAACGACAACGAGAACGAGAACGACAAGATGCAATTTCCAGAGTCCTGGTTGCGCGAGTTCTGCAACCCGCCGCTGAGCAGTGCGGAACTGGCCGAGACGCTCACGATGGGCGGGTTCGAGGTCGAAGAGCGCCGGCCCGTCGCTCCACCCTTCAGCAAGGTGGTGGTGGGCGAGATCAAGGAAGCGCTTCAACATCCGAATGCCGATCGGCTGCGCGTGTGCCAGGTCGACGCCGGACATGGCGCTTTGCTCAACATCGTATGCGGCGCGCCCAACGCCCGCGTCGGCATCAAAGTGCCGCTGGCGCTGGTCGGTGCCGAGCTGCCACCGGGGGAAGACGGCAAGCCGTTCCTGATCAAGCTCGGCAAGCTGCGCGGTGTGGAAAGCCAGGGCATGCTGTGCTCGGCGCGCGAACTGCAATTGAACGACGATCATGGCGGCCTGCTAGAGTTGCCGGCCGATTCGCAGATAGGTGCCGACGTTCGCGAGCTGCTGAAGCTCGACGACGCGCTGCTGACTCTCAAGCTCACGCCCAATCTTGCGCACGGCCTCAGTGTCTACGGCATCGCGCGAGAACTCGCTGCGTTGACCGGCGCGCCGCTGAAGACCCCTGCCATTGCGCCGGTTGCGCCAAAGCTGGAAGACAAGCTGCCGGTCCGGGTCGACGCATTCGACTTGTGCGGCCGGTTTTCGGGCCGCATCGTGCGTGGTGTAGACACCCGCGCCGCAACACCGGCATGGCTGGTCGACCGTCTGGCGCGCTGCGGACAACGAAGCGTGTCGCCGCTGGTCGACATCTCAAACTATGTGATGTTCGAGTATGGGCAGCCGACCCACATCTTCGATCTCGACAAGATCCACGGTGGGCTTTCGGTGCGTTGGGGCAGAGCGGGCGAACAGCTCAAGCTGCTCAACGGGACCACGGTGACGGTCGACGAAAAGGTCGGCGTGATCGCCGACGATCGCGAGGTCGAGTCCCTGGCGGGCATCATGGGCGGCGATGCGACGGCCGTGTCCGACGACACGCGCAACATCTATGTCGAAGCAGCGTTCTGGTGGCCCGAAGCCATTCAAGGCCGGTCGCGCCGTTTCAATTTTTCGACCGATGCAGGACATCGTTTCGAACGCGGCGTGGACCCCAGCCGCACGGTGCACATCATTCAGCGCATCACGCAATTGATCGTCGACATCTGTGGTGGCCAGGCCGGTCCGGTGGACGACCAGATCCTGAGGCTGCCGGACGCCGCGCCGGTGACGCTGCGCGTGGCGCGGGCTGCGCGCGTCATCGGCATGCCGCTGACTCAAGCGCAGTGCAGCGACGCCCTGCGCAGGCTCGGTTTCCCCGTGCATGAGGGGGAGGGTACGCTGGTCGTCACGCCGCCACCGCATCGCTTCGACCTCAGGATCGAAGAAGACCTGATCGAAGAGGTTGCGCGCCTGATCGGCTACGACAACCTGCCGACCACGCCACCGCTGGCGCCCATCACCGCTCGCGTGCCGCCCGAGGCTTTGCGCAGCCGCTTTGCCGTGCGTCACCGGCTGGCCGGGCTGGGCTACCAGGAAACGATCAATTTCAGTTTTGTCGAGGCTCGCTGGGAGCAAGAGCTTGCGGGCAATGCCGAGCCGATCACGCTGCTGAACCCGATCGCCAGCCAGATGAGTGTGATGCGCTCTTCGCTGATCGGATCGCTGCTTCAGGTGCTGAAGTTCAATCTCGATCGCAGGGCGCCACGGGTGCGCGTGTTCGAAGTGGGCCGCGTGTTCCTTCGCGATGATGCGGTATCCACCACCGACACAACCGTAAAGGGCGTTCATCAGCCGATGCACGTGGCGGGGCTGGCTTGGGGCGATGCCGCAGATGCGCGCTGGGAAGGCAAGGCTCAGCGTGCCGACTTTTTCGACATCAAGGGCGACGTCGAGTCCCTGCTCTCGCCGCTCGTTCCGACTTTCGAAGCCGCCGAGCATCCCGCGCTGCATCCGGGCAGGGCGGCGCGAGTACTGCTCGACGGCCGCGCGATCGGCGTGGTAGGCGAGCTCCATCCGCGCTGGCGGCAGCAGTGGGAATTTTCGCAAGCGCCAGTGCTGTTCGAACTCGAACTCGATGCCGTCGCGGTGCGTCCGGTGCCGATTGCCCGGCCGGTGCCCAAGCATCAGGCGATCGAACGCGACATCGCCGTGGTGGTCGCGGAAGCAGTCACCCGCGACGCACTGACGCGCACCATCCGCGCGGCATGCGACCCTGCCTTGCTGCGCGATGTTGCCTTGTTCGACATCTACCGCTCGGCGGCGCCGCGTGATGGCGCTCACGCCGCAGGCGGCTTGGCGCCCGGCGAGAAGAGCATGGCCCTTCGCCTCAGTTTCAACAGTGACACCACCGCCTTGACCGACCAGCACGTCGAAGCAGCGGTGGGCGTGATCCTTGAGCAACTCAGTGCGCGGCTCGGCGCACACCTGCGGATATGAACGCCATGGAATTCACGCTCGAAGCCCTTGAGACGCCTGCGCTCACCAAGGCGCAGCTCTCCGATCTGCTGTTCGAGCAGATCGGCCTGAACAAGCGCGAATCGAAGGACATGGTCGAAGCGTTCTTCGACCTGATTGCCGGCAGCCTGATCGAAGGCACCGATGTCAAGATTTCAGGCTTCGGCAACTTCCAGATTCGCGTCAAGGCACCGCGGCCCGGCCGCAATCCGCGCACCGGCGAAGCCATTCCAATCGGCGAGCGCCGTGTCGCAACCTTCCACGCGAGCGGCAAGTTGAAGGAACAGATCCACGCGAGCATCGGCGCGGACGCGCCGCAAGAGGTGGAGTGGAGTCTCGGCGCGCAATAGTGCTTGGTGCCGCGTGGGCGCGTGGAGTAACCTCTAAGGTTTCGCTCGCACCGTCTTGATTTCAATGGAGAAAACGCTTCCACCGATTCCCGTCAAACGTTACTTCACCATCGGTGAAGTAGGCGAACTCTGCGGCGTGAAGCCGCACGTGCTGCGCTATTGGGAGCAGGAGTTCACGCAGCTGCGCCCCATGAAGCGGCGCGGCAACCGGCGCTACTACCAGCATCACGAGGTGCTGATGATCCGGCGCATCCGCGATCTGCTCTACGACCAGGGCTTCACCATCAGTGGCGCGCGCAACAAGCTGCAGGAGGTGGTTCAATCCGAGCGCGATCGGCGCAAGACGGACGACCAGCCGCTGGAAGGGCTCGAAGCCGTCGAGATCGACCAGGAAGAGTTCGACGCGGCGCTCGAAGACGAGTCGCTCGCGCAAGACGCCGCGGCACGCACGGTAGACCCGTCCCAGTTGCTCCATCTGCGGCGCGAGCTGCGTGAAATTCGCGAGCTCCTCAGCCTGGGGCTGTAAAAGCACGCGACTATAATCGCGAGCTTCGGTGTGTGGCGCAGCCTGGTAGCGCACTTGCATGGGGTGCAAGGGGTCGAAGGTTCGAATCCTTTCACACCGACCAAAGATAGCTCCGACAACATCCAGCGTTGTCCAGAAAGCCTTAAGTGAATCAACCACTTAGGGCTTTTTTGTTTCCGCACTCACCGAAGGCTTGGCCGCGCGTTAGGTACGTCCACCACTGGTCGCGGGAACGTGCCCCTCACATAATGCACGCAGCCTGGCCCAGGCGACCAGGCTGAGACGCGACCTTCAACTTTTAACGGAGGAAGAAACATGTCCGGACGCTTTTCCTGGCCCTTGCGGGCAGCACTCATCGTCGTTCCGATCGCGCTCGTGGCCTGCGCGGCGGTGCAGCGATCCGGCGGCATGGGCGGTGGAACGATGGGCTTTTTCGTAACCAGCGTGGGTGCCGGCAAGGGGGCCGACCTGGGCGGCATCGCCGGCGCCGACAAGCACTGCGAGACGCTGGCCGCTGGCACAGGCGCCGGCGGCAAGACATGGCGAGCCTACCTGAGCACCCAGGGCAGGGATGGCGTGCCCACTGTGAACGCCCGGGACCGCATCGGCAAGGGTCCTTGGACCAACGCAAAGGGCGTTGTGATCGCACGTGACGTCGACCATCTGCATGGCGCGAACAACATCACGAAGCAGACGGCCTTGAACGAGAAGGGCCTGACCGTCGAGGGCCGTGGCGATACCCCCAATCGCCACGATGTCCTGACCGGCTCGCGTGCCGACGGAACGGCTTTTTCGCCGAACGACACGGACATGACCTGTGGCAACTGGACGCGCAGCGGCACCGAAGGCGTGGCCATCGTGGGCCATCACGATCGCGCGGGGCCGACGACGGATCCTTGGTCCACGTCCTGGAACTCCTCCCACCAATCCCGTGGCGGTTGCAGTCAGCAAGCGCTGCGCGGAACGGGGGGTGATGGTCTGCTGTATTGCTTCGCCGCGAACTGACGGCGCACCGGCCGGACGCGTCGGGAAAGCTTGGCGCGCGAGGGATTTATGAAACCCGCCGCGATCATGCTGTGGCTCGTCACCGCATGCGCGATCACGCTGGCTGCCCCCGCCATGTTTCAGGACCGCCTGCTTTATTTCCCGGCCCAGGCGAACGTTGCCAATATGGTGTCGCCGGGGCTCGTCGCCTGGCCGTCCGAGGGCGACTTTCGTGGCCTCGTGGCGGAGCCGGCGAGCCCTGCGCGGGGCACGGCCATTGTCTTTCATGGCAATGCAGGGCATGCCGGACATCGCGACTACTACGCTGCGGCGCTCAATCGCCTTGGGCTGCGTGTGATCCTGGCCGAATACCCGGGCTACGGCCCGCGCAACGGTGCGGTGGGCGAACGCAGCCTGGTCGAGGATGCCGAGCAGACCATCGCGCTGGCCCATCGGCTTTACGGTCCGCCCTTGCTGCTCGTCGGCGAATCGCTGGGCGCCGGTGTGGCGGCTGCGGCGGGCGCGCGGCAACGCGACCACGTCGCGGCCCTGATGCTCATTACCCCGTGGGACACCCTCGAACACGTCGCGGCTTACCACTATCCGTGGCTGCCGGTGAGTTGGATGCTGCGCGATCGCTATGACAGCGCCGCGCATCTCGCGTCGGTCGGTCGCCCCGTACTGGTGGCCGTCGCAGAGCGTGACCGGATCGTTCCTGCACGCTTCGGCGCGGCGCTGCACGACGCGCTGCGCGGTCCCAAGCGACTCGAGGTGGTCCGGGAAAGCGATCACAACAACTGGATTCGGTATGTGGACGATGCCTGGTGGCGAGGCGCTATCGAGTTCCTGGTCGGCAAGCCTGCTCCACGCTGATTTTTCCTCATCACGCCATCTATACTTCGCCGATCCTTTGGGGAGTAGCCGGCTTCTGATTTGCGAGAAGCGCCCGCGTCAACATACTTGGCATCCTGTATGCCGTGGCGCTGGCAACCGTTTGCGGTTGGCGAGACCATCGGCGTGTCACCGCGACTGTGGTCGGGCAGCGGAGACCTGCCCTTGTGTTCGCCCGGCTGCAGAACGTCCTCATGAACTTCGCTTCCACCGCAGTGCTCGCGCTCGCAATGTCCACCGACGCCTTTGCCGCCGCCGTCGGAAAGGGCACTGCTCTCCAGAAACCTCGATGGTCCGAGGCCTTGCGCACCGGCGGCATCTTCGGCGTGATCGAAGGCCTCACGCCAGTGATCGGCTGGGCCTTGGGCCTGGCGGCCGCCAGCTATGTCAGGGCGTGGGACCACTGGATCGCATTCGGCTTGCTCGGCGTGCTCGGCATCCGAATGATCCTCGCTGCTGTCATGGGTGGCGACCAACAAGAATCAGACAGGCCGAACCGCCATGGCTTCTGGCTGCTGGCCATCACCGGGTTCGCGACCAGCATAGACGCCATGGTCGTGGGCGTCGGACTCGCGTTCCTTGATGTCGACATCGTGCCGGTGGCGCTTGCAATCGGCTTCACGACCTTTGTCATGGTGACGATCGGCGTCATGGTCGGGCGCGTGCTCGGCAAAATCGCAGGGCGCTGGGCTGAGGCCGTTGGCGGTGTACTGCTCGTCGGTATCGGGTGTGCGATCTTGTACGATCACCTCACAGCACTTGGCTAGAGCTGCATGAAGTCAGTGATTCTCCGGGCGGCGGCACGCAGCCGCGCGCTGGGAGAGGCGGGCTCGCACCGCTGGCTTCCGACCATTTCCAATGCGTCCGCGACTGCATCGGCTCGGTGGTCGCCAAGATCGACGCGCCGGCGCCACCTGTCTGCGATTTCGCAGATTTCTTCGCCCGTCAATCGCACCAGACCCGGCGGCTTGAGCGAGCCGGCTCTCGGTGTGCCAGTAGCAGAGCGCGACGACGATGCGCGCACGAAGTCGCTGAGGGCTTTAGACGAAGAGGCGGGGAAAGGCTGGCTGTGCGACGACATGCGGCATTTTCATTGTCTTCGCCGAACATGCCGAGGAAGGAATGCACGCATTGCGTCAACGCATTTCGGCACCGACGGCAGTGGCAGCGAGCTGGCTTCGATCAGCGCAACTCGCCGTTCAAGTAGGGCTCGGGGTTGACCGCGACGCCCTGCTTGCGGATCTCGAAATGAAGCTTCACTCGGTCGGCGCCGCTGTTGCCCATTTCGGCGATCTTCTGGCCTTGCCGCACGACGTCTTTTTCCTTCACCAGGATCTGCTGCGCATGTGCGTAGGCAGTGAGGTAGGTCTCGTTGTGTTTGACGATCACCATGTTGCCGTAGCCGCGAAGCTCTCCACCCACATAGACGACGCGGCCATCGGCCGAAGCGAGTACTGCATCGCCCATGTTGCCGGCGATGTCCAGACCCTTGTTGCGCTTGCCGTCGAAGCGGGAGAGGGTGGCACCGGCGGCCGGCCGGATGAACGCGGCCTGCGCCTTGGGTTGCTGCGACTGCGGAGCAGCAACACCAGGGCCGGGCAGGCCGCCTGGAGTTGCAGGGGCGCCGGGCATGCCCCGTCCGGCGGGTGGCAGCGGTGTCGTGCAGGCCGCAAGGGCAGCAACTGCGACGGCGATGACGCCCGGACGAAGAACGGGGAAGAAGGTCTTTACATGCATGGCGCTTCTTGGAACCCGATCGGTGCGAAGGGTTCCATGGTGTGAATTCATCTTCTACTTCATCGATATCGGCGTTGCCCGATCGATGGGGACTGCGGTCACGCTGTTCTTGGGCGAGCCGTCGATCAGCAGGTCGGAATAGGTGAGGTAGACAAGCGTGTTGCGCTTGACGTCGACCATGCGTACGACGCGCAGCCGCTTGAAGAGAATCGACAGGCGCTCGCTGTAGACCTCTTCGCGTTGGGGCAGCGGCTGCATCACCCGCACCGGGCCGACCTGGCGGCATGCGATGGACGCTTCGGCCTTGTCTTCTGCAAGGCCGAAGGCGCCGGACAGGCCGCCTGTCTTGGCGCGCGACACGTAGCAGGTGACGCCGTTCACCTTGGGATCGTCATAGGCCTCGATCACGATCTTGTGGTCGGGCCCGATCAGCTTGAAGGCGGTGTCGACCTCGCCGATCGGCTCCGCGTGTGCCGATGCCGCAATCAACGCACAGCAGAGCGGAACGAACAATTGCTTCATACGATGTCCAGGGTGTGTACGTGACCGAAACTGCCGCGCCGCCGGTCTTCGAAGAAATGCTGCAGGGCCTCGCGGACGGTGCGAAACGCAATCTCCTCCCACGGGATTTCGTCCTCGGTGAAGAGTCGGGCCTCAATGGTTTCGTGGCCGGGGTCGAACTTGTCGCTCAGGAGCCGGGCGCGGTAGAACAGGTGCACCTGGCCCACGCGCACGACGCTGATCACCGCGAACAGGGCTTCCATTTCATACTCGGCGCCCGACTCCTCGTCGGTTTCGCGTGCCGCGCCCTGCGCGGTCGTCTCCCCCAGTTCCATGAAACCTGCCGGCAGCGTCCACTTGCCCCAGCGCGGCTCGATATTGCGCTTGCAGAGCAGCACCCTGTCGCCGAGGACCGGAATGGTGCCGACCACGTTGAGTGGGTTTTCGTAGTGGATCGTGTGGCAGGCCGGGCAGACCGCGCGCTCCTTCGTGTCGCCGTCGTCCGGCACACGGTAGACCACGGCGTTACCGCAGTTCTTGCAGTGCTTGATGGGAACGCGCAGGATCATCGCGGGTGGGCCGCGCGTCAGGCGACGCGGACGGTGAGTTCCGGCAGGCCGGTGATCTCGCCGACCATCGTGTCGCCGGCCACGACTGCGGCCACGCCTGCGGGCGTGCCGGTGAAGATCAGGTCGCCCGGCTGCAGTTCCCAGGCCGCCGACAGGTGCTCGATGGTTTCGCCGATGTTCCAGATCAGCTTGCTCACGTTGCTGCGCTGCCTGTCGGTGCCGCCGACCTGCAAGGAAATTTCGGCGTTCTCGACATTGCCCGCATCGGCCACCGGCACGATCGGTCCGATCGGCGCGCTATGGTCGAAGCTCTTGCCGATGTCCCAGGGGCGGCCTTGCTTCTTCATGTCGCCTTGCAGGTCGCGGCGCGTCATGTCGAGACCCACGGCGTAGCCGAAGATGTGCTTGTGCGCATCGGCCGCCAAGATGTTCTTTCCGCCGGTTCCGATCGCCGCCACGAGTTCGATCTCGTGGTGCAGGTTATTGGTAAGTGCCGGGTAGGCCATGGTGCCGGTGTGGCCGGCATCGACCACGACTGCGGCGTCCGCCGGCTTCATGAAGAAGAAGGGCGGCTCGCGGCCCGTGAAGCCCATTTCCTTTGCGTGCTCTTCGTAGTTGCGGCCGACGCAATAGATGCGATGCACGGCGAAGCGCGCGGCCTTGCCGACCACCGGAATGGACACCACTGCGGGCGGGGTGAAAACGTACTCGGAAGCCATGACAGATCGTCCTTTTCAGCGAAACCGGCAGTTTGCCAGACGGGGACGCCCGATGCCTGCGTTTGGCGCCGTGCCGTGCCGAAGCTATGCTTGCCGCCATGATGAAGCTGCACAACTATTTCCGTTCTTCGGCATCTTTCCGGGTGCGTATCGCGCTCGGCCTGAAGGGCCTCGACTACGACTACGTCCCGGTGCACATCGCGCGCGGCGACCACAAGACCGGCTCGTTCGCCGCGCTTTCGGCGGACATGCTGGTGCCGCTTCTTGAGGACGATGGCGAGCGGTTCAGCCAGTCGATGGCGATCATCGAATACCTGGATGAAGTGCATCCCGAACCAGCGCTGCTGCCGCACGATCCTGTCGGGCGGGCCCGAGTGCGCGCGCTTGCGCAATCGATCGCATGCGAGATCCATCCTCTCAACAACCTGCGCGTGCTGAAGTACCTGGTGCGCGAACTCAAGGTCGGTGAAGACGCCAAGAACGCCTGGTATCGCCACTGGGTGCGCGAAGGCTTGCTCGCGTTCGAGCGCCAACTCGGGCAGCAGCCGGACGGCAGGTTTTGCTACGGCGACACGCCCACGCTCGCGGATTGCTGCCTGGTACCGCAGATCTTCAACGGCCAGCGCTTCGATTGCGATTTCAGCGGCATGCCGCGCACCATGGCTGCGTTCGAAGCCTGCATGCAGCTCGATGCATTCCAGCGTGCTCAGCCGTCGCGCTGCCCCGACGCGGAAGCATGAGCCTCGGCACTGATTGGCTGATTCCCGACTGGCCGGCGCCGGCGCGCGTGCGCGCGGTCTGCACAACGCGCGCCGGTGGGGTGTCGGCAGGGCGCTATGCGAGCTTCAACCTGGGAGGCCACGTCGGCGACGCGCCGGCTGATGTCGCGGCCAACCGGGCTCGCCTCCATCACGCCATCGGTGCGCGCCCCGTTTTTCTTCAACAGGTGCACGGAACGCAAGTCCTTGCCCTGGATGCCACGGCCGCGGACGGTGGCGAGGCCGACGCATGCACCACCGTCGAGCGCGGCATTGCGTGCACGATCATGGTGGCCGACTGCCTGCCCGTACTCCTCACCGATGCCGCCGGCGCCCGCGTGGCTGCGGTGCATGCCGGCTGGCGCGGTTTGGCTGCGGGTGTGCTGGAGCGGTCCGTCGAAAGTTTTGCCCCGATTGACAGACCCGGGCTCATGGCCTGGCTTGGGCCGTGCATCGGACCCGATGCGTTCGAGGTCGGCAGTGACGTGAAGGCGGCGTTCGAGTCCGACGCGCCAGAGGCGGCGCAGTGCTTCAAGAATGCGGCCGAAGCGCGTAAATGGCTTGCCGACCTGGCGGGCCTGGCCCGTCGCAGGCTGCATGCCGCCGGCGTGACGCAAATCTACGGCAACGACAGCTCCGATACCTGGTGCACGGCGCACAACCCGTTACGTTTTTTCTCGCACCGGCGGGACCGTTCGAGCGGCCGCTTCGCCGCCTGCATCTGGCGTGTCTGAGGCGCCTTCGCGAGTTCGGATCGCGGCATCGCGTTCTGCGTCTTCGCGTGCCTTGATCAGCCGGCGTCGCGCCGGCGCGGTCATCAGGTAAACCACCAGTGCCACCGGCGCCAGCCCATAGAGTAGAAAGGTAAACACGGCGCCGAGCACGGTGCCCGTTGGGCTGGTGGCCTCCGCTACCGCCATCATGACGGCGACATACAGCCAGGCGATCACTACAAGATGCATGGATGCAGCATACTCAAAAGCCGCCGGGACGAGGCATGAACCAGGAGCGATCATGAAAACACAAGAGGCCGCGGCAACCGACAGCTTCGCGCCGTTTCAACAGGCGTTGACCCAGGGTTGGCAAAAGGCAGTCGAGTCGCTCCACTCGCTCGGCGCTGGCGGCAACACCGGTGGCGCGTGGGAGGCGCCCAAGTTCGCGCTGTCCGGCGAAAAGCTGCAACAGCTGCAGCAGCGCTACCTGCAAGAGGCAACCGAACTGTGGCGCGAGGATTTGGCGGCGCGCACCGGCGGCGACAAGCGCTTCGCCGGCGACGCATGGACCGGCAATCCGATGTCGGCTTTTTCGGCGGCCGTTTATCTTCTGAACGCACGCACGTTGATGGGCATGGCCGACGCCGTCGAGGCGGATGAAAAAACCCGCTCGCGACTGCGCTTCGCCGTTGAGCAGTGGACCGCGGCCCTGGCGCCCAGCAACTACCTCGCCTTCAATGCCGAAGCTCAGAAGAAGGCGCTCGACACGCAAGGCGAGAGCATCGCCAAGGGCATTAAGAACCTGCTGCACGACGTGCAGCAAGGTCACATGAGCATGACCGACGAGAGCGCCTTCGAAGTCGGCCGGAATGTGGCGACGACCGAGGGCGCGGTGGTGTTCGAGAACGAGTTGTTCCAACTGCTCGAGTACAAGCCGCTCACGGCCAAGGTGCATGAACTGCCCTTGCTGCTGGTGCCGCCGTGCATCAACAAGTTCTACATCCTCGATCTGCAGCCCGAGAATTCGTTGATCCGCTATGCAGTGGAGCAGGGCCACCGCGTCTTCGTCGTGAGCTGGCGTAATCCGGATGCGTCGATGAGCCACTACACCTGGGACGACTACATCGAGGACGCCGCCATCAAGGCCATACACGTCGCGCAGGAGATCACGGGGCAGGACAAGAAGGGCGGCCAGATCAACACGCTCGGCTTCTGCGTCGGCGGCACCATCCTTTCGACCGCCCTGGCAGTGCTGGCTGCGCGAGGCGAGAAGCCTGCCGCATCGGTGACGCTGCTCACCACCTTGCTGAACTTCACCGATACCGGCGTGCTCGACATCTTCATCGACGAAGCCTTCGTGCAGATGCGCGAGATGCAGATGGGCAAGGGCGGGCTGCTGCAAGGCAACGAGCTGGCGTCGACCTTCAGCTTTCTGCGGCCGAACGATCTGGTGTGGAACTACGTGGTGGGCAACTACCTCAAGGGCGAGACGCCGCCGCCTTTCGATTTGCGCTACTGGAACAGCGACGCCACCAACCTGCCGGGCCCGATGTACTGCTGGTACCTGCGCAACACGTACCACGAGAACAAGCTCGCAGAGCCGAACGCGGTCAGCGTCGCGGGCGAGAAGATCGACTTCAGGACCATCGACGTGCCGGTATACATCTACGGTTCGCGCGAAGACCACATCGTGCCGATCGGTGGCGCCTATGCGTCGACCCGCGTGCTGTCCGGCAAGAAGCGTTTCGTGATGGGCGCCTCGGGTCACATTGCCGGCGTGATCAATCCGCCGGTCAAGAAGAAGCGCAGTCACTGGATTCGTGAGGACGGCACGCTGCCGAAAACGCAAGCCGAATGGCTGGCGGGCGCCAGCGAGCATCCCGGAAGCTGGTGGACCGACTGGTCGAACTGGCTCAAGACGCATGCGGGCAAGCAGATCGCTGCGCCTAAAACCTACGGCAAGGGGAGCGCCTACAAGGCAATCGAGCCGGCGCCCGGCCGCTACGTCAAGGCCCGGGCCTGACGCATCCAAGCCATCATTTTTCAATCCACGCCTCGGAGAGCACACCATGGAAGACATCGTCATCGTTTCAGCCGCACGCACAGCGGTGGGCAAGTTCGGTGGGTCGCTGGCCGGCATTGCGGCCACAGAACTCGGCGCCATCGTCATCAGGGAGGTCCTGGCGCGGGCCAAGGTCGGCAACGACCAGATCGGCGAAGTCATCATGGGGCAGGTTCTGGCAGCGGGCAGCGGCCAGAATCCGGCACGCCAGGCGCTGCTCAAAAGTGGCCTCGCCAATGAAACGCCTGCGCTCACCATCAATGCGGTTTGCGGCTCCGGGCTGAAGGCCGTGATGCTGGCAGCGCAAGCGGTGGCTACAGGCGATAGCGAGATCGTCATAGCCGGTGGGCAAGAGAGCATGAGCATGGCACCGCACGTGCTGCCCAACTCGCGCAACGGGCAACGCATGGGCGACTGGAAGCTGGTCGACACCATGATCGTCGACGGCCTGTGGGACGTGTACAACCAGTACCACATGGGCATCACCGCCGAGAACGTGGCCAAGAAGTACGACATCAGCCGCGCGGCCCAGGACGAACTGGCGCTCGGCAGCCAGACCAAGGCCGCCGCCGCGCAGGATGCGGGCAAGTTCAAGGACGAGATCGTTGCCGTCGACATTCCGCAGAAGAAGGGCGATCCGATCGTGTTCGACAAGGACGAGTTCATCAATCGCAAGACCAGCGCCGAGGGCCTGGCCGGCTTGCGGCCAGCCTTCGACAAGGCCGGCGGTGTGACAGCGGGCAACGCCTCGGGCCTGAACGACGGAGCGGCCGCAGTGATGGTGATGACGGCCAAGAAGGCTGCTGCCCTGGGCCTTAAGCCGCTCGGGCGCATCGCAAGCTATGCGAGCACCGGCCTCGACCCGGCATTCATGGGCATGGGTCCGGTGCCGGCGTCCCAGAAGGCGCTGCAGCGCGCCGGCTGGAAGCCACAAGACCTCGATGTGCTGGAGATCAACGAAGCCTTCGCTGCGCAGGCCTGCGCCGTGCATCGCGAGATGGGTTGGGACGTGAACAAGGTCAACGTGAACGGCGGCGCGATCGCCATCGGCCACCCGATCGGCGCGTCCGGCTGCCGCATCCTGGTAACGCTGCTGCACGAGATGCAGCGCCAGAACGCGAAGAAGGGCATCGCCTCGCTCTGCATCGGCGGCGGCATGGGCGTGGCGCTCACCATCGAGCGCTGAGCCGCGGACACGACTGCAGAGAGGCATAGCTGTGACACCCCGTTGCAATCGCAGGCTCAGTGTTTTCCTGAGCCGGGTGCACCGACAAACTTCGCTAAAGTGATCAGCGCCTGTTCGGGCACGTCAAATCAAGGAACACTCATGAGCAAAAAAGTTGCGTACGTCACGGGGGGCATGGGGGGCATCGGAACGGCCATCTGCCAGCGCTTGCACAAGGACGGTTTCACCGTCATCGCCGGCTGCGGGCCCACGCGCGATCATGCGAAATGGCTTGGCGAGCAGAAAGCCGCCGGCTTCGACTTCCACGCGTCGGTCGGCAACGTGGGCGACTGGCAGTCGACCGTTGAAGCCTTCGCCAAATCGAAGGCAGAGCACGGAACCATCGACGTGCTGGTCAACAACGCCGGCATCACGCGCGACCGCATGTTCCTCAAGATGACGCCCGAGGATTGGAGCGCGGTGATCGAAACCAACCTCAACAGCATGTTCAACGTCACCAAGCAGGTGGTCGGCGACATGGTCGAAAAGGGCTGGGGCCGCATCATCAACATCAGCTCGGTCAACGGGGCCAAGGGCCAGGCGGGCCAAACCAACTATTCGGCCGCCAAGGCCGGCATGCATGGGTTCACGATGGCCTTGGCGCAGGAACTCGCCGCCAAGGGCGTCACGGTGAACACCGTAAGCCCGGGTTACATCGGCACCGACATGGTGAAGGCGATCCGCCAGGAAGTGCTCGACAAGATCGTGGGCACCATTCCGGTCAAGCGGCTCGGCGAGCCGAGCGAGATCGCTTCGATCATCGCGTGGCTGGCGACCGACGAAGGCGGCTATTCCACCGGTGCCGATTTCTCGGTCAACGGTGGCTTGCACATGCATTGAGCGTTGCGCGGCACCGCGACGAAAGACCCGCCCCGGCGGGTCTTTTCTTTTGCGCGAGTCGCAAAATGCAATCGATACCCCACAGCGTTTCATTGATCAGCACCGTCGCGGCCGGATTGGGCCTGGCGCTCGTGGTCGGCTTTCTGGCGGTGCGGCTCCGGTTGCCGGCACTGGTCGGCTACCTGCTGGCAGGCGTGATCCTGGGGCCTTTACGCCTGGCTTCGTGGCGGACGCGAGCATCGCTGCCCAACTGGCCGAAATCGGCGTGATGCTGCTCATGTTCGGCGTCGGCCTCCATTTTTCGCTCGACGACCTGCTTGCCGTGCGCAAGATCGCAGTGCCCGGAGCGATCGTGCAAATGGCGGTGGCGACACTGCTCGGCGGTGCGTTGGCCACCTGGTGGGACTGGAGCGTCGGTAGCGCGCTCGTGTTTGGGCTGGCACTGTCGGTGGCCAGCACGGTGGTGTTGCTGCGGGCGCTGGAAAGCCTGGGCATTCTCGATTCGTTCACCGGTCGCATCGCGGTCGGCCGGCTGGTGGTGGAAGACCTGGCGAGCCGCTGCAGAAATGGCTGCATGCACATTTGTCGCTGGCGCGAGGGCTTGCCCTGAGGGAGGACCCGCTGACCGAACTGCCGCTGGGAACCGAAGCGAAGTATCTCTCCCGCCAAGTGGTGCTGGTCGGCTATGGCCGTGTGGGGCGGCGCATTGCCGCCGAACTGGCGGCCTACGATGTTCCCTTCGTGGTGGTGGAGCAGAACCGGGAACTGGTCGAGAACCTGCGCAGCGCCGGAATGGCAGCCGTGTGGGGCGACGCGGCCGATCCGGCAGTGTTGATCCAGGCGCATATCGCGCGGGCGCGCGTGCTGGTGGTTGCCACTGCCGATGCGCTGAATGTCCGGCAGATGATCGAGGCCGCGCGTACGCTGAATCCTTCGATCGAGACCGTGATCCGGAGCCACAACGAAGCCGAAGCCCGTCTGCTCGCCGAAGAGGCATCGGCGACCGTTTTGCTCGGGGAGCATGAACTGGCGCAGTCGATGGCACGCGCGGTGCTCAGCCGTGCGGCGCCGGCATGAGGCGCGCTGTATTCGAACAGTGCGCTCAGAGGTCCTCGATCACCAGTGTCCGGTAGCGCTGCGCAATCGAGTACGGAACCTCGCGCACTGCCTGCATCAGCCGCTCGGCTGCAGCTTCGTTCTTGGTTTTCACGAGCAGCCCTGTGTGGCCCTCGCGCGCCAGCTTGGTATAGGCCCGTACCGTGGCGGCGTCGGTGCCCGCAGAAGGAAGCGGGTCGTCGGCATCGCTGACTGTCGGGGTGATCTGCGAGAGAACGGTTTGCGGAGGTATGAGATAGACCTCGTCTCCGCTGAAGCCACCTTCGATCAATCGATGCCCCACGCGATTCGCGTCCTCGGCGCTAGGAAACATCACCATCGAATGGCCGGTCGGATAGAACGCGCCGCCGAGGGTGGCGATCATGTTGGACTCGAGAGTTAGGTGCTTCATGGACTCCTCCGGCAACGGTTTTGATAAGGAAAGCCAGCTTAGGCCCGGCCCAACCTGACCGGTGTAGGAAAAGCTTCAAAGCTGCGATTTGGCTCGGTTGTGTAATTGAGCGCATTTGGCGCTTGCAAATGTAATTACGATTTGTCACATTTACAGTGAACCGTGAAATTGTGGTTAGGCGTTGCCACACAGGTTGAATACGATGGATTTTCCACTCGATAACTTGCCGCTAAACCCATGTCGCCATTGCGAAATATCGCACTTACCGTACACGAACTTGAAGATGGCGAGTTCTATTGGGTACTGATGGAAGCAACCGACTACGCAATGGAAGAGGCGCTTCCATACCTGCCGCTTGAAGCCGCGAGCGATCCGCAGGCGACCTATGCCAATGCTTTGGTGGCGGGTGTCGCTGCGATACGCAAAATGTTCGGCAAGGACGGTCCTCGGGGCTGAGCCAACGAGTCCCGGGTCAAATCGCGTGGGCGTAGCGCCTGCAGGCGGCGGCCTCAAAACAGCCGGTCAGGGCGCCGCGTGCCCCGCTTGCGAGGGGAGCCATCTGCGCCACCACGGCCGCTTGCGCTCCGACATCCCTGCCGCAGCGCCGGCCATGAGTTCTGCGGCCATCGAGGCCCGCACCCGTTCCCGCAGAGCCGTCTCGTAAGCGTGGGCTGGTGCCCTTGCATTGCGGTCGCCGCGAAGGGCGAGGCGCCTCCACCCTTGTGCGTGTTCGGCGAGCTCGATGTCCGTCAGATCGTCGGGATGGGGCAATTTCTGCGTCATGCTGGGCCAGATTGTGCCGCGCTGCCAGCGTAACGGCACCAGGAGGACACTTTTTCAGTACCGGTCAGTGGCCTCGTACCAACAAGCCGGTGTTGCATGCGTCACAACAAACTAACCTGGAAGTACTACATGTAATTACAATCGGCTACATGAACCCCTATATCGAGACGCGTCATCCGTTTTCAGGGTCGGCCCATCGTCGGGGCGACGAACGCCGCCCGTTGAGGCTCTTCATCTGCTTCGCTGCCTCACTGTCGGTGTTTGCTGCATCCATCGGAGGCTGGTGGTACTACCGGCCGATCTGGCAAGTCGAGGCTCGCGTGAAGGCGATGCTCCCCGTGTCCGACAAGGCTCATTTCTCCGGCGTGACATTCGACAAGAGCACGGGTACCGGTTGCGGCTACGTGGACGCCGAGCCCAATGACCGCTCGCGCGGCAGGACGCACTTCATTCTTATGCCGGACGGCAGCTTGAAATTCGATCCCAAGGACCGTGTGCAGGGAACAACCCTGCAACAGCTCGAAAGCGTTCGAAAACACGCCGAGTACCTCGCGCTGGTCTATTCACGCTGCCCGCCGCAATAGCGGGAGGCTTATGGTAGCTGCGGGTCAGCGCAGCCAGTTTGCGAGTGATGCGAGCGACAGAAATAGCGCAACCATCAATGCCACGATGAACGCAGCTTTCTGCCACACGTAGGGCTTGCGGACGCGACGATCGGCAACCGGCCGACGGCGCAAGAAGCCGGGGCGAGGCCGTTCTGGCTTCTCTGTCCACCAACCAAGATTAGTATCAGATCCTGTGTCCATGGACTAATACTAACGTACTCAAACATGCGCTGACTGACGCGAAAGCTTTCAGTCTGTAAAACCACTTAGTTGTTAACGAAAGTGTGCATTTCTTCCGATTTGAGCGCATCGCCGACTTTTTGTTGCCGGGGTTGAGCCTCATGAGGGGCGCGGCCTCAGGCATCCGCGCTCGCACTCGCGCTCGACATCGTGTTCGGATTTCGCAACCTGTTCGGCGTGCGGCGGCTCGGACTGGATCTGAGAGCGGGATTGTTCTTCCCCAGAGGAGCCTTTCGCAACGAGGCGATCTTCACCCACCCGTCCAACGGGAGGCAGCTCAGCACGTACCGGAGGGCGGACAAGGGAATCAGCGTCATTGCCAAGTTCTGGTATCGAGTCGCATCGCACGCCGCTTGCCTGAAGGTAGCGGTGAGAATGTCGCCCTGCGTGTGCACGGCATGTGCACTTATCTCTGCACTCAGGGGCTTTCCTGGCGTTTTCGATGGCGGCAAAAGACGAGAAAAATCAACAGCTTGCGCTGGGGCGAATCAGCGTGGCGCCGATGATGGACTGGACCGACCGCCATTGCCGATACTTCCATCGGCTTCTGACGCGGCATGCGCTCGTCTATACCGAGATGGTGACCACCGGCGCGCTTGTGCACGGCGACGTGCCGCGTCACCTGGCGTTTAATGCCGAGGAGCATCCGGTCGCGCTGCAGCTCGGTGGCAGCGAGCCGGGCGACCTTGCGCAGTGCGCGAAGCTCGGGGCGGCCTGGGGCTACGACGAGATCAACCTCAACTGCGGTTGCCCGAGCGAGCGCGTGCAGCGCGGTGCTTTCGGCGCCTGCCTGATGAACGAGCCCGCGCTTGTGGCCGACTGCGTGAAGGCGATGGTCGACGTGGTCGAAGTGCCCGTCACCGTCAAGCACCGGATCGGCATCGACAAGACGGAGAGCTACGAGTTCGTGCGCGACTTTGTCGGCACCGTGAGCGAGGCGGGTTGCAGCACGTTCATCGTGCATGCACGCAACGCCTGGCTCAAGGGGCTGTCGCCCAAGCAGAACCGCGAGGTGCCACCGCTGCGCTATGAGCTCGTGCATCGGCTGAAGCACGACTTTCCCGCGTTGCGTTTTTCCATCAACGGCGGCTTCGACGACGAGATGCAGATGCGTGCACACCTGCGCCTGCTCGACGGCGTGATGGTCGGCCGCGAGGCTTATCACAACCCCTGGTGGCTTACGCAATGGGATGCCGCTTTCTTC
>JANOCL010000063.1:0-6286 GCA_031412135.1 Variovorax sp. | reverse complement strand
ATCGGCGGTGCGGACCGCTGGCGTTGGCGCTGGCGCACGCGCCGCGCGTGCCGGGGCCGCGGCATCGCCCTGGCTGGCCACGGTGGCAGGCGGGCTGGGCGGCGGCGACATGCGCTGCCGGGCAGCCGCTTCTTCGTCCCTGGCGGTTCTTGCGGCCAAGGCCTGCTTCGCCCTGCGCTCGCCCGCTTCACCGGGTCGCGGTGGAGGCGGCGCGGCTTCATCGGGCTGCGGTCGTACCGGTTCGGGCGGTGGTGGGGGGTCGAGGACGATGGACAGTGCCGGTTCCCGCTCCGGCTGCGGTTCCAGAGGCGGCGGGGGCACGGGCGCGAGGCCCGGCACGGGGATCGGCAGCGAAGCGGGAGGCGAAACTGCCTGCGGCGCCGGTGCAGCCGGTGCAGCAATGCGGCGTTCGGCCGGGACGCTCGGCGCTGGTGGCGGCGCAGCCACTTGCGCCTCGCCGTCGGGCCGAGCACCGGGCACCGGCTCACGCTGCCAGAGCACGGTCGCCAGGCCGGCGATCAGCACGGTGGCGAAGGCAGCATTCCATGGCATGCGCGAACCGCGCGCCTTCCCGCCGCCAAGACGCTTCCACCACGGCGATCCGTTGCTCTCTTCCAATAGCGAACCCGAGGATGGCGCAACAGCCTCGTGCGCCTGCTGCAGGATCGCCTTGCGCAGCCGCCAGTCGGGCGCTGCCGCGTGGTCGGGCGCATGGCCCAGCGCGCGCCGCAACGCGGCATCGTGAAAGTCCTCGGGCTCGGGCGCGGCGCTCATGACCGATGCTCCAGCACCGACAGATAGCGTTCCATGCAGCCGCGCAGCTTCTTCAGGCCGTAGCGCAGCCGGCTGCGAACGGTTTCGAAGCCGATGCCCAGCGTCCCGGCGAGCGCGTCGACGGTGAAGCCGTCTTCGTGATGCAGCAAAAAGGCGGCGCGCTGGTCGTCAGGCAGTTCGTCCAGGCAGGCCAGCAGGCGGCGGCCGGCGGCGCGCCAGAACGCGAGCTCCTCGGCCGACGGATGCGCCGCATCCGATGAAGTGGCGCCGTCGCGCAGCAGTCCGCGGCTGAAGAGCTGTGCGGCTTCGAGACCGTCTCCCTCTTCGTCATGGGCATAGAAGGCGACCTCGCGGCCGCTCAGGCGCAGCCGGTCCATCGCCAGGTTATGGGCGATCGTGAAAGCCCAGGTGCGCCACGTCGCGCCCTGCGGCGAGAAGCTCTCGCGCGCCGCGACGATGCGCATCCACGTGTCCTGGAACACGTCGGCCACCTCGGCCGCGAGACGGGCACCCAGAAGGCGCCGCACAAAGCGGAACAGCCCGCTCTCATGGCGTGCATAGAGCGCGTCGAAGGCGGATTTGTCTCCGCCTGCGTAGGCAAGCATCAACTGGTCGTCGGACATGGTGTCGTGGCGCTGAAGGTCAGCGAGGGTCGGCGCAAGCATCGGCAGATTTTCACCTCACGTTGTACGGACGGCGGCGCGGGACGGGGTTCGCACGATCGAAAAAAATCATCTGCGCTTGACCCGCATGGCGGCAGCTCGCCGTATCAGCCTGCATCCACAACACGGAGCCACCGATGACCTGCCGCCTTTTCTTCCTGCAACGCCCTGTCGCCATCCTGCTGTGCACGCAGTTGCTTTCAAGCGCCTGCACGGCGATGGAGATCGAACCCGGCACCCGCTGGCCGACGCCCGCCCGGCAGCAGACGAGCGACATCGTTGCGCGCACGGCTCCGAATTTCGAGTCGCCTTCGGCCTTGAACTGTGCGCGGCCGGTGCAGACGCACGAGACGCCGGGCCTTGCCGGACGGTTTCGGCAGCGCGCCGAAGCCGCATCCGCTCGCAGCGAAGCCAGGGCGAAGCGGCTCGCGCCGGGCGACACATTGACGGCATCGGAGGCGCGGCCTCTCGCGGCGCCGTCGCCCGCAGCGCAGCCACTCCAACGACCGCAGGTGCAGCAGCAAACCGTGACCGCCGGCATGGTGGACGACAACGCCAACTTCACGGCCTACCTGCAGTTTCGCCAGCGCACCCAGGTCGCGCACCGCGCACGCGACATCGGCGAACGCTACCTGCTGCAGGTGCGCGACGCGCGAGGCGTGGCCGTGCCGGACGCCGAGGTGGCGGTGCAGGCCGCCAGCGGCGCCGCGATGTGGGCGCGCACCGACGCTGGGGGCAGCGCCTGGCTGCACCCCGACGCCTTCGATCCGTCGGGCAGCCGGGTCTACGAAGTGGCCGTACGCAAGGACGGCGTGCAGCGCACCGTCTTTCTGCGCCGCGGCCAGAAGAGCGCAGTCGAACTGGTGCTCGACACGGTTGCGGCCCCGCAGCGCGCGCGTCTGGATCTGGTGTTCCTGGTCGATGCCACCGGCTCCATGGGCGACGAGATCGCAAAGCTCAAGGCAAGCCTGCACAGCATTGCCAACGAAGTCGCTCGCTTGCCGAGCCGGCCCGACACCTGCTTCGGCCTGGTGGCCTACCGCGACCGCGGCGATGCCTTCCTGGTGCGGCGGCACGACTTCACCAACGACCTCGGCGCGTTTCAGACGGTGGTCGACGCACTACAGGCCGAAGGCGGCGGCGACTATCCCGAGGCGATGAACGAGGCGCTGCACGAGACCGTGCACCGGATGAGCTGGCGCGGCACCGGCACGACACGCATGGTTGTGCTTCTGGCCGATGCCCCGCCGCACCTCGACCGCGGCGGCCCCCAATACGACGACGGCATGATGGCCGCGCTCGGAAAGGGCATCAAGGTATTCAGCGTGGGCGCAAGCGGACTCGACAGGCAGGGCGAGTACGTACAGCGGCAAATCGCGCAATTCACCGGCGGGAGATTCGTTTTTCTGACCTACAGGGAGGCAGCGAACCCGGCCGGCGGCCCCGGCCGCGAGACGGTGCACGACGTGAGCAACTATTCGGTGCAGACGCTCGACCGGTTGATCGTTCGCCTGCTGACGGAAGAGCTGGGAAGACTGCCGGCGGCGGGCTGAACAGTTCGGAGCGGGCTATAATCCTCGGCTCGGCTCTTTAGCTCAGTCGGTTAGAGCGATGGAATCATAATCCACAGGTCCGCGGTTCGAGTCCGTGAAGAGCCACCAAAATCAGAACGCCTTGCAGGTCAACGACCTGCAAGGCGTTCTTGGTTTGCAGCCGCCAATGCGTGGCGGTCCAGCGATCGAGCGCGTCAGGACGATCTGCGGCCTTGCAGCAGATGCATCGCGATCGACCGCCCTTCGATGGTCGAGTAGTCCGCGATGGCCGAGCGAAGGGTGTCGATGTCCACGCCTTGATCCTGGGCGACGGTCCTGACATCCTCGCGCGACACCTGGAGCGCAGCACCGTCGATGCTGCCAAGCCGGGTCGTCGCCCCGCAATACGCCTGCGCCACGTCACGCAGATGTTCGGGATACCGTGACGTGTACGTTTCCAGCAATTCAGAGATGGTGTGTTCCATTTGCAGATCTCACGCAACTGCGATGAGCCTCCCTACTTTCGATCACTTGCGGACTGCCATGACTACAAAAGTATCTGTCCGCTAGTGTGCGGGAGCCCTTGACGCAAATACCGCCGCCGAAACCCGGCAAACCTTGAACCTGTGCCGAAAATCACGTCGCAGCCAAAAGCATTACAAGCCTAGACGGGCGCGACCGCACGATCCGGAGCCAGCCCAGGGGAATCCGTCTCGTCCATGGACCATCCCAGCACGTCGCGCGCAGGCATCGGCCGGGCGTAGAAAAAGCCCTGCAGCTCATCGCAGCCAAGCCGAAGCAGGATGTCACGCTGGCCGCGCGTTTCAACGCCTTCGGCGACCACGGTGAGTCTCAGCGCATGTGCGAGCTTGATCACTGCTTCGACCACGGCGCAGGCATCTTCCTGTGTTTCGAGTTCCTTGACGAAGCTGCGGTCGATCTTCAGCTGCCGCGCGGGCAGGTCGCGCAATTGGCTCAAGCTCGAGTAGCCGGTTCCGAAGTCGTCGATGGAAAGATGAACGCCAATGCGCGAAAGTCCCTCGAAAGTTCGATGAGTCACCTTCAGATCCTGCATGGCGACGGACTCGGTTATTTCGCAGAGAAGCTGCGACCCGAGCACCCCGTGCCGGCGCAGCGCCTCCTCCACCTTGTCGACGAGCGCGGGCTCCCGCAACTGGAGGGCCGACAAGTTGATGGCCACACGCATGTGCACGCCCTGCTTGCTCCAGACCGATACCTGCCGGCACGCTTCGTTGAGAACCCAATTCCCCAGGCGCACGATCATCCCCGAACGTTCCGCCAGTCCGATGAAATCGGCGGGACCCACGACGCCGAGTCGAAGATGATTCCATCGAATGAGCGCCTCGACGCCACTCATCTTGTTTCTGCGCCCGTCGATCTTGGGTTGGTAGTAAAGCTCGAATTGATCGGCTTCGAGCGCCTGTCGCAGGTCGCTCTGGAGCTGGAGCTGGTCGGCGGTGTCGACAACCATGTTCGCCTCGAACAGGGCATAGCTCGAGCCGCCGGCGCGCTTGGCCGCATACATCGCGGCATCGGCATTGGCGATTAGCTTGTCCGGTTCGCCCTGAGCAGGATGCAGCACGACGCCGATCGAGCAGGCAATCTGTAGGTGCCGGCCCATCACTTCAAAGGGCCGTGAAAGCGCGCGAAGAATGCGGTTGACGACCAGCACGCAGTCATCCGGCTCGTTCAGGTCTTCGAGCAGCAGAAGAAACTCGTCGCCTCCGACGCGGGCCACCGTGTCGCCTTCGCGTGTTTCCTTGATCAGTCTTTCGGCGGTGGCTTTCAGGATCAAGTCACCCGCCGCATGGCCGAACGTATCGTTGATCGGCTTGAAGCCGTCCAGGTCGACAAAAAGCACTGCAAGTTGCCCATGGCTGCGACCTTGCGGGGCATGGGCGATTCGATGCAACGCATCGCGCAGCCGACCTTCGAACCGCAGGCGGTTGGGCAGGCCTGTCAACGGATCGGAAAAAGCGCGCTTCAGCAACTCGTCGTTCGCCGTCTGCAGTTGCGCATTCGACTCCTGCAGCGACCGCGAAAGCTGGCGGGCAACGATCTGCAGCCTGGCCTCGAGGATGGAAGCGAAGAGCGTACCGAGCAGCAGCATGCAGGATGCGACGACCACGATCGCCGTCAAACCGGTGCCGCTGAGCGCGTTTGCGCTCAGGCAGACCGAGCCGACCGGGAACTGGGCGGCAGCCATGCCCGTGTAGTGCATGCCGCAGATGGCGGCCCCCATGACGAGTGCGGCCAGCGCCTGCTTTGCCACTCGCCGGTCGCTGTGGACCACGACCAGAAATCGAAAGATCAAGAGCGCTGCGGCAGAAGCCGCCACCGCAATGGCCGCCGACAGTGCGACGATGCGGAAGTCCCAGACGATGCCCGGCGCCATGTCGAGCGCTGCCATCCCGATGTAGTGCATCGCGCAGATGCCGGCACCCATCGACAGCGACCCCAGCAATATGGACCCAGGGCTGTAGTCGGCGCGGCTCGCCACGCGCAGTGCAATGCCCGACGCCGCCACGGCGGCCGCCCAGGACATGAAGGTCAGCAGGCCGGTGAATCCGAGTTCGATTGCCACCGAAAAACCCATCATTCCCACGAAATGCATGGCCCAGATGCCCGTGCCCATGATCATCGAGCCTGCCGTCCACCAGATGACGCTCACCTCGCCGGAGGACGTTCTCACGCGAAGCGAAAGATCCAGCGCAACGTAGGACGCCAGCGTCGCAATGACGATCGACGCCACGACGATCCACAGATCGTGGTGAGAGGCGAGGAACGATGTGGCGGGCATGGTGGGGCAATGAGGACTTTTGATCGTCCAGCCCATTTTGGCGGCCATCACCGCCACGGCTTCGCAGGGTGCCGCCCGAGGAAAGTTATAAGCGTGAACTATTAGGCCGAAATGCCCGTCATGCCCGTGTGCGCCGGACAGTCGCCAATGCAAAAAGCCCTGCAGATTTTTGACCTGCAGGGCTATTGTTTCGCGTCAAATCGATCGCGAACGGGTGTCGTTATGGAACGTTGCCGCCAGCCACTGCGAACGGCTTGCCCGGCAGGTCCAGCTTGCCGCCGTACTCGAAGGGTGCACGGTTACCCTGCGCATCCTTTGGAGGACAGCCGTCAGGCTTGCAGGCCGAGTAGCCGCCGTTCAGCTGCAGGTCCGTGTAGCGGTACTGGTGGATGCCCTTGTCCTCGTGGCTCGCGATGGTCAGCACCCCGACGTAGCTGCCGTTGGTCTCGTTGTCCTCGATCGCGATCGGGTCCTTCAGGTTCTTGTCCTGGAGCTCG
>JANOCL010000062.1:0-22194 GCA_031412135.1 Variovorax sp. | reverse complement strand
GATCGACGAAGGCGCCGCCGTCGGGGGCGTGTTCACCCAGAACCGCTTTTGCGCGGCGCCGGTGCAGGTGTGCCGCGAGCATCTGGCGCGCGACTTCGGTATTCGCGCGATGCTGATCAACACCGGCAATGCCAACGCCGGTACCGGCGAAGACGGGCTGGCCCGCACGCGCGCGACCTGCATCGCACTGGCGCGCCATCTCAACCTGGCGCCCGAGCAGATCCTGCCGTTTTCAACCGGCGTGATCATGGAGCCGCTGCCGATCGACAAGATCGAGGCCGGACTTCCGGCTGCACTCGCGGATGCGTCGACCGCCAATTGGGCGCGGGCGGCAGAGGGCATCATGACCACCGACACGGTGCCCAAGGCTTTCAGCCGGCAACTGCTGATTGGCGACAGCACCGTCACCGTCACCGGCATCAGCAAGGGCGCCGGCATGATCCGGCCGAACATGGCGACCATGCTCGGCTTCATGGCGACCGACGCGAAGATCGAGCCATCGCTGATCCAGCCGCTGGCCAAGGTTCTCGCCGACGCTTCCTTCAACCGGGTGACCATTGACGGCGACACGTCGACCAACGATTCCTTCGTCGTTATCGCGACGCAGAAGGCGGCGCATGGCGTTATCGCCTCGCTCGAATCCACCGAGGGGCGCGCGTTGCTGGAGGCGATGCAGGACGTTGCGCGCCAGTTGGCGCAGGCGATCGTGCGCGACGGCGAAGGCGCGACCAAGTTCATCACCATACGGGTCGAGGGTGGGCGCGATGCCGCGGAGTGCCGGCAGGTGGCCTATGCGGTGGCCCATTCGCCGCTGGTCAAGACCGCGTTCTACGCGAGCGATCCAAACCTGGGCCGCATCCTGGCGGCGGTCGGCTATGCCGGCATCGCCGATCTCGACCAGACCGGCATCGACCTCTTCCTGGACGACGTGCACGTGGCGGTGAAAGGCGGACGCAACCCGGCCTACCGCGAAGAAGACGGCCAGCGCGTGATGAAGCAAAGCGAGATCGCCGTGCGCATCGGACTTGGCCGCGGCGAGGCAAGTGACACGGTCTGGACTTGCGACCTGAGCCATGACTACGTGTCGATCAACGCCGACTACCGCTCATGATGCCCCCACGCTCACGTTGTTCGCTGCCCCCCGAGGGGGCGCTCAGCGCCCTTTGGGCGGCCGGGCGGTCGCTGATATGAATCCCAACTTCGAACGCCTGATCGAGCGCGCCGAGCAGCTGATCACACGCATCGAGTCGATCCTTCCGCAGCCGCTCGCGGCGCCGACCGACTGGAGCGCCTCGATCGCCTGGCGCTACCGTCGCCGCAGTTCGGGCCACGGCACGCTCGAGCCGGTGCGCCACATGGCGATGATGTCGCTCGATGCGCTGAAGGAGATCGACGTCCAGAAGGAAAAGATCGAACGCAACACGCGCCAGTTCGTGGAGGGCAAGCCGGCCAACAATGTGCTCTTGACCGGCGCGCGCGGCACGGGCAAGTCGTCGCTGATCCGCGCCTGCCTGCAGGCCTATGCGCCGCAGGGGCTGCGGCTGATCGAGGTCGACAAGGCCGAGCTGACCGACCTGCCCGACATCGTGGACGTGGTTTCGCAACGGCCCGAGAAGTTCATCGTCTTCAGCGACGACCTGAGCTTCGACGAGGGCGAGCCCGGCTACAAGGCGCTGAAGTCGATCCTCGACGGCTCGATCGCCGCGGCGACGCCCAACGTGCTGATCTACGCGACCAGCAACCGGCGCCACCTGCTGCCCGAGTACATGAAGGACAACCTGAGCTACACCCACACCGAAGACGGCGAAGTGCATCCGGGCGAGGTGATCGAGGAAAAGATTTCGTTGTCGGAGCGCTTCGGCTTGTGGGTCAGCTTTTATCCGTTCAGCCAGAACGAGTACCTGGCGATCGTCGCGCAGTGGCTGTCGTCCTTCGGGGTCGACGCCGAGGCGATCGAAAATGCGCGCCCCGAAGCGCTGGTCTGGGCGCTCGAGCGCGGCTCCCGCAGCGGCCGGGTGGCGTATCAGTTCGCGCGCGACTACGCCGGTCGCGCCTGAGCGCCAGATGACGGACCCGCGCAAGCACACCGAGGTGGCGGTCGGCATCCTGATCCGCGAGGACGACGATGCGCTGCTGCTTTCAACCCGGCCGGCAGGCAAGCCCTACGCCGGCTATTGGGAGTTCCCGGGCGGCAAGATCGAAACCGGCGAAACGGTCGAAGAAGCCCTCGGACGCGAATTGCACGAGGAGCTGGGCATCGCGATCGCCGGCGCCGAGGTCTGGAAGACGACCGAGCACGACTATCCGCATGCGCTGGTGCGGCTTCACTGGTGCAAGGTCAGGGCCTGGAGCGGCGAGTTCCAGATGCGCGAAGGCCAGACGATGTGCTGGCAGCAGTTGCCGCTCGATGTGGTGCCGGTGTTGCCGGGCGCGCTGCCGGTGCTGGGCTGGCTTGCCGAAGAGCGCGGCCTGCCTAACCTCTACTGACGCTGACGCTCACTGAAGCTTGGGGTCGCCGAAGGGCTCTTCGTCCGGCGGTGCCTCGGCGGGCATCCTGAAGTCTTCGCTCGCCCAGGCGCCAAGGTCGATGCCCTTGCAGAAGGCGGTGCAGAAAGGCCGGTACGGATTGCTCGGCGCATAGACGCTGTCCTTGCCGCATGCCGGGCACCGCACGAGTCGCTCGCCGGCGGCGTTCACCTTGGCTTTCATGCGCAAAGCGTCAGCTCGAACGGGGTGTCGTCCGTGCTCTGGTGGAGCCTGTCGTCGGCTTCCTGGCGCATCAGCCGCACCGACACCATGAGGCGGTTGCCGCTGATCTCTGGAATCAGGCCGAGCGCCGGGTCGATGCGCAAGCGCAGCAGCTGGAAGCTGCGGCCTTGCGGCAGGGTCTGCTGGAATTGGCCGCGGGCTGCCATGACCTTGTAGGGCACATCGGCATCGCGCAGCAGTTTCAGCAGGAGGTAGATCGACTCGGCAAGCGGCGCCAGCGTGGAAGACCAGCGTTCCAGGTCAGCGCGGCGCTCGGCGTCCCTGCGGTTCTGCCAGGCGTGGTAGGCAGGCAGGTCAAATTCGCAGGTGCCGGCGGGAATGCCCGCGCGGCTGCGAATGCTCATCAGCCACTCGTTTTCGGTCAGGGCCTGGCCGGCCTTGCCCGGCACGGTGTTGAGGGTCGTGAAGTTGCGCTCCAGCTGGCCGACGACCTGGTCCAGAACGGCCTCGGAAATCGCAGGGTTGCCGCGGTAGCTGTTGAAGACGTTCTTGTGCTTGTCGAGGTCGCGAAGAACGTCGGCCTTGAGATCGGCACGCGCGGCCACGTCCATCACCTCGAAGATCGTGACGAGCGCGTAGTGGTGGGAGAGCGCAGAGTCCGCAGGCACCAGTTCGCCGAGCCGGCGAAACAGATGCTCCAGCCGAAGATAGGTCCGGATGCGCTCGTTGAAGGGGTACTCGTAGAGGATCACGCGTGTCGGTTTTCTGTCGCGGTGATCATAGTCTCATGGTGCCGCCGCGGCCCGGGGCAGGGCTGCGCGGGCGGCCTCTGCCATGCGGCGTCCGAACACCAGTTGACCATGCATTGAAAGGTGTGTGTCATTGGGGAAGTAGAGGTCCAGCGTATCGTCGCGCCGCTTTCGTGCCAGGGCGAAAAGATCGGGTCCGAGTCCCGAGCCGGCGAACGCCTGCACGAAATCCCTGGAGTGATCGGGCTCGACATACACGGTGGTCTTGTTCGGGATGATCATCCAGACCAGCGAGAACGCGGGATGGGCGGCCGTGACCGCTTGCATGCGTTCCACGGATTGCGCATCGAGTGGGCCGTTGGTCACGTCTTCGCTGAAGAACAGTGCCCGCTCGCAGTGGCGGCTGCTGAAGAATCTGCAGCCATCGGCAACGGTGCGGACCAGCGCATCGCCGAAGCGGGTGTCCTCCCGGGTACCGAGTGCCTTGCGTGTCCGGTTGTAGGTGACCAGACCTGTCGTGAGCCTGCCTGCGGTATTCAGTTCGAAGCCTGGCACGTGTTCCGGCGAAGTCCAGAACGGCTCGGTTTTTACCTCCGGTTGCTTCGGTATCGACACGCAGGTTTCGCTATCGCGCAAGCGCTCTTTGAGCAAGCGCTCGACGCTCTCGACCACGATCAGTTTTCCGTTGAAGCCGGCATGCCTGATCCAGGGCGTGAAGTCGGAGCACAGCGCGCCGACCTGCGCCCAATAGATGGTTGCGACCTTGTAGCCCGATCTGACGAGTTCGCTCTGCCAGCGGTACGTCATCGAAAAGCTGTCGCCGATCACCAGCACGTCGGCCTGGGCGAGCGGCACGCCTTTGAGGAATTCGGGCGGTACTTCGGGCGGTGGGCGCTTCCATCCGAACGCTCGCTCCGACAGCCGTCCGATGCGGGAAAGATCGCCATACCAGGGCGGCGTAAACAGCGTCCCGATCATCAGACCGACGATGAGAACGAAGCCGGCCGAGAAGATCCGTAGCCAGAGTTTTGCAGCGCTCATCTCAGAACTGGAAATAGAGAAACGGGCTGTAGGCACCGAGCTTGGAGACGCACAGTCCAAGAAGAATGACGATACCCACGGACTGCAGCGCCGTGGAGACGGTCGAGGCGCGGGCGTAGCCGGCAAGCTGCGGCATTCGAGGCACCCAGCGTTCGAGCGAAATCGTGGGCGGCAGCGCCAGGCAGATCACCATTGCGACAAGCATCGTCTGGAAGAACTCTGGCTTGCGATACGGCACGACGAACTCGCCAAACGCGGTGAGCGGCGCGCCATGCATGCCCAGCATCCCCTTGTAGATCGAGAGCGCGGCATCGATGCTTTCGGCGCGGAACAGGACCCACGCAACCATCACGCACAAGAAGGTCAGGAACCATCCGGCGACGCGCTGCACAACCCCTGCGGGCCGTCCGCGCCGAACGGTCGCGTTCCAGAGATGGTTGATCATCAGGAAGACGCCGTGCAGCGCGCCCCAGATCACGAAAGTCCATGCAGCGCCATGCCAGAGACCGCCCAACAGCATGGTGAGGAACAGGTTGAGATAACGGCGCGCCGGTCCCTTGCGGCTGCCGCCGAGCGGCACATAAAGGTAGTCGCGCAGGAAGTTCGAAAGCGAGATGTGCCAGCGCCGCCAGAAATCGATGATGCTGGTGGCTTTGTAGGGCGAGTCGAAGTTGAGCGGCAGCCGCACGCCCAGGCACATCGACAGCCCCACGGCCATGTCCGAATAGCCGGAAAAGTCGAAGTAGATCTGCAGCGTATAGGCGAGCACGCCGAACCAGGCCGTGTACAGCGACGGCGCCGTGCCGTTGTGGACCCCGTTGAACATCAGGTCCGCATACTCGCCCATGGGGTCGCCGATGAGGAGCTTCTTGGCGAGCCCGAATACGAAGATGGACAGGCCCAGGGCGATCTTGTCGGCGTCGGGCCGGTAGGTCGCCGGATTGGCGAACTGCGGCATCATCTGCGCGTGGTGCAGCACCGGCCCGGCAATGAGGTGAGGAAAGTAGGTCACGAACAGCAGGTAGTGCACGAAACGCCGCTCCTGCACCTTGCCTTGCCAGCAGTCGACCAGAAAAGCGATCTGCGTGAAGGTGTAGAACGAGATGCCGATCGGCAATGCGACGTGGAGCAGCGCAATCGGCGTCCAGCCCGCCGCTGTCAGGCCTTCGTTCACGTTGGCGACAAAGAAATTGGCGTACTTGAAGACCGCGAGCAAGCCCAGATTGAGCACCAGCGACGCAATCAGCAAACGCTTGCGCTGGCGATCGGTGCGGCCCGGCGCTGGCGTGAGCCGCATCCCGAACCAGTAGTTGACGCAGATCGAGGCCACCAGGAGCGGCAGCGCCTCGACACTCCACCAGCCATAGAAGAAGAGCGACGCCAGCGCCAGGAAGCCGGCCGCTGCGCGCGTGTTCCGCGCGCCGATCAGGAAAAACCCGAGCAGGACGATCGGGAAATAGACAAAGATGAACGCGTGCGAATTGAAAAGCATCTCGAGGGGCGTGCGCGAGGCTGCGCTGTTCTTCTGACGGGTCTGCGGCCGCTGCGGCGGCGGCAAGCCTCGAATTATCGCTTGGCTGCGAGTTTCCAGCGCTGCGCCAGACTCCGGATTTGTTCGCCCAGTTCCTGGAAGCTCAGCCGTTCATTGAGGATGACGGCATCCGCAGCGGCCCGTCGTGCATGCCGACTGGCCTGTTGCGCGATCACGGCCCGCACGGCATCGGCGCTCCAGCCCGATCGCGCCACGACGCGTTGAACCTGCGTTTCTTCGGTGGCATCGACGACCAGAATACGGTTCACCAATACGCGCCATCGGCCCGACTCGATCAGGAGTGGCACGTCGAACAAGATCGGATTGCTGCCTGCGGCGGCCGCCTGCCGTTGCGCCTCGATGCCGATCAGCGGATGCAGGATCGCCTCCAGCCTTTTCTTGGCCGACGCATCGGCAAATACCAGGTCCCGCATGCGAACCCGGTCCAGGCCCCCGTCGGGCGCGATCACGGCGCGGCCGAAAGCCGACTCGATCGCTGCCATGGCTGCCCCCTGCGGCTGGGCGATGCTGCGGGCAATGGCGTCGGTGTCCACGAGTACGCAGCCTTCGGCAACCAGCATGCGTGCGGCAGTGCTTTTGCCGCTGCCGATGCCGCCGGTCAGGCCGATCCGCATGGTGCCCGCGCCGTCAGAGGCCGACCACGCGAAGGATCGCGGCCGGCTCGAAAATCATGGCCGTGAAACCCGCGCCCGCCAGGAAGGGGCCGAAGGGAACGTAGCCGCCTTCGCGCAAGCCGTTGTTGAGCTTGAGCGCTATTCCGACGACAACGCCGATGACCGATGCCATCAGGATGATCGGCACCAGACCCTGCCAGCCGAACCACGCGCCGAAGGCTGCGAACAGCTTGAAGTCGCCGTACCCCATGCCTTCCTTGCCGGTGGCAAGCTTGAACAGCCAGTAGATGCCCCACAGCGATACATATCCGGCCACGGCACCCACAACGGCGCCGGCAAGGCTTGCGCCGGTAAAGCCCGCCATCGACGCAAGCAGGCCTGCCCAGAGCAAGGGGATCGTGATGTCGTCGGGCAGAAGGGTCGTATCCCAGTCGATCAGTGCCAATGCGAGCAGCGCCGCTGCAAAGCCGCACCAGGCCAGGCCTGCGAGCCCGGGCATGCGCCACACGCACCATGCGAACAATATGGCCGTCGCCAGTTCGACGAGTGGATAGCGCGGGCTGATCGCGGTCTTGCATGCAGAGCATCTGCCGCGAAGAAACAGGTAGCTGAGCACGGGGATGTTCTCGTACCAGCGGATCGCATGACCGCATTGCTGGCAGCGCGAATGCGGAACCATCAGGTTGAACGGTGCCTCGGAGGCCGCGACGGCGGCGCCGGCGCTCTCCAGGCTTGCGCATTCCGCCGCCCATTGCCGTTCGAGCATCTTCGGCAGGCGGTAGACGACGACGTTCAGGAAGCTTCCGATCAAAAGCCCCAGTACGCCCGCAAGCGCGGCGTCCACCCCCTGCGAAACCAGCATCAGACGACCTGGCCGAGCTTGAAGATGGGTAGGTACATGGACACCACGATGCCGCCGATGATCACGCCGAGGAAGACGATGATGATCGGCTCCATCAGGCTCGAAAGGCCGGCGACCATGTCGTCGACTTCCGACTCGTAGAAGTCGGCCGCTTTGCCAAGCATGTGGTCGATCGAACCGGACTCCTCGCCGATGGCGGTCATCTGGATGACCATCGAAGGGAACAGGTTGGCGTTGGTCATGGCTGCCGTGAGGCTGGTGCCGGTGGAGACTTCCTGCTGGATCTTGGTCGTGGCATCGGCATAGACCGAATTGCCCGACGCACCGCCGACCGAATCGAGCGCCTCGACCAGCGGCACGCCGGCGGCGAACATCGTGGCGAGGGTGCGTGTCCATCGCGCCACGCAGGACTTGTCGATCAGCGTGCCGAAGATCGGGATGCGCAGCAGTACACGGTCCATCACGCGCTGCACGCGTTCGTTGCGTTTCCAAGCCTGCAGAAAGAAGTAGATGCCGCCGCCGATCACGCCGAAGATCAGCCACCAATAGGCAACGAAGAACTCGCTGATGGCCATGACGATCAGCGTCGGTGCGGGCAGGTCGGCGCCGAATGAGCTGAACACCTGCTTGAACGCCGGAATCACGAAGATCATGATGATCGCCACCACGACGAAGGCAACCACCACGACCGAGGCCGGGTACATCAACGCCGACTTGATCTTCGACTTGATCGCTTCCGTCTTCTCCATGTAGGTGGCGAGCCGGTCGAGCAACTCTTCCAGAATACCTGCGGCCTCGCCGGCTTCGACCAGATTGCAGTAGAGGTTGTCGAAGTACTTCGGAAACTTGCGGAAGGCTGCCGACAGCGAGGTGCCGGTTTCCACGTCGCTGCGGATGTCGTTGAGCAGCCTCGCAACGCTCGGATTGGCATTGCCGCGGCCGACGATGTCGAAAGCCTGAAGCAAGGGCACGCCGGCTTTCATCATCGTTGCGAGCTGGCGGGTGAAGATCGCGATGTCTTTCGGCTTGATCGACTTGCCGGAGCGCATGCGCCGCTTCTTGATCTTCGACGCGAGCACGCCCTGGCGGCGCAGCGCTGCCTGCACCTGGTTTTCGCCGGCGGCGCGGACTTCACCGCGTACCACCTTGCCGTTGCGGTCCTTGCCTTCCCACTCGAAGACATATTCCTTGAGCGTCCGGTTTGATGCTGCTGCCGTTGCCATTCGATCTCCGATTCTCAAATGCTATTCATTGGTGACCGCAAGCACTTCTTCAAGCGACGTCAGCCCCTGCGCAACTTTTCTGAGTCCCGACTGGCGCAGCGAGCGAACGCCTTCGATCTCGGATTGCCGCGCAATATCGAGCGCGCTGCCGTCCCGCAGGATGATCTTCTGAATTTCCTCGGTAATCGGCATCACCTGATAGATGCCGACGCGCCCCTTGTAGCCGCTGTTGCAGGCCGAGCAGCCGACCGGGCGGTATGGCTTCCAGGAGCCGTCGATATCCTGATCCTTGAAGCCGGCGTCGAGCAACGCTTGCTTGGGCACGTCCGCCGTCACCCGGCACACCGTGCACAGCCGGCGCGCCAATCGCTGGGCCGTGATCAAGATGACGCTCGATGCAATGTTGAAGGGGGCGATGCCCATGTTGCGCATTCGCGTCAACGTGGTCGGTGCGTCGTTGGTGTGCAGCGTCGAGAGAACCAGGTGGCCGGTTTGCGCTGCCTTGATCGAGATGTCGGCGGTTTCGAGGTCGCGGATTTCGCCGACCATGATGATGTCCGGGTCCTGCCGCAGGAATGCACGCAGCGCGGTCGCGAAAGTCAGGCCGGCTCTTTCGTTGACGTTGACCTGGTTCACGCCCGGCAGGTTGATTTCGGACGGGTCTTCGGCCGTGGCAATGTTGACGCCGGGCTTGTTCAGCAGGTTCAGGCAGGTGTAGAGCGACACCGTCTTGCCCGAGCCTGTGGGCCCGGTGACCAGCACCATGCCGTAAGGCCGCCCGATCGCATACATCAGCCGCTCTTTTTCGTCCGCGTCGTATCCGAGGGCGTCGATGCCCAGTCGTGCGCTGCTCGGGTCGAGAATACGGATGACGATCTTTTCGCCGAACAGGGTCGGCAGGGTGCTCACCCGAAAATCGATCACCCGGTCCGGGCCGATCTTGAGCTTCATGCGGCCGTCTTGCGGAACCCGTTTTTCCGAGATGTCCAGCCGCGAAATCACCTTGATGCGGGAGGCCAGCTTGTCCTTGATGACAGTCGGCGGGCTGGCGATCTCGCGCAGTTCGCCGTCGACGCGAAAACGCACGCGGTAGTTGTGTTCGTACGGTTCGAAGTGAATGTCCGACGCGCGCATGCTGAAGGCGTCCAGAAGCATCTTGTGCAGGAAGCGCACCACCGGCGCGTCCTCGACCTCGGCGACCGCAGGGTCGTTGGCGTCGGTCGTATCGGGCGACATTTCGTCGAACTCGAATTCGGCGCCGATGATGCCGTCGATGGTTTCGGAGGCGCTCACCGCCGCCGCTTCGACCATGCGCGAGAGCTTGTCGTACTCGGCGATCACCCAGTCCACGCCCATTTGCGACGCAAACTTGATTTTTTCCGCCGCCTGTTGATCCGACGGATCTGCCGTTGCAACGATGAGACGATTGTTTCGCTTGCTCAGAACCACTACCCGATATGCCAGGCAGAGCTTCTGGTCGAGCATGTCCTTCGGCAGACGTTGCGGATCGATCGCGTCCAGATCGAGCAATGGCGCGCCGAATGCGCTCGACAGCGTATGCGCGAGATCGGCCGCCGACACGGCGCCCGTACCGGTCAGTTCGGCGATGAAGCTGGTTCGTCCGTTGAGCGACTTCTGATACAGGTCTTCCGCGGCTTTGGCCGGCAGCTTGCCGGCTGAAATCAAGGCGCGCGCGAGCCCGGGGAGGGCTATCGGCGAGCTATCTTTGATGAGGGGTTCAGCAGCGGCCATTCAGCGAATGTAAGAGACGTGAAAAATTGCTTCACGATCATCGCTGATCGCCAATGGGCTGTAAATCGCTGCGCAGCAACAGACCGCGAAGCATTTTGCATTTAAGCCGAAAAGGCTGATCTGAGCGAGAGGGCCTGGACCGCCGGGGTCTGGTTGTGAACGTGCAGCAGGGATTCCGAAAGTGTATGTGCTAACACACCGATCGGTGATGTCTCTTTGATCATGCATCGAGCGCCTGACTTCGATGTTGATGCGTTCAATCTCGCACATTCAAAGACCTCCGTGAGATTTGTCACTGACGTTTTAAGACGTCTGACGCACGATCGACCTCGCTCCAAACTCACCGACACCATGACCCCTACCCCGGCCCCCTCCTTCAGCGATGCAGACATCCATGTCCAGTTGGAAGGGCATTCGCAAAGCGATATCGATGCGCTCGGCTTCGGCGTCATCGGCATCGACGCGGCCGGCATCGTGCGTCGCTACAACCGCTTCGAGTCCAGCGCTGCAGGCCTTTCCCCCGAACGTGTGCTCGGCAATCCGCTGTTCACCGTGGTGGCGCCTTGCATGAATAACTACATGGTCGCGCAGCGCTTCGAAGATGCGTCCCACGCGGGCACGAACCTGGACGCTTCCATTGACTACGTGCTGACCTTGCGCATGCGACCGGTCAAGGTCAAGTTGCGCTTGCTCGCACCCGCTGGGGCGGCAGTGCGCTACGTGCTGGTCGATCGGGTTGGCTGAGCCGACATCGACCATGCAACCTGCTGTCGAAGAAGAGTACGAGGCGCTGCTCCAGTTTCTCTACCTCGCACCGATCGGCCTGATACAGGCACGCATGGATGGCGAGATCGTGATGGTCAATCCGCTGTGTGCCCAGTTGCTCTTGCCGCTGTCGCGCGATGGCGACCTGTCCAACCTGTTTGCCGCCCTCGAGTCTGTGGCGCCCGACCTTCGACATTGCGTGTCGACCTTCGATGCCGCGTACGGCAAGGTTTGCGACGCCATTCACCTGCAAGTCAATGCCGGCCGGACCGGCATGAAAGAGGCGCAGTTCCTCTCGTTGAGTGTGCTGAAGCTCGATAACGACCGCTTGATGGGCGTCCTGAGCGACGTCACTCAATCGGTCAAGCGGGATCGCGAACTGCGCCAGAAACAGGCCTGGATCAACACCATCGTCACCGGCCTGACGGATTACGCGCTCGTGTCTCTGGACCACCGCGGATGTACCCAGGCCTGGAATCCGAGCATCGGGCGCGTCACCGGGTTTGCAGGAGATGCCACCGTCGGCCGGAGCTATTCGATGTTCTATCCGGCGGACGGCATCTCGGCAGAGCGCTCGCTCGACCGGTTGCACGAGGCCGACGACAGCGGCTGGAGCCTCGACGAAGGTTGGCGCGTCCGCGCCGACGGCACGCGTTACTGGGGCAGCTGTCTGATCGCGCCGCTGTACGAGCCCGGCGAGGTTGCCCCCGACGAACGCGTCTACAGCTTGATCGTGCGCGATGTATCCGAACATCGAGAGACCGCCGATGCACTGCGGCGCGCGGTTTCCTGCGACCACCTGACTGGGTTGGCCAATCGCCGCGCCTTGTTCGAAGCCGCCGAACTGGAGCTTCAGCGCTGGACACGGGCGCCGAGGCCACTCTCCGTGGTGTTGATCGACGCGGATCATTTCAAGCGGGTCAACGACGTGCACGGCCACGCGGCTGGCGATGCCGTTTTGCGCCATCTCGCCGCGGGTATGTGTGCAACCTTCCGCGCCATCGACGTCGTGGCCCGCCTGGGCGGGGAGGAGTTCGTGGTGTTGTTGCCCGGGGCGACCGTCCAAGACGCCGAGGAAATGGTTCTGCGGTTGTGCGGCAATATCGCCGCACGCGGTGTCGAGGTGGACGGCACGCCCATTCCTTACACGGTCAGCGCCGGCGTCGCGACCATGGATGTCGACGTGGAGGGCGTAGACGCGTTGCTTCAACGCGCCGATGCCGCGATGTACGCGGCCAAGGCGGCCGGTCGCAATCGCGTCGTGCGCTGGCATGAGGGACTGCGTCGCGCAGCCTCGCAGCCAAAACATGACAAATGCTCGTCAGCGAACGGAAACCTGGTCGGGGTGAGAGGATTCGAACCTCCGGCCTCTACGTCCCGAACGTAGCGCTCTACCAGGCTAAGCTACACCCCGATGGCAGCAAGAAAACACGCCGGAATGACCCCGATATCGGGAGAAATTCAGGCGCGGCGCTCAAGCAATTGAGCCGCCAATTGTAGCAAACCCTCCGAGTGCGAATTCAGGGCGAAGCCCTGCAGTGCGTCGATCGCACGCTGTGCTTCTGCTGCTGCTGCTGCCCGCGTGGCGTCGAGTGCGCCTGTTTCCCGCACGATGGCGACGATCTGCGGCAATTGCGTCGTATCCCCGGCTTCGATTGCCGCTTTTATGAGCGTGCGCTGGTCCGGCGTGCCCCGCTGCATCGCCAGGATCAACGGGAGCGTCGTTTTGCCTTCTCGCAAGTCGTCGCCGACGTTTTTTCCCGTTTCGTTGGCATCGCCCGCATAGTCGAGCACGTCGTCGATCACCTGAAACGCGGTACCCAATGCCTGGCCGAAAGCGGCGCAGGCCGCCTCTACGTCGGGCGCGGCGCCTGCAAGTACCGCCGCAAGCCGCGTGCTGGCTTCGAACAGCTTGGCCGTTTTTGACCGGATGACCCGAAGATAGGCATCCTCGTCGAGCGAAGCGTCGTGCATGTTCATCAGCTGCAGGACTTCGCCCTCGGCGATGACGTTGGTTGCGTCGGCCAGAATTTCCATGACGCGGACGTTGTTGGCGTCCAGCATCATCTGAAATGCGCGCGAATAGAGAAAATCGCCGACAAGAACACTTGCAGGGTTGCCGAACGATTCATTGGCGGTGGGCCGGCCGCGGCGGAGTGTGGATTCGTCGACGACGTCGTCATGAAGCAAGGTCGCGGTGTGAATGAATTCCACGACGGCAGCCAGATTGAAGCGCTGCTCTCCGCGATAACCCAGTGCACCCGCCATGAGCAGCAAGAGCGCCGGCCGGAGCCGCTTGCCACCAGCGGAAATGATGTACTTCGATACTTGGCGCACCAACGGTACCCCGGAGTCCAGGCGGCGCGCGATTACAAGATCGACCCCGGCCATGTCCTCCGCGATCAGTCGGAGGACTGCAGATGTGGGAGAAGTGTCGACAGGGGAGGCGGACAAAGGCGAGGGCGCTTGCGCGCTGCGTGAAGAACGACGATGGCGAGGCCGGAAGGCGCAGATTATAGAGAGCCGGCCGCCCTGCGGTTGACGCTTTTGCCTGGATAAGTACCGCATGCTAGAATCGAGGGCTCTGCGGAATTCGCCGTGGAGCCATCTTATTCCAAGAGGTCAATATGTACGCGGTCATAAAAACCGGAGGCAAGCAGTATCGCGTTGCTTCTGGCGAGAAAATTAAAGTAGAACAGATTGCTGCGGACGTAGGCCAGGAAATCGTGATCGACCAAGTGCTCGCCGTCGGCGACGGAAGCGCAATCAAGGTCGGCACGCCCCTGGTGTCCGGCGCATCGGTGACGGCCACTGTGCTGTCGCACGGCAAGCACGACAAGGTTCGCATCTTCAAGATGCGCCGTCGCAAGCACTATCAGAAACGTCAAGGCCATCGCCAGCAGTTCACCGAACTGCAAATCGGCGCGATTGCCGGTTAAGGAGCGAACAGCATGGCACAGAAAAAAGGCGGCGGCTCAACGCGAAACGGGCGCGATTCCAAGCCCAAGATGCTCGGCGTGAAACGCTTCGGCGGTGAACTGATCAGCGCAGGCTCGATCATCGTGCGCCAGCGCGGCACGCAGTTTCATCCCGGCGTCAATGTCGGTCTCGGCAAGGACCACACCCTGTTTGCCCTGGTCAACGGCCACGTGTCGTTCGGCGTCAAGGGTGCGCTGAACAAGCACACGGTGAACGTGACCCCGGCCTGAGCCAGTCACTTCGATCGCTCGGAGCCCCGCTTTGCCGGGGCTTCTTCATTTGTAAACTGGACATCTCATGAAGTTCGTCGACGAAGCCTTCATCGACATCGCCGCAGGCGACGGCGGAAACGGCTGCGTGTCGTTCCGGCATGAGAAGTACAAGGAATTTGGCGGGCCCAACGGCGGCGACGGCGGGCGTGGCGGCCATGTGTTCGCGGTGGCAGACCCGAGTCTGAATACGCTGGTGGACTTTCGCTTCTCGCGCCGCCATGACGCCAAGCGCGGGCAGCACGGTATGGGGTCGGACATGTTCGGCGCTGCGGGCGACGACGTCACGCTCAAGATGCCGGTCGGCACCATCATCTCCGACGTCGAAACCGGTGAGGTGCTGTACGAACTGCTGACGCCCGGCGAAGTGATCACGATCGCCAAGGGCGGCGACGGCGGCTTCGGCAACATGCGCTTCAAGAGCGCCATCAATCGCGCGCCGCGCCAGAAAACCCCCGGCTGGCCGGGTGACAAGAAGAACCTCAAGCTCGAACTGAAAGTGCTGGCCGACGTCGGTCTGCTGGGTATGCCGAATGCCGGCAAATCCACGCTGATCAGTGCGATTTCCAACGCAAGACCGCGCATCGCGGACTATCCGTTCACCACGCTGCATCCAAACCTGGGCGTGGTGCGCGTCGGTCCGGAACAGAGCTTCGTGGTGGCCGATCTTCCGGGCTTGATCGAAGGCGCCTCCGAAGGCGCGGGACTCGGTCATCTTTTTCTGCGGCACCTTCAGCGGACGCGGCTTTTGCTGCACGTGATCGACCTGGCGCCTTTTGACGATGCGGACCCTGTTGCGCAGGCCAAGGCGATCGTGGGCGAGCTCAAGAAATACGATGCCGCTCTGTACGACAAGCCGCGCTGGCTGGTCTTGAACAAGCTCGACATGGTGCCGGCGGACGAGCGTGCTTCGCGCGTGAAGGATTTCGTCAAGCGGTTGCGCTTCAAGGGTCCGGTATTCGAGATATCGGCGCTCACGCGCGAAGGTTGCGAGCCGCTGGTACAGGCGATCTTCCAGCACGTGAAAGCGCAGCAGGTGGCCGAGCAGCCGCCGACCGACATCGATCCACGCTTTGCCTGAGATGCGATGACTGAGAGCTCGACGACCAGTTCCACCGCACTGCGCGATGCGCGCCGTATCGTGGTCAAAGTCGGGTCGAGCCTCGTCACGAACGAGGGGCGCGGGCTTGACGAGCAGGCCATCGGCGAATGGTGCCGCCAGCTCGCAACGATGGTTCGCGAGGGTCGCGAGGTCGTGATGGTGTCGAGCGGCGCAATCGCCGAGGGCATGAAGCGACTTGGCTGGCGTACGCGCCCGCATGAAATCCACGAGCTGCAGGCGGCTGCTGCGGTCGGGCAAATGGGCTTGGCGCAAATGTACGAGACCAAGCTGCGCGAGAACGGCATGGGCAGCGCCCAGGTGCTGTTGACCCATGCCGACCTTGCAGACCGCGAGCGCTATCTGAATGCGCGTTCGACGCTGGTCACCCTGCTTGCGCTCGGTGTCGTGCCGGTCATCAACGAGAACGACACCGTGGTCAACGACGAGATCAAGTTCGGCGACAACGACACGCTCGGCGCGCTGGTCGCCAACCTGGTCGAGGCCGATGCGCTGGTGATCCTCACCGACCAGAAAGGGCTCTACACCGCCGACCCGCGCAAGCAGCCCGATGCGCGTTTCGTGCACGAGGCGGCCGCCGGCGATCCCGCACTCGAAGCCATGGCCGGTGGCGCCGGCAGCAGCATCGGTCGCGGCGGCATGATCACCAAGATCCTCGCAGCGAAGCGTGCTGCAGGCTCCGGCGCTTCGACGGTGATCGCCTGGGGTCGGGAGCCCGATGCACTGCTGCGCCTTTCGCGCGGCGAGCCTATCGGCACACTGCTGCTCGCGCAGACAGCCAAGCATCAGGCACGCAAGCGCTGGATGGCGGACCATCTTCAGATGCGCGGCGCCGTGACGGTCGATGCCGGCGCCGCAGCCAAGGTGCGGGGCGAGGGCAAAAGCCTGCTGCCGATCGGGATGACCGCCGTCGAGGGCGAGTTCTCGCGCGGCGATGTGATTGCGGTGCGCGACGAGCACGGCGCCGAACTTGCGCGCGGGCTGGCCAATTACTCGAGCGCCGAAGCAAGGATGCTGTGCCGCAAGCCTTCCGCCGAGTTCGAGCGATTGCTGGGCTATGCGGCAGAGCCCGAGATGGTGCACCGGGACAACATGGTGCTCATGCCGGGCAGCCGCTGAAGCGCTATTGCACTTCGCGAACTGGATTCTTGAACTGGCGGACCATGTCATCCACCGACACGCGTGGCGCGTGGCCGCGGCAAAGGCCCTGAACGGCAAGTTCTCTCGCGTAGCGTGAGTTGCGGTCGTCGATGCGTTTCCACTCGGGTTGCTTGACCGACTGCCATGCGCCCGCGCTGTAGCGTGCGTATTGCCTCACCTCTTCCGACGCGCAACGGATGCCTTCGTAGAAGGCATTGGACGTGTCGCCGGCCTTGTTGCCGGCCACCACCACGTAGCGCACGACCCCATCGCCAGTCACCTTGATCGTGTCCGGATCGACGCCGAACCTGAGGGTCATGTAGGGCGGCATCTGGATGTAGATCAATCGGCTTGCATTGAAGGTGGGCGGTGGCGGTACCTCGGCTTCCTTCCAGTCATCCACCTGCGCGGTGACCTTCGGCGGCGGCGGCATGCCGCTTTGCGCCCAGTCTGGATTGTCAGTGTCCCTCGGGCCCGAGCCGCAGGCGCAGAGCACGCATGCCAAGGCGACCGCCAGCGCCGGCTTAGCGCGGCGCATGGAGAGGATTGGTTGGAGGAGCCGGATCGGTCGCAGATGGAATGGCATTGGGGTTGGGATCGAAGCTCGCCCCTGGCGGCAACTCGAAATGGGGTTCATGACCTCCAGCGGTCGGATGTCGCTCGAACTCGCGAGCGCGCACGTTGCTGCGCAGGAAGCGGTTGCGGAAATCCTGCCGGGGCAGGTAGCGGGCGAGCTCGGTCAACGCCATTTCGTAGACGCCGCGCTTGAACTCGACCACCACGTCCAGCGGCACCCAGTAATCGTGCCAGCGCCAGGCGTCGAACTCCGGGTGGTCGGTGGCTCGCAGGTTCAGATCCCAGTCGTGGCCAGTCAACTGCAGCAAATACCAGATCTGCTTTTGCCCCTTGTAGTGGCCCCGTGCGTCACGGCGGATGAACCGATCCGGCACCTCGTAGCGCAACCAGTCACGGGTACGGGCAACGATGCGCACATGCTCCGGCTGGAGGCCCACCTCTTCATGCAGTTCCCGGAACATCGCCTGCTCGGGGCTTTCGCCGCGATCGATACCGCCTTGCGGAAACTGCCAGGAGTGGGTGCGAATACGTTTGCCCCAGAAAACCTGGTTTCTCTGGTTGAGCAAGATGATGCCGACGTTGGGCCTGAAGCCGTCCCGGTCGAGCATAATCAAATCCCAATTTTTTTTGAACTGAGTCGATTATGCATGCCGGGTTGCGCTCGGCAAGCGACCAGTTCCGGGCCTGCTCAAGGCCTGCCCCCTGCACCGTACCTGGACCTCTCTGCGAGAACGATGAAAGCTTCCCGATTCTTTATCTCCACACTCAAGGAAGCGCCCGCCGATGCCGAGGTCGCGAGCCATCGGCTCATGATGCGCGCCGGCATGATCAAGAAGCTCGGCACGGGCATCTACACCTACATGCCGATGGGACTGCGTGTCATCCGCAAGGTCGAGGCGATCGTGCGCGAAGAGATGAATCGCGCCGGCGCGGTCGAGCTCGCCATGCCGGTGGTGCAGCCGGCCGAGCTGTGGGAGGAGAGCGGCCGCTTCCAGGACTACGGGCCGGAACTTCTGCGCATCAAGGACAGGCACCAGCGCGACTACATCGTGCAGCCGACCAGCGAAGAAGTCATGACCGACATCGCCCGCCAGGAAATCCGGAGCTACAAGCAACTGCCGAAGAACTTCTACCAGGTGCAGACCAAGTTCCGCGACGAGCGCCGCCCGCGTTTCGGCCTGATGCGTGGGCGCGAGTTCACCATGAAGGACGCCTACAGCTTCGACCGCGACCTTGAAAGCGCAAAGGCGAGCTACCAAACCATGGCCGACGCCTACCGCCGGATCTTCGACCGCTTCGGTCTGCGCTACCGCGCCGTCGCAGCCGACAGCGGCGCGATCGGCGGCGATGTGAGCCAGGAGTTCCAGGTCATCGCTGCGACGGGTGAGGACGCGATCGTCTATTGCCCCGGCAGCGACTACGCGGCCAACATGGAAAAAGCCGAGGCGCTGGCGCCGGCAGGGCCGCGTGGCGGCGCTACCGAGACGCTCGCCAGGACGCCCACACCGGGGAAGAGCACCTGCGAGGACGTCGCCCTCTTGCTGGGCGTGCCGCTTGCGACCACGGTCAAATCCCTTGTGCTCGCCACCGACACCGTCGACGAGGCCGGTGTCGTGAAGGGCGCGCAGGTCTGGCTGCTGCTGGTGCGGGGAGACCACGACATGAACGAGATCAAGGCTGCCAAGGTGCCGGGCCTGGACAAGGGATTCCGTTTTGCAACTGCCACCGAGATCGAAGAGCACTTCGGCTGCAAGCCCGGCTACCTCGGCCCGTTGAAGCTGAAGCAGCCCGTCAAGATCGTCGCGGACCGCGAAGTCGCCGTGATGGCCGACTGGATCTGCGGCGCCAATGAAGCCGACTTCCACATGACCGGTGTCAACTGGGGCCGCGACCTCCCCGAGCCCGAGGTCGTTGCCGACATCCGCAACGTGGTCGCCGGCGATGCGTCGCCCGACGGCAAGGGCGTGCTCGCGATCGAACGCGGCATCGAGATCGGCCACGTCTTCGTGCTCGGCACCAAGTACAGCAAGCCGATGAACGCGACCTTCCTGGACGAAGCCGGCAAGCCGCAACTGCTCGAGATGGGCTGCTATGGCATCGGCATCACGCGGCTGCCGGCAGCCGCCATCGAGCAGAACCATGACGAGCGCGGCATCATCTGGCCCGATGCGATTGCACCGTTCACCGTGGTCGTCTGCCCGATCGGCATGGACCGCAGCGCCGACGTCAAAGCCGCGGCCGAAACGCTCTACGAACAATTGCTCGCGGCCGGCGCCGACGTACTTCTCGACGACCGCGGCGAGCGCCCCGGCGCCATGTTCGCCGACTGGGAGCTGATCGGCGTGCCGCACCGCGTGGTGATCTCCGATCGCGGCCTGAAGGAAGGCCAGCTCGAATACCAGCACCGGCGTGAAACGGCCCCGGCCAAGGTGCCCGCTGCCGGCGTCGTGCAGTTCATCCTGGACAAGCTGGCCACATGAGCCTTTCCAGGCGCGCGTGTCTTGGCAGCGCGGCTGCCGGGACCATGTCATGGATGCTGCCGCGGACCGCCTTGGCGGGTGCGCAGATCGAAGAGCCCCTGATCGATTCGGTGCGAACCGCGCTCAGTTCGGCAGTCCACAACACGGCGCCGCCGATACCGGAATTCGGCAGCACCGAGGCCCGGCTGGCGCATCTTCGCTGGCTCGGTGAAATGAGCGAACGCCTCAGAAAAAAAATTACGGACTGGCCGACTCGCAAGGAATTCCTGCAGTCGGTCTGGTACGAATCGCGTCGCGCGGGGCTCGATGTGGGCCTCGTGCTGGGGTTGGTCCAGGTCGAGAGCAACTTCCGCAAGTTCGCCGTGTCCAGTGCCGGCGCACGCGGCTACATGCAGGTGATGCCGTTCTGGACCCGCGTGATCGGCGACAGCGACCCGGCCAAGCTGTTTCACATGCAGACCAACCTGCGCTTCGGCTGCGTGATCCTGCGCCACTACCTCGACCGCGAAGCAGGCGACCTCTTCATGACGCTCGGCCGCTACAACGGCAGCCGCGGCAAGGCGCCGTATCCGAATGCGGTGTTCGCCAACCAGCGGCTGTGGACCTTCAACGACCGCCCGGCCGACTGATCTTCAGCCGGCGGCGGACGCGTTTGCGCGAGTCGCCATCACCTGGTCGATTCGATGGCTGTCGACATCCATCACCTCGAAGGTGTAGCCGCCCCAGCTGACCCTGTCGGTGCGCTTGGGCACGCGGCGCAGCATCACCATCAGGAAGCCGGCCAGCGTTTCGTACTCGTCGGCATGCGGCAGGGTGTCGATGTCGAGCGCTCGCTGAACATCCTGGATCGGCGTCACGCCGTCGATCAGCCACGAGTTCTCGTCGCGCTTGACGATCTGCTGCTCCTCGTCCTGCAGGCCGACCAGATCGCCCATCACCGTGCTCATCACGTCGTTCAGCGTGATCACGCCTACCACCAGGCTGTATTCGTTCACGATGATCGCGAAGTCCTCGTGCGCCTGCTGGAACTGCTCGAGCACTTCGGTGAGCGACAGCCGGTCGGGCACCACCAGCGCCTTGTGCAGCGGCAGGCCCTGGTCGAACGAGAGCGGCTGTCCGCTCAGCACCCGCTGGAACATGTCCTTGGCGTCGACATAGCCCAGCACATGGTCGATGTCGCGCTCGCACACCGGATAGGCCGAGAAAGGCTCGGCCACGATGCGCGCGCGAAGCACCGCCTCGGTTTCGTCTTTCAGGAACCAGGCAATGCGGTCGCGCGAGGTCATCACGCTGCTGACCAGCCGTGTCTCCAGTTCGAACACGTTGGCGATGACCTGTTGCTCGCGCACCGCGAGCACACCGGCCCGCGCGCCAGCCTCGGTCATGGCGAGGATGTCGGCGGAGGTGATCTTGTCGTCGCGCTGCATCGGCATGCCCAGCAGCTTGAACAGCAGGTCGGTGCTGCGGGTGAACAGCCAGACCAGCGGCTTGAAGGTGGTGATGAGCACCTGCATCGGGCCGACCATGCGCACCGCGAGCCGTTCCGGGTCGCTCATGCCCAGGCGCTTGGGAAACAGGTCGGCAAAGACCAGGAACACCGCGATGACGGTGACGAACGAGGCCAGGAACGCAGCGGTTTGCGCCGCTTCGGCGCCGAGCCAGATGCCGAACAAGCGCGCGAAGTACGGACTCAGCGAGCCGTCGCCGACCACGCCGCCGAGGATGGCAACCGCGTTCAGCCCGATCTGCACGACGGTGAAATAGTGGCCGGGTTGCTCCTGGATGCGCATCACCCGTTCGGCGCGCGCATCGCCCTCGTCGGCCATCTGCCGCAGTCGCAGCCGGCGAGAGGCGGCGAGCGAGATCTCGGCAAGCGAAAAGAAGGCGCTGGCAGCGATCAGCGCGACGATGACAAGCAGGCTTTGGGTCAGGTTCATGGGGCGGTCGAGAAGGACCGCCATCGTGCCACGGGCTGCCTGGCGCGCCGCTACTGGACGAAGCCGATGCGGCTTCGGGCGGCGGTGGCGCGCGGCAGGTCTTCGACGCGCACCTCGTCGCGACCGCCGAGCCTGGCATTGCCGAAGCCGGTCATCAGTGCGCGGCGCATCTCGCGCGGCGCAAGCGTGGCCAGGTGGTCGAGCACATCCGCCAACGGCTCTTCGGCCAGGCGCCTGCCCCAGTCGTGGTCGGCCCGGATCGAGGCGTAGAGCTGCCGTGCGATATGGCGCGCCGCCTCGGGCGAAGGCGCCTCGACCTCGAACACGTTCATGCGGTTCAGGATCGGCTCGGGAATGCCGCGCGCATCGTTCGCGGTGGTGATCCAGATCACCTGGCTGGCATCGATCGGCACTTCGGCGAACTCG
>JANOCL010000061.1:0-37470 GCA_031412135.1 Variovorax sp. | reverse complement strand
ACCGAGTCGATCACGATCAGGTCGACCGCGCCCGAGCGCACCAGCGAATCCACGATTTCCAGCGCCTGCTCGCCGGTGTCCGGCTGGCTGATCAGCAGGTCGGACAGGTTGACGCCCAGCTTCTGCGCGTACTGCACGTCGAGCGCATGCTCGGCGTCGACAAAGGCGCAGGTGCCGGCCTGGCGCTGCATTTCGGCGATGACCTGCAAGGTGAGCGTCGTCTTGCCCGAGGATTCGGGACCGTCGATTTCGATCACGCGGCCGCGTGGCAGGCCGCCGACGCCCAGTGCGATATCGAGACCCAGCGAGCCGGTGGAGACCACCTGGATGTCTTCGAGCGCTTCACCCTCACCCAGCCGCATGATCGTGCCCTTGCCGAACTGCTTTTCGATCTGGGCCAATGCGGCCTGCAGGGCCTTCGCCTTTTCGCTGCTGGGGACCGAGATGCTTGCGCCCTTGACGACTGCGTCCATGTGGAAACTCCTTGAATATCAACGGGTTGTATAAGATTTATCCGTCTGCTTTTAATCACAGGCTGGATGCTTGAACAGTAGTGTAGGGACTGGTCGGTTTTAGTAAACCATTTTTTTCGTCAGTTTGCATTACTATCGACGGCGATGATCGAAGCTGAATTTCCGATCGACCACGACGCCTGGCGCCAGATCCACCTGGGCCGGTTGCTCGGCCACGCGATGCGCCGGTTCGACGAGCGGGTGCTGGCGCTGATGGCGCACGACGCAGACGTTCCGCTGGCACTGTCGAACCTTGCGGCGCGCGCGCAGATCAGTGCTGCGCACATCCACATCACCCGCCATCTCGCGCGCGAAGGCTCCCGCCTGACCGAACTCGCCCAGCGTGCCGGCATGACCAAGCAGGCCATGGGCACGCTGGTGGACCACTGCGAGGCCTGGGGCCTCGTGAAGCGCGCACCGGATGCGCTCGATGCACGGGCGCGCCGCGTGCTGTTCACCGCCGACGGACTGGCCTGGCTCGAAGCTTTTCGCACCGCCGTGGCCCAGGCCGAGCAGGAGTTCCGCGCCAGCGTCGGCGATGAGATCGCCACCGTGGTAACCATTGGCCTCGAAGCCTACGCAGCCGCCTAAAATTCGCGCGGGGGGGTGGTCCGACGGCTTTTCGAAGGCCGCGGCATGCATCGATGTGGGAAGGCATGGCATGCGAATACTCATTGCGGAAGACGACCAGGTCCTGGCCGATGCGTTGCTGCGAAGCCTGCGCACCTCGGGCGCTGCGGTCGACCATGTTGCGACGGGCTCGCAAGCCGACGCCGCGTTGATGACCAACAGCGAATTCGATCTGCTCATCCTCGACCTCGGCCTGCCCAATCTGCATGGGCTCGAAATCCTGAAGCGGCTGCGCGCGCGTGGTTCTCAATTGCCGGTGCTGGTGCTCACGGCGGCCGACAGCGTGGAGGAGCGCGTCAAGGGCCTCGACTACGGCGCCGACGACTACATGGCCAAGCCTTTTTCGCTGCAGGAACTCGAGGCGCGCGTGCGTGCGCTCACCCGCCGCGGCATGGGCGGCACCAGCAATGCGATCAAGCACGGTCCGCTGGTGTACGACCAGGCCGGCCGCGTTGCCACCATCGACGGCAAGATGATCGAGCTGTCGGCGCGCGAACTCGGCCTGCTCGAAGTGCTTCTGCAGCGCGCTGGCCGGCTGGTCAGCAAGGACCAGCTGGTCGAGCGGCTGTGCGAATGGGGCGAAGAGGTGAGCCTGAACGCGATCGAGGTCTACATCCACCGCCTGCGCAAGAAGATCGAGAAGGGCCCGATCCGCATTGCCACCGTGCGCGGGCTCGGCTACTGCCTCGAAAAGATTCCGTCGTAGCCGAGCCTTGCTCGCCGGCTATTGCCTGCGCAGGCCGATCGTGATGGTCGCCCTGGTCGGATGCCTGGCGATGAGGTAGATGGCGCGGAAGTAGCCATTGCCCACGAAGTTGCCCGCCGGGCTGAAGACGATCGCCGCGGGTCCGACGTAGGGCGCGCCGGTCTCGAGCGCGCAAGCTTTCTGGCCTGCGCCCGCAGTGTTCACCGCAGTGGCCGCAACGACATACATGTTCTTGGCGGTACCCGCAGCCGCAAGCTTGACGCTACCCGAAACGCCGCAGACGCCGATTTGCGAGCCCGATGTGCTGCCTGTGAACACGCCGTTCTCGTCGACGTCGATAGAGACGCGGATGCTCGACGATTCGGTGTTCGCCCATTTCCCCTTGACGCTTTCCTGCCTCACCGCCAGCGCATTTGCGGTGCTGTAGTTCACGGGGCCGAATGCTTTGGGGCTGCCGCCGTCGACGGCGTAGGACCCGTCCATCGAAATCATCGGCGAGAAGGTTCCAGAGCCGGTTACTGGCAAAGCGTCGATGAAGTACTCCGCGGTCCCGGGATTGAACGTCCAGTTCAAGCCGGTCGTTGCGATGGAGCCCCAGAGCGTACCCACCAGCTGCTTTCTGGCGATGTCTCCATTGGGAGAGACGAAGGTATAGCCCCAAAAATCTTCGTAGATGCCTTCTCCGTTCATGCCCACTGCAGCGGTCGAGCCCGCCTGCGGTGCACTCAGCGAAGGTGCGGGCTCGCTGCCCGCAACGGGCCCATACGGATCTCTTGCAGGCGACGCGGGAGGCAGCGGCTCAGGAGGCGCAGCAGGAGCGGGCTGCGAGGTGGGTGGCGGGCTTTCGGCCGCCGGCGGCGAGAAGTCACCACCGCCACCGCCCCCACCGCATGCGCCAAGGGCAGCACCGAACAAGAGCGCGGCAATGGCTTTGATGAGCGGCGTCGATCGGCCGCTGAAATCTTGAACATTCATGTTCTTCTTCTCCCTGACTTCTTGTGACTGCGAGAATTCGCGGCAGGATGCTAGTCCGCCTGTCCCAGGACAATCTGAACAATTCTTGCGGGCCGTTCTACCGGTAGCTCATTCTTGAAACTCTTCCAGCGCGCGCAGCGCTCCCTGTTCGGCGAGATCCTCGATTGGATGCTCACGCCGCTCCTGCTGCTGGTGCCCGTCAGCATCGGCGTCACCTGGCTGGTGGCGCAGGGCATCGCCAATGCGCCGTTCGACCGGGCGCTGGAGGCCAACATAAAAACGCTCGCACGGCTGGTGAAGGTGCAGGACGGCGATGTCCGGTTCGAGCTGCCGCAGTCGGCGCGCGAGATCCTGCGCGCCGATGGCTCCGACCGCGTGTACTACCAGCTGCTCGACGAGCGCGGCGAACTGCAGAGCGGCGAGCGCGATGTGCCATACCCCGGCGCCGAGGAGCCGCCGGTCGCTGGCGTGGTGTACCTGCGCGACGACGAGGTGCGCGGCAAACCGGTGCGCGTGGCGTCGCTCTGGCTGCCGGGCGCTGCCGCCGGCGCGTTGCCGGCGCTGCTGCAGGTGGCCGAGACGCGCGAGAAGCAGTCGGTGCTGGCCATCGAGATCATCAAGGGCGTGTTGCTGCCGCAGTTCGCGATCCTGCCGCTGGCTGTGCTGCTGATCTGGCTCGCGCTGGTGCGCGGCATCAAGCCGCTGTCGGTGGTGGAGGCGCGCATCCGCGAGCGCCGCCCCGGGGACCTGAGCCCGCTCGACGAATCTTCGGTGCCGCTCGAAGTGGTGCCGCTGGTGCTGTCGGTCAACGATCTGCTGAACAAGCTGAACGATTCGATCGGCACGCAGAAGCGCTTTCTTGCCGACGCGGCGCACCAGCTCAAGACGCCGCTCGCCGGACTGCGCATGCAGGCCGACCTGGCGCAGCGCGAAGGCGCCAATGCCGACGAGCTGAAGCAATCGCTCAAGCAGATCGGCCGCGCGAGCGTGCGCGCCACGCACACGGTGAACCAGCTGCTGTCGCTCGCACGCGCCGAGGGCAGCGGCGCGACCATCGGCCGGCAGCCCTGCGACCTTGCGCGGCTGACCATCGAAGTGGTGCGAGAGGCGGTGCCGCGCGCGATCGAGAAGCGCATCGACCTCGGCTACGACGGCGCCGAAGCCGGCGCGCCGGGCGTGGTGCTCGAAGGCAATCCAACGCTCCTGAAGGAACTGGTGCGCAACCTGGTCGACAACGCGATCAACTACACGCCGTCGGTGCCCGATCGCCCCGGCGTGATCACTGCCCGGGTGCTTGCCGATCCGTTCGGGCGCATCGTGGTGCTGCAGGTCGAGGACAACGGCCCGGGCATCGCCGCGCATGAACGGGAGCTCGTGTTCGAGCCGTTCTACCGCGTGCTTGGCAACGAGGCCGACGGCTCAGGCCTGGGCCTGCCGATCGTCCGCGAGATTGCACGGCAGCACTTCGCCACCGTGGAGCTGGAAGACGCGCATCCACAGCAGCGACCGCCCGGCACGCGCTTCAGCCTGCGCTTCGACGGCAACGAGCACGACAACAAGGCCTAGGGCTTTGGCGCCGAAGGGGGTTCGTCCTCGCGAATCTGCAGCAGCTGGGGCCGGATCTGCTGCGACAGGCGCTCGGGCTCGGTCTCGCTGAAGCGCGACGGCAGCGTGCCGAACATGGCGAGCGCCCCGCGGGTCCAGGCGAAGTAGCCGGCGTTCGCCACCAGCAAGACGATGAGCAGTGCGCGCAAGCCGTTCATCCTCCCCGGATCGGCCGCACGCTCACCTCGGCGCTGGTGATCGTCTGCAGGCCCGACGCGGTGCGAAGCAGCAGCTCGCCACCCCAGCCCACGCCTTCGCAGCGGCCGCTCGTGCCGTCGTTGAGCTGCACTTCGCGTCCGCGCAGGATGTCCCGGGCGGCAAAGCGCTCGGCGAACGGCACGAAACCACGCTCGCCGAACAGCAGCACCTGTGAAACCAGCGGCACCGCGACTTCGCGCAGCACCTCGGGCGCGGTGGCGAGCGGGCGCCACTGCCGCAACCAGGCCGGCGGCGTGCCGAGCCCGGTTGCATCGGGCTCCCCGATGTTGAGGCCGATGCCGATCACCAGGTAGCGCTCGGCAGCGCCGTTCTGGGGCACCGCGGTCTCGATCAGGATGCCGCCCAGCTTGCGGTCTTCGACCCACAGGTCGTTGGGCCATTTAAGCGCGACCTGCGCCGAGTTCGCCGGGTCCAGGCTTTCCGCCACGCTGACGCCGACCGCCAGCGAAAGCCCCGACCAGTCCTTCGGCGCCAGCGGCAGGCCGAGCGAGAAGGTCAACGAAGCGGGTGCTTCGGCATGCTGCGCGCTCTGCCAGGGCCTGCCCATGCGGCCGCGTCCGGCGGTCTGGCGCTTGGCCACGAGCAGCACCGGCGCCGAGCGGCCTTCGCGTGCACGGCGCATCAGCTCGGTGCTGGTCGAATCGATCTCGGCCACCACCTCGACCGCCAGGCCCGGCAGCACCGGGGCCACGGCGGCGGCGATCTCATCCTCGAACCATGCGGCGGCCATGTTCAGCGCTTGGCGTCCTTGCTTTTCGTCTTGTCCTTCTTGTCGTTCTTGTCTTTCTTCTGCGCCTTGCCGGACTTCTTGTCCTTCTTTTTCGTGTCCTTGGTCTTGCGCGCCAGCAAGGTGCCGCGGCAGTTCTCCGAGCCGCACCAGCAGGGAAACTCGGCCTTCAGCGACCGGGTGTACGGCTCGTCGATGATCAGGCCGTAGTCGTAGGCGAGCTCTTCGCCGGCCAGGATATTGCGCAGCGCCTTGATGAAGACGCGGCCTTCGGTTTCGTCCGCTTCGCAGTTCGGCTCGCACGAATGATTGATCCACCGCGAGGCATTGCCGTTGACGCCGCCGTCGATCACATGGCCGTCATCGATGTGGAAGTAGAAGGTGTGGTTGGGCTGGGCCGGATCGTGCGGATGGCGGCGCAGCGCCTCTTTCCAGCTGATCAGCTCGCCCCTGTATTCGATCAGCGTCTCGCCCTCCGCGATGTCCTGCACCGCGAAAACGCCGTTGCCGTGGACGCCCGAGCGCCGCGTCTGGATGCGGCGGCCGCGGGAGATGGGGGATTTGGAAGGCATCGCCGAAGTCTGTTAGTTTGAATATGTACGCATGCGCGTGCGCGTACGCACGCGAGAAGCCGCTGATTGTAGAGAGCAAGAGCGACCCGAATATTTAGGATGACCCGTCAATGAAGACTTTGGTGATTGCAGAAAAACCGTCGGTGGCACAGGACATCGTGCGCGCCCTCACGCCGGTGGCAGGCAAGTTCGACAAGCACGAGGAACACTTCGAGAACGAGACCTACGTCGTCACCAGCGCGGTCGGCCACCTGGTCGAAATCCAGGCGCCGGAAGAGTTCGACGTGAAGCGCGGCAAGTGGAGCTTTGCCAACCTGCCCGTTATTCCGCCGCACTTCGACCTGAAGCCGGTGGACAAGACCAAGACCCGCCTGAACGCCGTGGTCAAGCAGGCCAAGCGCAAGGACGTGAGCCAGCTGATCAACGCCTGCGATGCCGGGCGCGAGGGCGAACTGATCTTCCGGCTGATCGAGCAGTACGCCGGCGGCAAGGCGCCGCTGGGCAAGCCGGTGCGGCGGCTCTGGCTGCAGTCGATGACGCCCCAGGCCATCCGCGACGGCTTCGACCAGTTGCGCACCGACAAGCAGATGCAGGGCCTGGCCGACGCGGCGCGTTCGCGCTCCGAGGCCGACTGGCTGGTCGGCATCAACGGCACCCGCGCCATGACGGCTTTCAACTCGCGCGACGGCGGGTTCTTCCTGACGACGGTGGGCCGCGTGCAGACGCCGACGCTGTCGGTGGTGGTCGAGCGCGAAGAAAAGATCCGCAAGTTCGTGAGCCGCAACTACTGGGAAGTGCACGGCAGCTTCGCGGCCGAAGCCGGCGAGTACCCGGGCAAATGGTTCGACCCGGCCTGGAAGAAACCGCCGCCCGGCCCCGACGGCCTGCCCGACTCCGAGCAGCGCGCCGACCGCGTGTGGAACGAACGCGAAGCGCAGGCGATTGCCGACGCAGCACGCGGCAAGCCCGCCAGCGTGACCGAAGAGAGCAAGCCCACCACGCAGGCATCGCCGCCGCTGTTCGACCTGACTTCGCTGCAGCGCGAGGCCAACGGCCGCTTCGGCTTCAGCGCCAAGACCACGCTTGCGCTCGCGCAAAGCCTGTACGAACGCCACAAGGCGCTCACCTATCCGCGGACCGACTCGCGCGCCCTGCCCGAGGACTACCTGCCGGTGGTGCAGCAGACGATGGGCATGCTCGCCACGAGCGGCATGAAGCATCTCGCGCCCTTTGCCAAGCAGGCGGTCGACGGCAACTACGTGAAACCGTCGAAGCGCATCTTCGACAACGCCAAGGTCAGCGATCACTTTGCGATCATCCCGACGCTGCAGGCGCCAAGCGGCCTGTCGGACGCCGAACAGAAGCTCTACGACTTCGTGGTGCGCCGCTTCCTGTCGGTGTTCTTCCCGAGCGCCGAGCACCAGGTGACGACGCGCATCAGCACCGTGAGCGAGGGCGGCAAGCACTACGCGTTTCGCACCGACGGCAAGGTGCTGGTCAAGCCGGGCTGGCTCGCGATCTACGGCAAGGAAGCGCAGGACGACGAGAAGGAAGACGACAAGGACGGCAAGCGGCTGGTGGCGGTCAGGCCGGGCGAGCTGGTGCAGGCCGAATCGGTCGAGCCCAAGGCGCTGAAGACCCGGCCGCCGGCGCGCTATTCGGAAGCCACGCTGCTGGGTGCGATGGAAGGCGCCGGCAAGACCATCGACGACGACGAACTGCGCGAGGCGATGCAGGAAAAAGGCCTCGGCACACCCGCGACGCGCGCCGCCACCATCGAAGGGCTGATTGCCGAAAAGTACATGCTGCGCGAGGGCCGCGAGCTGATCCCGACGGCCAAGGCGTTCCAGCTCATGACGCTGTTGCGCGGGCTCGGCGTCGAGGAACTCTCCAAGGCCGAACTCACCGGCGAGTGGGAATACAAGCTCGCGCAGATGGAACACGGCAAGCTCAGCCGCGAAGCCTTCATGCGCGAGATCGCCGAGATGACGCAGCACATCGTCAAGAAGGCGAAGGAGTACGACCGCGACACCGTTCCCGGCGACTACGCGACGCTCGCCGCGCCCTGCCCCAACTGCGGCGGCGTGGTGAAGGAAAACTACCGCCGCTTCACCTGCACCGGCAAGGCAGGCACGCAGCCCTGCGGCTTCTCCTTCGGCAAGTCGCCGGCCGGTCGCACCTTCGAGGTGGCCGAGGCCGAGCAGCTGCTGCACGACAAGCACATCGGCCCGCTGGAAGGTTTTCGCTCCAAGGCGGGCTGGCCCTTCACCTCGGAGATCGTCATCAAGTTCGACGAGGAGACGAAAAACTGGAAGCTCGAGTTCGACTTCGGCGACGACAAGAACGCCGACAGCGGCGAGATCGTCGACTTCGGCGGCCAGGTGTCGGCAGGGCCCTGCCCCAAGTGCGGCGCCCAGGTCTTCGAGCACGGCAGCAACTACGTCTGCGAGAAGTCGGTGCCGACCACCCCGCAGCCGACACCGAGCTGCGACTTCAAGACCGGCAAGGTGATCCTGCAGCAGCCGGTGGAACGGGCGCAGGTCGAGAAGCTGCTTGCCACCGGCAAGACCGACCTGCTCGACAAGTTCGTCTCGATGCGAACGCGCCGGGCCTTCAAGGCCTTCCTGGCCTGGAACAAGGAAGAAGGCAAGGTGACTTTCGAGTTCGAGCCGCGCACCAGCAAGTTCCCGCCGCGCAAGACCTTCGCCAAGGCCGCGCCTGCGGGAGCGGCGAAGAAGGCGCCTGCGAAGAAGGTGCCGGCCAAGAAGGCCGCCGCGCAAAAAGCCGCCGCGCCCAAGGCGCCGCGCAAGCCGGGCGTCGGCCTGAAGCCGAGCGATGCGCTGGCCGCGGTGATCGGCGCCGAACCGGTGGCGCGCACCGCCGTCATCAAGAAGCTGTGGGACTACATCAAGGCCAACGGCCTGCAGGATACGGTGAACAAACGCGCCATCAATGCCGATGCGAAGCTCAAGCCAGTGTTCGGCAAGGACCAGGTGACGATGTTCGAGCTGGCCGGCATCGTCGGCAAGCACCTGAGTTGATACCCAGCAAGAAGGAAATCCTGTGAAGAAGCTTGTTTGCCTGTTTTTTGCCGCGGCGCTCGGCCTCGCCGCCGGCTGCGCATCGCAGCAGTCGGCCACGGGCGCCGGCAGCACCAGCGGCAACGGTGGCACGAGTGGCGGCATCACGGTGTTCGGCACCGTCGACGGCGGCGTGAGCGGGACCCGCAACCGCTGAAGCCGTGCGGGCGCTGTCTGTCCGCACCGCCGCCAGAGGCGCGCTCGAGTCCATCCTCGCGTACGCCGAATCGGTCCGGCCCGGCGCGGCTGGGGCGCTCGCGGCCGGGTTGCCGTCCTTGCACTCCGCCGATGGCGCGCGTGTGCCGGCGTCGGATGTTCCACTGCTTCTCGGCCAGGCCGTCGAACTGCTCGGCGAGCCCCGGCTCGGCGTGCTGCTGGCTGCCACGGCCGACCCTCGCCGGCACGGCCTGCTCGGCTATCTCGCATCGACCAGCGCCACGCTCGAGACGGCCTGGCGCCAGACCTGCCGCTTCAACGGCCTCTGGAACGAAGGCGTGGAAGTGCAGGTGCTGGCCGCCGGCGACGAGATCGCGATCGAACTGCGTCCGGACACCGCATCGGCTGCGGGCGAAGGCCTTCGGCAGCTCCTCGGCCTCGCCAGCGTCACGCTGGTTCGCGCAAGCCACGACTTCAGCGGCGGCAAGGCCACGCCGCTGCGCGTGGAACTGGCCTGCGAGGCACCGTTGGACGCGGCACCGTGGTCCGAGGCATGTCACGCGCCCGTGATGTTCTCGGCGCCGTTGTCGCGCATCGTGTTCGCGATCGACGATGCAGCCCTGCCGGTGGTGTCGGCCGATTCCGTGCTTGCCGAAATCCTTGCCGGACACGCCACGACTTCGTTGTCGCAACTGGGCGGGCAGCCCGGCTGGTCCGGCCGGGCCCAGGCGGTGATCGTCGGGCGGCTCGGCAAAGGCGCATCCGACCTTGCCGCAGTGGCCGGGGCATTGCAGGTGAGCGAAAGAACATTGCAGCGACGCCTCGAAGAGGAAGGCACGCGCTTCAACCGCATCCACGACCAAGCCCGCCGCAGCCTCGCGCTCACCTATCTGCGCGACCGCCGGCTGGGCATCGCGGAGGTCGCGTGGCTGCTGGACTACGTTGAACTGTCCGCCTTCTATCGGGCTTTCAAGCGCTGGACCGGCACCACGCCGTCCGAGCACCGCCGCGCGCTGCTCGACTGAGCGGCAACCGCTTCATTCAGCTCGTGCAACGGGCCGCGGATTCGGCGAGTTGCGCGGACGGCACGGCATCGCGCTCCTAGATTCCCGGAGGTGTCCAACCCTGCGAGCACCACCATGAAGAGACGTGAACTGATCAAGCTTGCCGCCGCAACCACCTCCAGCGCGGCCGCTACCACCCTGTCGGCCTGTGGCGGCGGCGGCAACTCACCTCCGTCGGCGCCGGCCGATGCGGCCGCGACGCCCTACAAACTGCAGATCGAGCGCGACGTGTCGATCCCGACGCGCGACGGCGCCATCGTCAAGGCCGACATATTCCGGCCGGCAGCAGAAGGCAGGTTCCCCGTCATCATGTCGATGGGGCCTTATCCGAAAGGCATCAAGTTCAAGGACTGGTCCCCTGCCGACCACGAGCGGCAGGAAATGAAGAGCGGGCAAGGCGCCGACGACCACATGCATTGGGAAACCGGCCTGCCGGACTACTGGGTGGCGCAGGGTTTCGTGCAGATTCGCTGCGACCAGCGCGGCTCGGGCGCATCGCCAGGCCTGCTCGACGTTCTGGGCCCGCAGATGCAGCGCGACTATTACGACGCGATTGAATGGGCCGGCACGCAAGGCTGGAGCAACGGCAACGTCGGGCTGCTCGGCGACTCCTACTTCGCGGCTGCGCAATGGCTGGTGGCGCAGCACCAGCCGCCGCACCTCAAGGCGATCATGCCGATCGCCGGCTTCAGCGATCACTACCGCGATGCCGTGCGCCACGGCGGCATTCTTTCGTCGCGCTTTCTCGACCTCTGGTTCCAGGGGCGGGTGAAGGACTTCCAGTACGGCGCGCCCAAGAACCCATTTTCGGCGCCGCTCACGCCGGCCGAACTCGAGGCCAACAATGTGTGGGGCAAGGACTTCCGCCTGCTGATCCGCGAGCGCAAGCTTGCGAACGACCCGTACTTCGTCGAGCGCACCGCCGATCTGTCCCGCATCAAGGCGGCGGTCTATGCGCACGCCAACAGCGGCGGGCTCGGGCTGCACGTGCGCGGCACGATCGAGGGCTTCAACCAGGCCACCGGTGCGCCGTTCCGCCATCTGTCGGTCGGCATCGGACGGGACCCCGATCCGCTCTACACCCGCGCCGAGGTGGAAAAGCAGCGGCGCTTCTTCGACCGCTTCCTGAAGGGCATCGTCAACGGCGTGGAGTCGGAACCGGCGGTGTCGGTGGTCGTGCGCAAGGGCGCTGCGTCGGTCACCCGCTCGGGTGCCGCCTATCCCCTGCCCGGTACGCAGGCCGTGCGCTTCTATCTCGATGCTTCCAGCCAGTCCTTGTCGACCGGTGCGCCGGCCGTCGATTCGATGGCAACGTATCGCTCCGCCTACGGCCTGCCCGGCTCCGGCCTGCGCTTCACGACCGCGCCCATGGTGTCCGACCTGGAACTGATCGGGCCGATGCGGCTGCACCTTCACCTGAGTTCCACCGCCAGCGATGTCGACCTGTTCGTCGCCGTGCGCGAACTGCGGCCCGACGGGACCGAGGTCACCGCGCAAGGCGCCACCGATCCGGCGGTCCCGGTGACGATGGGCTGGCTGCGCGCATCGATGCGCAAGGCCGACCCGGCGCGGTCGAGCGACTACCGCAGCTGGCATCCGTACGACGAACCGCAAGCGCTGGTGCCGGGCACGCGCTACGAACTCGACGTGAATCTGTGGCCCAGCGCCTGGATCATCCAGCAGGGCAACCGCCTCGTGCTCGATGTTTCAGGAAACGAGCAGAGCGGCATGGTCACCTTCACCCATCCGGCGGCGGGTCCGTTCCGCCCGGATGGCAGGACGCCGATTGCAAACGCCGGCGCCCCGGACTCCGACGTCACGGTCCATTCCGGCGCCGCGCAACCGAGCTACCTCGTCGTGCCCGTCTACGTACCACCTTCGACCTAATCGGAGTTTGACCACCCCCCGCGCTTGCACGAGTTGATTTCGCCCGCCGCAAGCGGTGCAATGGACGATGGAAATCGACCATTGGAACGAGGGGCAAAGACGCGTGAACGACTCGAAGGCAGAATTTTCAGGGCGCATGGCCAACCTGCCGTGGATCGCGCTCGGCTTGCTGGTGGCGCTGCCGATCGGCGCCCTCACCGGGCTGTACGGCGCGATTACGCAGGGCGTCAGCGCGGCATTGGGGCTCGCCACCGGTGTGCTGCGGGGCGTTCTGTACTTCGCCGTCCTGGCGGGGTGGATTCTTGTCATCGAAAGTGCTTCGCTGCACAGCGGGCGGCGTGTCGTCTCGTGCGCGGTGGCATTCGTATGCGCGCTGCTCGTGGTCGGGCCGCTCGAGTTCGTGCACGACCTGGTGCTGGGCGAAACGCCGATGCCGGCCGCCCAGCATGAACTATGGGCCGGGCTCGTCAACAAGACGTGGCGCTTCAGCCTGCCTTACCTGATGTTCTGCGCGGCGGTGCTGGTGCCGCGACTCGCGCTGTGGTGGGGCGAGCGCCGGATGCCAGCGGCCGGGTCGCCAGTCGCCGAGCCGGCAACGGTCGCGGTGCCTCAAGCGCCGCCGCAGAGCATCGCCGAGGAGCTGGGCGCCGAACTGCCGTCGGACGTGATGCTGGCCGAGGCGCAGGAGCACTACGTCGTCATGCACATGCGCTCGGCGCGAAGGGTGATCGTGCACGCGCGTTTTTCCGACACGCTGCAGCTGCTCGAAGCCGAACGAGGCATTCAGGTCCACCGCTCCTTCTGGGTCGCGGACGACGCCGTCCAGGCGCTGGCGAGCGGCCGAACCGGCCTGCGGCTCGCGCTTTCGATCGGCCGCGATGTGCCGGTAAGCCGGAGTTTCGCGAAGCAGGCCACGGGCCGCTACGCCGACCGGTCCGTCGACGCCTCGATGGCGCCCGAGCCTGGCGCGCCCTGACAACGAACTGGCGGCCGCGGGCATGGCCGCCACGGCGCCGGCGTTGGAAGATCGTTTTCCACTGAACGTCTTCGAGCACCTCATGAACCGACGCCGTCTTGCCCTCGCCTGCGTGCTGGGCATCCTCTGTGCAGCGCTGATCCTCGGCGCCTCCTTTGTCGTTCCTTCGCCCCGCGCCAGCAGGGTGATCGACCGGCCGCCCGTCGAGGTCGCGCCGATCGTGCTGAACGGGTCCGCAGGCGCACGGCCGCCCCTGACCGTGACGCGCATCGCCCATGCCACCTTGCTGCTCGACTTCGACGGCCTGCGCGTGCTCACCGACCCATGGTTCACCGAGAAGACCCATTTCCACCAGGGCGAGCCGCTCGGCATGTCACTGAGCGACCTGCCACCGCTTGACCTGATCGTCGCGAGCCACGCGCACTACGACCATTTCGACATGGCCGCGATGACCGCCTACCCGCACAAGAACGTGCCGTTCCTGGTCGGCCCCGACATGGTCGAGCAGGCGCGTGCGGCCGGCTTCACCCATGTGCTCGAGCTCAAGCCGTGGGACACATGGCGGCAGGGCGGTTTCGAGGTGACCGGCATCCCCGCGCGCCACAAGGTGCCTGAAGTTACCTTCATGATCCAGGCCAAGGGCCGCAGCGTCTATTTCGGTGGCGACACGCTCCTGATCCCGGAGCTGCTGCAGCTGCCCGCCATGTTTCCCTCCATCGACCTGGCGTTGCTGTCGGTGAACGGTCTCTCCGTGTTCGGCGAACCCGTCGTCATGAACGCCGAGCAGGCAGCGGAGTTGGCGGGCGTGCTCAAGGCCCGCGTCGCCGTGCCGATCCACTACCGCTTCAAAGGCAGCTGGTTCACCGACACCGTCGTGCTCGCGCGCGACGGCACGCCCGAGCGCTTCGTCGCTGCGGCGAAAAAACTGGCGCCCGATACCCAGGTCCGCGTGCTCGAACCGGGCCAGCGGCAGCTCATTCGCTGAAGCGCGTCAGCGCATCAGGAGCGCCTGCTTAAGCATGCGCGCGGCACGGTTGCGGATACGGCCGGGCGCACTGCGCAGCGGCCCCTTGGGGCTGACCTTGGCTGTCGCGCATGCCCACAGAAAGTCTTGCAGGATGGCCGTGTCGTCGACCGTGTCGTTGGTGCCGAGCGTGTGGAACTCCGGATGCCACTGCGTGGCCGCGATGTAGCTGCGGCCCCGGTCGACCCGCCGGCGGATCGCCTCGGGCACGCGGTCGGGGACGCTCCAGGCTTCGACGTCGAAGCCGGGCGCCAGGTCCTTCACGCCCGGGGGGTGGATGCGGTTGACCCGCGCCGCGTCCATGCCCGGGTACAGCTTCGACAGCCGCGAGCCGGGCGTGATGCTGATCTCGTGAAAGTTCTGGTCGTAGGCGACCGGGTCGCGGTGCCGCAGGCCGTTGGGATGCTGAGCCTCGATGTCCTGGTAAAGCGTGCCGCCGAAAGCCACGTTGATCAGCTGCAGGCCGCGGCAGACGCCGAAGATCGGCTTGCCCGCCTGCTCGAAAGCCTCGACCAGCGCCAGGTCGTACAGGTCGCGCACGCGGTCGCCGACCCAGGCGTCCTTCAGCGGCACCTCGCCGTAGCTGCCGGGCCAGACGTCGGCGCCGCCGTGCATCACGACGCCGTCGAGCCACTCGGCATAGTGCGACAGCATCGTGTCGCCGCGCGCCGTCTCGCCGGTGGGGCAGGGCACCATCACCACCATGGCGCCGGCCGACATGAGCCAATGGGTGATCGACTGCTCGACGTACTGCAGCGTCTTGTTGGTGAAAAGGGAGCGTGCCGGGTCGGCATGCGAAAAGCAGGCGGACAAGCCGATCTTCAGACGACCGGAAACTGTTTGAGACATCGCGTTCAGGGGCGGCGCGCGAACCGCAATGCCCCGGGGTAGACAACAGAGTCGCCATTGTCCAGCGTTTCGCATGAACTTCGCAGCGCTGCGGCCACCCCGCGCACGCGTCGGACAGCACCGCGGCGATACGATCGCGCTCTTCGCGATCAGGAGACCCGCATGCAGACCATCAAGGGCCCGGCCATTTTTCTGGCCCAGTTCGTCGGCGACGACGCACCCTTCGACACGCTCGAGGGCATTGCCGGCTGGGCCGCCGGGCTCGGCTACAAGGGCGTGCAGATACCGAGCTGGGACGCGCGGCTGTTCGACCTGCGCAAGGCCGCCGAAAGCACGACCTACTGCGACGAGGTGAAGGGAACGCTGGCCCGCCACGGTCTCGAGATCACCGAGCTGTCGACCCATCTGCAGGGCCAGCTGGTGGCGGTGCATCCGGCCTACGACGCCGGCTTCGACGGCTTTGCGGCGCCCGAGGTGCGCAACGACCCGGCCAGGCGCCAGCAGTGGGCGGTCGAACAGCTGCACCTCGCGGCGCGGGCTTCGGCCAACCTCGGCCTCACTGCGCATGCGACTTTTTCGGGTGCGCTGGCCTGGCCCTATCTCTACTCGTGGCCGCCGCGCCCGCCGGGCCTGATCGCGCAAGCCTTCGACGAACTCGCACGCCGCTGGCTGCCGATCCTGAATGCCTTCGACGATGCCGGCGTGGACGTCTGCTATGAGATCCACCCCGGCGAAGACCTGCACGACGGCGTGAGCTACGAGATGTTCCTCGAGCGGGTCGGCCAGCATCCGCGCGCCTGCCTGCTGTACGACCCGAGTCATTTCGTGCTGCAACAGCTCGACTACCTGGCCTACATCGACCACTACCACGAGCGCAACAAGATCTTCCATGCGAAGGCTGCCGAGTTCAATCCGACCGGCAAGCAGGGCGTGTACGGCGGCTTCCAGCCGTGGATCGACCGCGCCGGGCGCTTCCGCTCGCTGGGCGACGGGCAGGTCGACTTCGCGGCCATCTTCTCGAAGCTCGCCGCTTTCGACTTTCCCGGCTGGGCGGTGCTCGAATGGGAGTGCTGCATCAAGCATCCGGAAGACGGTGCGCGCGAGGGCGCGAAGTTCATCGCCGAGCACATCATCCGCGTGGCCGACCGGGCCTTCGACGACTTCGCCGCCGGCAGCATCGACACGGCCGCCAACCGCAAGATGCTCGGCATCGCTTGAAATGAATCACCCCCGAAGCGCCTGCGGCGCCTCCCCCTCAAGGGGGCGATACCAGCGGCCCGGCGAAGCCGGTTCCGCGGTATCTGTTGCTCGCCCCCAGGTTGGCTCACTTCGTGTAGCCGCCCACCCCCTGCCGGGGGCGATACCAGCGGCCCGGCGAAGCCGGTTCCGCGGTACCCCTGGTATTTGGGTGCGCCGGTTGGCTATTTGGCGGTGGGCTCGGTGTACTTGGTGACGCTCTGCGCGGCGATGTGATAGCCGCTCACGCCCATCATCGAATCGTTGCGCACGGTCTGCAGCTTGCCGGTGACCCAGACGGTGTCCATGGCGCGGAACTTGGCGCCCTTCTGCGGACGCACATGCAGGATCTGGTTGGCGGGCGGCGGTGGCGTATGGATGCAGGCGCCGAAGTAGGGCACCAGCAGGAACTCGGTCAGCTCGCCCTTGTTCTCCTCGAGCGGCACGATGAAGCCGGGGATGCGCACCTCGACGCCGTTCAGCGCCGGATTGGTCGGCGCGTTGTTCGAGACCTCCTGCATCTTCATGAGCAGTTCGTTGGCACGCGGGTCGCCGTCCTGCAGCTTGCTCAGGTCCATGCCCTTGAATTCCTTCGCCGGGTCCCAGTCCTTGGGCACCAGCTCTTCCCAGGTGATCAGGCGCGGCTGGCCTGGCGCCGCCTTGGGGGCGGGGTCGGCGGCAAAGGCGCTGCAGGTCAGCGCGGTGCACAGCATCAGGAGCAGCGATCTCAGCATCGTCGTCATGTTCTAGATCCTTGGTGAAAGCCCATCGGCCAGCGAGAGGCGGTAGGCGCGCAGGCCGGGCAGCAGGCTGGCCAGCCAGCCCGCCGCCAGAAGGCCGCCGGTGAGAAACCATTCGTTCAGTGTAGGTTCGGACAAACGCAGCGCGAGTCCGAACTCGGACTGCAGCCATGGCGACAGCAGGGCGATGCCGAGCACCGAAAGCACAAGCCCGATCGCAATACCGAGCAGCGTGACCAGCGCACCTTCGAGCGCCAGCAGTGCCATCACATGGCGCAGGCTCGCACCCACCGCGCGCAGGACCGCCAGCTCGCGCCGGCGCTCGTCGAGGCCGGCCATCACCACCGACACCAGGCCGGCCAGGCTGACCAGCGCGACCAGCGCCGACATCACCAGCAGCGCGTTTTCACCGATGCCGACCACGCTCCACAACTCGTCGAGCGCGACGCCGGGAAGGATGGCCATCAGCGGCTCTTCGGCATAGGTCGACACCCACCGCTGCACCGCGAACACCGCGGCCCGGTTCTTCAGCCCGACCAGTGCGGCCGTCACGTTCCTGGGTGCCAGGTCGAACTTGCGCACCTGCTCGGCCGTGATCTTCACGCCCGGCAGCGGCGCGCCGCTGCGCCATTCGAGGTGGATTGCCTCCATCGCTTCGAGTCCGATGTGCACCGTGCGATCGACCGGCGTGCCGGTGCGCGCGAGCACGCCGACAACGGTGAATGGCTTGTCCGAATGCTCTGCAACGTTGAGCTGGCCGCTGCCGTGCGCGAGCGTGATCTGCTGCCCGACGTGCAAGCCCAGCCGGTCGGCCGCTTCGGCGCCGACCACCGCGTCGAAGAGCTCGGCGAACGGTGCGCCTTCCCGCAGCACCAGCGCCTGGCGCTCCCCGTAGCGAAAGTGCCGGAAGTACGCGGGCGTTGTCGCCAGCACCGAAAAGCCGCGGTGCGAGTCGCCGAGCGACAGCGGCACCACCCAGTCGACGCCCGGGTGCGCGGCCAGCGCCTCGACGCTCTTCCACCGCATGTTGTTGGTCGCCGCACCGATGCGGAACACCGAGTACAGCAGCAGCTGCGACGAGCCGGTGCGTGCGCCGACGATCAGGTCGGTGCCCGAGACCGAGGACGAGAAGTTCGCGCGCAGTTCGGTGCGAATGCGCTCGACGCCGAGCAACAGAAAGGTCGACAGCGCAATCGACAGCACGGTGAGCGCCAGCGTGAAGCGCCGGTTCCAGGCGCTGCGCCACGCGATCGCAAAGAGCGCCTTCATGCGGTCGCTCCGGCGCTTGCGCGATTGATCGCCGGCAGCAACACATGGCGGGCGAAACGCGCGGCGATGCGCCGGTCGTGGCTCACGAAGACGAGTGCGCTGCGGTTCGCCGCGCAGGCGGCCAGCAGCACGTCGAGAAAGGCCTCGCGCCGGTCTTCGTCGAGGGCGGAGGTCGGCTCGTCGGCAATCACCACCTCGGGCAGGCCGATCAACGCGCGCGCGGCCGCCACCCGCTGCTGTTGGCCGACCGAGAGCTGCATCGCCTGGCGCTTCCAGAGACTCGCATCAAGGCCCATGCGCTCCAGCAACTGCTGTGCCTGCGCCAGTGCCGGACCGTCGCGCGACGCCTGTGCCATGCGCCGCGTCGAAAAGCGGCAGGGCAGGAGCACGTTGTCGAGCACGCTCAGATAGGGCAGCAGGTTGAACTGCTGAAAGATGTAGCCCACATGCGCCACCCTGGCTCTGTCCCGTGCAGCGCCCGAGAGCGCCGCCCAGTCCTGCCCTAGCAGCGCGACGCGGCCGGCATCGGCCACCAGTACACCGGCGAGGAGCGACAGCAGAGTGCTCTTGCCGCAGCCGCTCGGCCCGTGCACGAACACCGCTTCGCCCGGTGCGATGTCGAGCCGGTCGATGTCGATGCATGGAGCCCCGGTCCCGGGCCACGCGAAGCGCAGCGACTCGACCGAAAGAACCGGGCTCACCGCGGAATCACTTGGCGCCCCAGGCAAGGCGGGTGCCGGGCCGCTTCAGCGTGCGCTTGAACTGGCCCTGCGGCGCGAGGATTTGTGCATCGATCTGGCGCAGCCCGTCGAATGCACCGAACAGGCCGAGCTCAACGAACTTCGCCGCGGCGGCATTGGTGCAGTTGAAGGCGAAGGTGCCGTCGAGATCGGCATGTGGATCGCCGGCCGCGGCGGCTTCGGTCTTTCCGAGCCCGAGCGCCGCGGAACGTAGCGTGACCGGGCCGAGCTTGCAATTGGCGGCAGGATCGATCCTGAACAGCTGGTCGGCTGCACGCAGCTGGGCCACTGCGGCCTGCGCTGCCTTCTTCTCGGCATCGGTCTTGGGCGCATGTTCGAAGCCGACGAAGTTGTCGAGCGGCGATTGCATCTCGACCACCACGCTCGGGCCTTCGACCACGATGTCGAGCTTGACCAGGCCATGCACGTGCGCACGCTGGGCTTGCCCGAACGCAGCGAGCGGTGCTGCGGCGAGCAGCACCGCCAATGCAAAGCCGGGGAGCGAGTGCGTGACTTTCATGGCTCAGGACCTTGGCGGGTCGGCAGGCCCGGTGTGTTGCTCCACTCGCTCCAACTGCCGGCATACAGCGCGGTCGTACCGAGCCCGGCGATCTGCATGGCGAGCAGGTTCGGCACCGCGCTCACGCCGCTGCCGCACTGGTGGACCACCGTTGCCGGATCGCGGCCCGCCAGCAGCGCCTCGAACTCGGCGCGCAGCTGCGCGGCCGGCTTGAACCTGCCGTCCGGCCCGATGTTCTCGGCGAACGGCCGGTTCAGCGCGCCGGGGATGTGGCCCGCGATCGGATCGAGCGGTTCCACTTCGCCCCGATAACGCGCTGCAGCCCGGGCGTCGATCAGGGTCTGCGCCGGACTGCCGAGCCCGCGTGCGACGCGGTCGGTCGTTGCCAACGCGAGCAGCGGCGGGCCGGGTACGAAGTTCGACTGGAAGCGGGCGGGCTCCGCGCGGCCGGTGACCGCGCCACCCGCCGCCTGCCAGGCTGCGAGCCCGCCGTCGAGCACGGCAACGGCCTCATGGCCCATCCACTTGAGCATCCACCAGAGCCGGCCGCAGTAGTTGGCGCCGTTGCGGTCGTAGACCACCGCCTGCATGCCGTTGGCAAAACCCACGCTCGACAGCCAGGTCGCGAACTTCTCGCGGCTGGGCAACGGATGGCGCCCGCCCGATGCGGGTGGGCCGTCGTCGTGCGCGACCACCACCTCGCCATGTGCGCCGGGCACGCCGTGCGGCGCACTCAGGTCGGTGTCGAGGTTCGCGTGGAGGGCCCCTGCGATGTGCGCCGCGCGGTACATCGCGTTGCCGGCCTCGGGCTTCATGAGATCGAAGCTGCAGTCGAACACCATCGGCGCGGCATCGCCGCCTTCCAGTGCCATGAGCTGCTCTGCGGATATCAGGGTCGTGTACATGTCGTCGGGTTCCTTCAATGCTCTTCCGCTGGCGCCTTCGGCAGCGAGCGCTGGCGCAGCACCGTGGCCGCGATACCGCTCGCGACGATCAATCCCATGCCGGCCCAGCCGGTGGCGTCGATGCGGTCGCCGAACAGCCACACACTGTAGAACGCGGCAAAGACGATGCCGGAGTACTGCAGATTCGCGACCACCAGCGTACCGCTTTCGGTCTTGGCGCTGGCGTATGCGCGGGTCATGCACAGTTGGCCGAGCGCCGCCAGCACGCCCACCGGCAGCAGCCACAGCGCCTGGCGCCAGGTCCAGTCGGCCCACGGCGTGAAGCCACCCAGCAGCGTGGCCGCGCCGCCGGCCACCGCAGAGCCCAATGCGAAATAGAACACCGTTCGCGCTTCGGGTTCCCCGAGCCGCGAAAGGGCCACCACCTGCATGTAGGCGAAAGCGGCGGTGAGTCCGGACAAGAGGCCCATGAGTCCCGCGAAACCCTGGTTCTCGCCCACGGCCGGCTTGAGCATCAGCACCACGCCGCCGAAGCCGGCGAGCACGGTGAGCACCAGCGGCCCCTGCAGCGGCGGCCGCGGCACGCGCCCGTCGCGGCCGGGCACCGGCACCCAGGCCAGCAATGCACCGCCGACCAGGAAGGCCGCGATCCAGACGCTGCTCATGTAGTTGAGCGTCATCGCGGTGGCGAGCGGCATGTGCGCGATCGCATAGAACCAGGCGCCGAGCGAGAACACGCCGACCAGGCTGCGCCAGGCATGCATGCCGGGATAGCGCGTGGCCAGCGACACGCCACGGCTCCTGGCCAGCACCCAGAGGAACACGATGCCGATCAGGCCCCGGTAGAGCACCAGTTCGGCGCTGGTGAACCAGGCCGACGCAATCTTCACGCACACGCCCATGGTGGCGAAGATCAGTGCGGCCAGCACCATCCAGAGCGCTTGCATCCGTCAGCCTGCCCTATGCCATTTCGCCGCGGTACCACTCGTGGAACTGCTGCATGCCGTCTTCCATCGGGCTCTGGTAAGGGCCGCTCTCGTTTTCGCCGCGCAGCATCAGCGCGCGGCGGCCGGCATCCATGCGCTCGGCGATCTCGTCGTCTTCGACGCAGGTCTCCATGTAGGCCGCCTGTTGCGCCTCGACGAACTCGCGTTCGAAGGCGACGATTTCTTCCGGATAGAAGAACTCCACCATGTTGAGCGTCTTCTGCGGGCCGACCGGATGCAGGGTCGAGACGGTGAGCACATGCGGATACCACTCGATCATCACGTGCGGGTAATAGGTGAGCCAGATCGCGCCGTACTTGGGCGGCTTGCCGTCGCGGTACTTGAGCAATTGCTCCTGCCACTTCTGGTAGATCGGGCTGCCGGCGCGGCCAAGCCGGTTGGCAACGCCCACCGTCTGCACCGAGAAATGCCGGTTGAACTCCCAGCGCAGGTCGTCGCAGGTGACGAAGCTGCCGAGCCCCGGATGGAAGGGGCCGACGTGGTAGTCCTCGAGGTACACCTCGATGAAGGTCTTCCAGTTGTAGTTGCACTCGTGCAGTTCGACCCGGTCGAGCGCATAGCCGGCGAAGTCCAGGTCGGCGCGCGGGCCGAGGCTCGCAAGGTCCGCGGCGACGTCGCGCCCGCTGCCGCTCGCGTTCTTCTCGAACAAGAGGCCGTTCCACTCGGTCAGCGGATAGTTGTGCAGGTGCAGGCAGGGGTCCTGCTCGAAGTGCGGCGCACCGATGAGCGTGCCGGTGGTGCGCGGGTCGGAGGCTGCGTAGGTCCAGCGGTGCAGCGGGCAGACGATGTTGCCGCCGGTCTGCGCATCGAGCGCGCCGCGGCCATGCAGGATGAGCGCCTGCCGGTGGCGGCACACATTGCTGATCAGCTCGACGCCCTTCGGCGTGTGAACGAGCGCGCGGCCCTGCTGCTCCTGCGGCAGCGTGTGGAAGCTGCCGGGTTCGGGCACGGCCAGCCGGTGGCCGACGTAGCGCGGGCCGCCTGCAAAAAGCGTTTGCAGCTCGCGGGCATAGAGCGTCTCGTCGAAGTACGCGGAAACCGGGAGTTGGCTCGAAGCCTGCTGCAGTTGAAGACTTAAATCAGACATGGGTGACCTGACCAAGCTCCCCACAGGGAGAGAGAAATAAAACGGAAAAGGGGCCGGCCAAAGAGGCGAGACGACCCGAAGAAGTGCGCCGGTGGGCACCGACTTGGGAGAGCGCGATTGTACGCGCCCTAAAATGCCTCGTTTGACCCTCGACACGCCCCGAATGCCCAAGGTGCCACCCATCTCTTCGCCGGCCCTGCCTGCCGTGCCCGACACCGGCGCGTTGCCGGCCAGCTACGAAGCCGGCCTCCAGGAGCTGGAGCAACTCGTGGCCGAACTCGAATCGGGCCGGCTGCCGCTCGACCAGTTGCTCGGCAGCTACCAGCGCGGGGCGGCGCTGCTCGCTTTCTGCCGCGACAAGCTGCAGGCGGTCGAAGACCAGATCAAGGTGCTCGATGCGGGCGGCCTGAAGGTCTGGACGGCCGAATGAAGGCGGCGGGCGACCTGCGCTGGAATGGCGACCGCCTCTCGGCGTGGAGCGATCCGCGCCTCGTGCGCGTCGAGGCAGCGCTCTGCGACTGGGTCGGCATCGATGCACCGGTGCGACTCGGCGACGCAATGCGCTATGCGGTGCTCGACGGCGGCAAGCGGCTGCGTCCGCTCCTGGTGTTTGCCGCCAGCGAGGCCGTGGGCGGCCAGGACGAAGCCGCGCTGCGCGCCGCCTGCGCCGTCGAACTGATCCACGCCTATTCGCTGGTGCACGACGACCTGCCGTGCATGGACAACGATGTGTTGCGCCGCGGCAAGCCGACAGTGCATGTGAAGTTCGGCGAGGCAGGCGCGCTCCTGGCGGGCGATGCGCTGCAGGCGCTGGCGTTCGAACTGCTCGCGCCCGAAGGCGATGCGGTCGCGCCCTCGGTGCAGGCGTCGCTGTGCCGCTTGCTGGCGCGGGCGGCCGGCAGCCTCGGCATGGCCGGCGGACAGGCCATCGACCTTGCGAGTGTCGGCCTGGCGCTCGACGAAGCGCAGCTGCGCGAAATGCACCGCCTGAAGACCGGCGCGCTGCTGCAGGGCAGCGTCGAGATGGGCGCCGCCTGCGCCGGCATCGCTGCGCCGGCCGTGCTGGCGGGGCTGCGCGAATACGGCGCGTCGGTCGGTCTTGCGTTCCAGGTGGTCGACGACATCCTCGACGTCACCGCCGATTCGCAGACGCTCGGCAAGACCGCGGGCAAGGATGCTGCGAGCGACAAGCCGACCTATGTTTCCCTGCTCGGGCTGGCCGGGGCTCGCGCGCAGGCCCGCGAGCTGCTGGCGCAGGCTCTCGCCGCGCTGGAGCGCAGTACGCTGGCCGACACCGGCGCGCTGCGGGCGCTCGCCCACATGGTCGTGGACCGCGACCGGTAAACGCATAACAACGATCTATGGCTCCGCTGCTCCCCACCCTCCACGACCCTTCCGCGCTGCGGCAGTTCGACCGCATCCAGCTCAAGCAGCTGGCCGACGAGGTACGCACCTGCGTGCTCGACAACGTGTCGCGCACCGGCGGGCATCTCAGCTCGAACCTGGGAACGGTCGAGCTCACCGTCGCGCTGCACCATGTGTTCAACACGCCGCACGACCGGCTGGTGTGGGACGTGGGCCACCAGACCTATCCGCACAAGATCCTGACCGGCCGGCGCGAGCGCATGCCGTCGCTGCGGCAGATCGGCGGCATCTCGGGCTTTCCGCAGCGCAGCGAAAGCGAGTACGACACCTTCGGCACCGCGCATTCGTCGACCAGCATCTCGGCTGCCCTCGGCATGGCGATGGCAGCCAAGCAGAAGGGCGAGGACCGCCATTCGGTCGCCATCATCGGCGACGGGGCGCTGACGGCCGGCATGGCCTTCGAGGCACTGAACAACGCCGGCGTCTGCGACTGCAAGCTGCTGGTGATCCTGAACGACAACGACATGTCGATCAGCCCGCCGGTGGGTGCGCTCAACCGCTACCTGGCGCAATTGATGAGCGGCAATTTCTACGCCGCGGCCAAGAACGTTGGCAAGAGCGTGCTGCGCGGGGCACCGCCGCTGTTCGAGCTTGCCAAGCGCTTCGAGCAGCATGCCAAGGGCATGGTGGTGCCGGCCACGTTGTTCGAGCAGTTCGGCTTCAACTACGTCGGGCCGATCGACGGCCACGACATGGATTCGCTGGTGCCGACGCTCGAGAACCTCAAGCATCTGCATGGACCGCAGTTCCTTCATGTCGTCACCCGGAAGGGCCAGGGCTACAAGCTGGCAGAGGCCGATCCGGTGGCCTACCACGGCCCGTCCAAGTTCGATCCGGCAGTGGGCCTCGTCAAGCCCGCGACGGCGCCGAAGCAGACCTTCACGCAGGTGTTCGGAAGCTGGCTGTGCGACATGGCCGCGCAGGACGGGCGGCTGGTCGGCATCACCCCCGCGATGCGCGAAGGCTCCGGCATGGTCGAGTTCGAGCAGCGCTTTCCCGACCGCTACTACGACGTCGGCATCGCCGAGCAGCATGCCGTCACCTTTGCGGCCGGCCTGGCCTGCGAAGGGCTGAAGCCGGTCGTCGCGATCTACTCGACCTTCCTGCAGCGCGCCTACGACCAGCTGATCCACGACGTCGCGATCCAGAACCTGCCGGTGGTCTTTGCGCTCGACCGCGCCGGCCTGGTCGGTGCCGATGGTGCGACGCATGCAGGCGCCTACGACATCCCGTTCCTGCGCTGCATACCGAACATGGCCATTGCGTGTCCGGCCGACGAAGCCGAATGCCGGCAGCTGCTGTCGACGGCGTTCGCGCAGAACCATCCTGTCGCGGTGCGCTATCCGCGCGGCGCGGGCGCCGGCGTCGTGCCGCATCTCACGCTGGATGCGCTGCCCTTCGGCAAGGGCGAGGTCCGCCGCCAGGGAAAGCGCATCGCGATCCTCGCCTTCGGCACCTTGCTCCATCCGGCGCTGGACGCGGGCGAGCAGCTCGACGCCACGGTCGTCAACATGCGCTGGGCCAAGCCGCTCGACGTCGAACTGCTCTTGCAGGTTGCCCGCACGCACGATGCCATCGTCACGGTGGAAGAGGGTGCGGTTGCAGGCGGCGCGGGCAGTGCGGTACTCGAAGCCTTGCAGATCGCCGGCATGTCGAAGCCTGTGCTGCAGCTGGGCTTGCCCGACCGCTTCATCGAGCATGGCGATCCGGCCAGGCTGCTGGCCGCGATCGGGCTCGATGCACGCGGTATCGGGAATTCGATCACGCAGCGCTTCGCCGACCTGCATCCCGCAGGGAAAACCCCCACCGGGGCGGTGTAAGCGCTTTTTACAATCGCGCTCGACTCAACAAGTCAGCAACGCGGCCACAAGCCGCGTTCTTGTTTTTCCAAAGCACCCGGAGTGAATTCAATGGATCGTCGTTCCCTCATCAAAAACGCAGGCATCGCCGGCGTCCTCGCTGCCGGCATCGCGCCCGCAGTCCATGCACAGGCCGCCGTCCGCTGGCGCCTGGCCTCGAGCTTTCCCAAATCGCTGGACACCATCTTCGGCACGGCCGAGGTGTTCTCCAAGAAGGTGAGCGACATGACGGGCGGCAAGTTCCAGATCTCGGTGCATGCCGGCGGCGAACTGATGCCGGCCTTTGGCGTGGTCGACGGCGTGCAGAACGCGTCGGTCGAGATGGCGCACACCGCGCCCTACTATTTCTACGGCAAGGACCCGACCTTCTGCCTCGGCTGCGCCGTGCCGTTCGGCCTGAACACGCGCCAGATGAACGCATGGATGTACGAGGGCAACGGCCTGAAGCTGATGCGCGACTTCTACGCCAAGTACAACATCATCAACCTGCCGGGCGGCAACACGGGCGCCCAGATGGGCGGCTGGTTCCGCAAGGAGATCAAGTCGGTCGCCGACCTCAAGGGCCTCAAGTTCCGCACCAACCCGTTCGCGGGCAAGGTCCTCGAACCCTTCGGCGTGATTCCGCAATCCATTCCGGGCGCCGACCTGTATCCCGCGCTCGAAAAGGGCACGCTGGACGCGCTGGAGTGGGTCGGCCCCTACGACGACCAGAAGCTTGGCTTCAACAAGGTGGCACCGTTCTACTACTACCCCGGCTGGTGGGAAGGCGGTCCGCAGCTCGACTTCTACATCAACAACAAGGCATGGGAAGGCCTGCCGGCCGAGTACAAGGCCATCGTCGAGGCGGCTGCAGCGCATGCCAACATCACGATGACGGCGAAATACGACGCACGCAATCCGGTCGCGCTGAAACAGCTGGTCGGCTCCGGCACCAAGCTGCGCCCCTTCACGCAGGACGTGATGAACGCAGCCTTCAAGTCGGCTCAGCAGATCTATGCCGATCTGAACAACAGCAATCCGGAGTGGAAGAAGGTCTACGGCGACTACTCGAAGTTCCTGGCCGACCAGAACGCCTGGTTCCGCTTCACCGAAGGCACATTCGACCGCTTCATGCAGCAGCAGAAGCTGTAGAAACGCTTCGTTCTTCCCTTCAGGCAAAAGCCCCGCCGGTCACGGCGGGGCTTTTTTCATGGCGCGTTGGGCAACGCGTTCGGCGAAGCCGGTGAGCAGCCGTGCATCGGCGGCGTTGAACCAGGTGACCGCGCCATTGCTGCGCCGCACCAGCAGGCGCGGTGCTATCACGCGTTCCAGCCAGCGCCAGTGCACGAGCTTGAGCTGTGCCGCCTCTGCTGCATCCGCGCGCTTGGTCCAGAGCCAGGTCTGCGTGAGCACATCGCCTTCGAGGCGCGTGCGGCTGTAGACGATCCAGTAGCCGACCCAGGCGATGCAAAGAGCCGCCAGCCCGAAGAGCACGAGGCTGGGCGTCGACCAGTCGACGCTGCGCATCGTCGGCAGGCTCCAGAGGCCGAAGCCGACCAGGTCGACCACCAGCACCACCGCCGCGATCCGCACGAAAGGCGGATAGGCCGCGCTCTCCAGCGCGGCGCCGGGCTCGTCGTCTTCGCTCACTGCCTGGCGTCGGCGCCCGGCGCCGGAGCGGGCGGCTCGGGTTCGGGCATCGGCAGGCCGTCGGTGTCGGGCGTCGCCGGCTTCTGGTTGCCGAACGGGTCTTCCATGTTGATGCCGCTGTTGCCCGAGCCCTGCATGTCGGCCGGCATTTCGAGCTGCACCTTGTCCGTGTCCACGACTATTTTCTTGTCGAGGAACACGGTGACGGTCTGCGGAAAGAAGATCACGATCGCCACCAGCAGCAGCTGCAGGCCGACCCAGGGAATGGCGCCCAGATAGATGTCGCGCGACTCCACCTTGCGCGGCAGCGCCCCGTTCTTGAACAGCGTGTCGGCAATGCCGCGCAGGTAGAACAGCGCGAAGCCGAAGGGCGGATGCATGAAAGAGGTCTGCATGTTCACGCACAGCAGCACGCCGAACCACACCATGTCGATGCCGAGCTTGGCGGCTACCGGGCCGAGCAGCGGCAGGATGATGAAGGCGATCTCGAAGAAGTCGAGAAAGAAGGCCAGGAAGAACACGAAGATGTTGACGACGATCAGGAACCCGATCTGCCCACCGGGCAGTCCGGACAGCAGGTGCTCGATCCAGATCGCGCCGTCGACGCCCTGGAACACGAGCGAGAACACGCGCGAGCCGATCAGGATGAACACCACCATGGCAGTCAGCCGCATGGTGCCGTTCATCGCCTCCTTGAGCATCTGCCAGCTGAGGCGTCGATGCACGGCAGCGAGTACCAGCGAACCCACTGCGCCCATGGCGCCGGCTTCGGTCGGCGTGGCGATCGCGTGGTCCATGAAAGGCAGGCCGCCCATCGAGCCAAGCACCGCGAAGATCAGGATGGCCGACGGGATGATGCCGCGCAGGCACTTGGCCCACAGCGCCCAGCCGTAGAGCGTGCGCGCGGTCGGCGGAAGCCCCGGTACGTAGCTCGGACGGATGCGCGAGATGAGGAAGGTGTAGAGCGCGAAGATCAGCACCTGCAGGATCGCCGGCCCCCAGGCGCCCTTGTACATCTGGCCGACGTCGGTGCCGAGCTGGTCGGCCATGACGATCAGCACGAGCGACGGCGGCACGAGCTGGGTGATGGTGCCCGACGCCGCCAGCACGCCGGTCGAATAGCGCATGTTGTAGCCGTAGCGCATCATCACCGGCAGCGAGATCATCGCCATTGCGATCACCTGCCCGGCGACGGTGCCGGTGATGGCGCCCAGGATGAAGCCGACGATGATCACCGAGTAGCCGAGGCCGCCGCGAACCGGGCCGAAGAGCTGGCCCATGGAGTCGAGCATGTCTTCGGCCAGGCCGCATTTCTCGAGCACGGCGCCCATCAGCGTGAAGAACGGGATCGCCAGCAGCGTTTCGTTGGAGAGGATGCCGAAAACGTTGAGCGGCAGGTTGGCCATGAAGCCGGCCGGGAACCAGCCCATCTCGATCGCGATGAAGCCGCTGAGCAGGCCCAGCGCCGAGAGCGAGAACGCGACCGGAAAGCCGATCAGCATGATCACGATCAGCCCCGCGAACATGATCGGGGCGAAATTTGCCATCTGCATTTTTTATCCTGCGAAGCGGTGCGGTGTTCGGGTCGGGAGGGCGTTCATTGCACCGGCCTCTCGTAGTGCGTTTCCATCTCGATCAAACCGCGCAGGTAGGCCACCCGCTTGATGATTTCGGCCACGCCTTGCAGGAACATGGCGCCGAAGCCGAGCGGCATCATGAGAGCCGCGGGCCAGCGGATGAGGCCGCCGATGTTGCCCGACATCTCGCCGGTGCGCAGCATCCCGAGGAAGAAGGGAAAGCTCAGCCAGAACAGCAGGCCCATCACCGGCAGCAGAAAGAACACAAGGCCGAAAATGTCGACGTACACCGGGCCGTTGCGCTTGAGCTTGCCGTAGATGATGTCGACGCGCACGTGCTCGTTGAGCTTGAGCACCAGCGGCGCGCCGAGCATCACGGTGGCGGCGAACAGGTACCACTGGATCTCGAGCCAGGCGTTGGAGCTGAAGTCCAGGCCATAGCGCATGAATGCGTTGAACGCCGAGATAAGCGCTGCGGCGAGGACGGCCCAGCCGGCCACCTTGCCGAACTGGCTGCTGATCCAGTCCATGACCAGCGCGAACTTGAGAAGTGCGGACAACGTATGTCTCCCTGCGAGATGAGTTTCGGCGCCAGTCGGGTAGGGTCGGCGGAAAGCCCGCAATGGTAACGCCGTGTTGCGTGGCTCTTTGCAGGGCGTGCGGCGGGTTTACCCGTGCCGTCGATACCGTCCTTGCAGGAAAGCCGGTAGCCATAATCGGCCATGCCTTCGCGCCCGCCGTCCAGCATGCCGTTCGGCACGTCCGGCCTGCCTTTTTCCATCGATTCGCCCGACATGCGCCGGGCCGGCCGCGAACTGCTTTCGCTGGCGCTGATCGATGCGCGCAATCACACGCTCCATCTCCTCTCGCTCTACGAACGGGCGCTCGCATCGGCTGCGCTCGCCGTGCCGCGGCATTACGAGGTCGAGCCGCCGGCCTGGCTGGCCGGCCACATCGGCTGGTTCGCCGAATGGTGGATCGGGCGCAATACACAGCGCGCGTTCGGCGCCGACTGCCCCGTGCGCCCCACGCGGCTGGCCTCGATCGAGCCCGCGGCCGACGGCTGGTGGAATCCGGCGCAGATCGCACCGGCCGGCCGCTGGTCGCCCGACCTTCCCGATCCTGCGCAAACCAGGGCCTACCTGCTCGACACGCTGGAGAGCACGCTCGAACTCCTCGAGCATGCGGCCGAGACCGATGCCGGCCTCTACTTCTATCGCCTGGCGCTGTTCCACGAAGACCTGCGCGGCGAGCAACTGGTGGTGATGGCGCAGACGCTGGGTCTGCCGATGGGCATAGAGGCCGAACCTGCCGCAGTGGTGCGCGAGCCGCTGGCGATGCCGGCGACTTCATGGGAGCTGGGGCTCTGCGATTCCGGCTTTGCGTTTGCGCAGGAACGCGGCTTGCGCCGGGTCGAAGTGCCGGCATTCGAGATCGACGCCCAGCCTGTCACCTGGGGCCAGTACGTCGAGTTCGTGCACGACGGCGGCTATGACCGGCCGGAGCTGTGGCATGCCGAGGGCAGCGCATGGCTCATGCAGCAGGCCGACGGGCGACGGGGGCCGCGCCACATCGATCAGATCGGCGCCGGCGGCTCGGTGCTGCAGCAGCGCTTCGGCCAATCCGTTCGAGTGGCAGGCCACCGCAGTGCCGTGCATGTGACTTGGTGGGAGGCCGACGCCTGGGCGCGCTGGGCGGGGCGCCGGCTGGCGACCGAGGTCGAGTGGGAAATCGCCGCGCACACGGCTGCACGTCGAGGCTTCCGCTGGGCCGATGTGCACGAATGGACCGCGGGCACGCTGCAGCCCTGGCCGGGCTTCGCCGCCGACCCGTGGAGCGTCGGCACCGGGTTCGATCCGCAGCCTGCGTTCCGGCATGCCCGTGTGCTGCGGGGCGCATCGTTCGCGACCCGTGCGCGCCTGCGCTCCCCCAAGCGCCGCGGCTTCGCGCTGCCGCAGCGCGACGACGGCTTCTTCGGCTTTCGCACCTGCGCGCTGTAGGCGAGCGTGCCATCATCCGCGGCTCTGTATTGACATAAGGGCGTTGCCGAATGGCTCGTGTGCGTGACCCGGTCGGCTACGACGGCCAGCGAGAAATCATCCTGTCGAACGCGGCGCAGTTGTTTGCGCAGCGCGGCTATGCGGGCACTTCGATGAACGAGGTGGCCACGGCCTGCGGCGTGTCGAAGGCCACGCTCTATCACTACGTGCGCGACAAGCACGACCTCGCGGTCCGTATCGCCGAGGAGCACGTGCTGCGGCTGGAGTCGGTGGTCGACGAGGTGCTGCGCGAGCATGCCGCGCCCGAGGCCCGGCTGCGCGAGCTCATCCGGCGCTTCGTGGCGGAATACGCGATCGCGCAGAACGCCCAGCGCGTGCTGACCGAGGACGTGCGTTTTCTGCGCGAAGAAGATCAGCTGCGCATCGTGAACGTCGAGCGGCGCGTGGTCGCCGCCTTTGCCCGAACCATCGCCGAAGCGCGGGGTGACGATCCGCAAAGCCGCCTCGGCAAGCCGATGGCGATGCTGCTGTTCGGCATGATCAACTGGATGTTCACCTGGCTCAAGCCCGGGCGCGAACTCGACCACGAAGCCATCGGCGCCATGGTGGCCGACCTTTTCTTCGGCGGCGTGCGGGCGGTGGTGCCGCCCGACGCGCTGGTGCAGCCCAAGCGCGCTGCCGCCAAGCGGGTGCGCAAGGCGAGCCCGGCAGCGCGCTGACCCCGTTCGCCGTCAGGCGTGGCGGCGGTGTTGCACGACCACAAAGCGGTCGGCCACGAAAGCGAGGGTCGTATACGCCGCATTGGCCGCCGGGTTGCCGCCGGTGGCGTGAAAGTCGGAGAAGCCGGCCGACTGGTTGACCATCACGCTCTGCGTGAGGTTGATCGACAGCGCCACGCGGGCGCGGCGGCAAGCGTCGACCATGCTGTCGGTGAATGCCCCGTCGGTGGAATACAGGCCGACGGTCATGGCGCCATGGTTGCGCACGCTGCGCTCAGCGAGTTCGAGTGCAGCCTCGCGCGAAGGCACCGCCACCAGGTAGGACACCGGGCCGAAGCATTCCTGTTCGTAGATGTGTTCATCGCGGATGTCGAGCGCTGCGATGGCCGGCGTGCGCACCTCGGCCTGCGGGTATTCGGGATGCTCGAGCTTGCGCGACGCGAGCACCGTGCGGCCCACCTTCGCTGCGTCGGCGAGGCGCTCCAGCGTCTGCGCCGAACCGATCGCGCCCAGCACCGGCAGCGCCACTTTCGGATCGGCCAGCAGCTGGTCGATGGCTTGCGCGAGGTCGGCGCCTACCTGCTCGAAGCTCCTGTGGCCCTGGTCGGTCTGGATGCCGTCCTCGGGCACCAGCAGGTTCTGCGTGGTGGTGCACATCTGGCCGCTGTAGAGCGAGAGCGACAGCGCCAGGTTGCGCAGCATCGATGCATAGGCATCGGTCGACTCGATCACCACCAGGTTCACGCCGGCCATCTCTGCATAGAGGCGGGCCTGGGTGGCATGGGTCTGCAGCCAGCGGCCGAAGACATTGCCGCCGGTGTAGTCGATCGATGCGACCGCGGTATGGGTGGCGAGCATCTGCGCCAGCTGCGGCTCGGGGCTGACCGCCAGCGTCACCAGATTCGCATCGAGACCCTGTTCGGCCAGCACCTCGCGCAGCACGCTGACGGTGATGGCCGCCGGCAGCACCGCATTGGGGTGCGGTTTCACGATCACCGGATTGCCGGTGGCCAGTGCGGCGAACAGGCCGGGATAGGTGTTCCAGGTCGGGAAGGTCGCGCAGCCGATCACCAGCGCGATGCCGCGGCCCACGACTTCGAAGCGCTTGTTCAGCACCACCGGCGGGTTCTTGCCCTGCGGCTTTTCCCAGGTGGCGGCAGGCGGCACGTCGGCCATGGCTTTCCACGCGACGGCGATGGCTTCGAGGGCGCGGTCCTGCGCATGCGGGCCGCCAGCCTGGAACGCCATCATCGGGCCCTGGCCGGTGGTGAGCATCACCGCATGGGCGATCTCGAAGCTGCGTGCGTGAACGCGCGTGAGCGCCTCCAGCAGCACGCCGACCCGCCCTTCGGGCCCGATCGCCTGCCACGCCGGCTCGGCAGCCAGCGCGGCAGCGACCAGGGCGCTGCCGTCGCATTCCGGATAGCGGATGTCGAGCGATGCACCGAAGGGCGAGCGCTCCGTCGCGACCCGCGCCCGTTCGCCGGGCTGGTCCATCGGATAGTCCTTGCCGCACAGTGCGAGCACCGCTTTCTGCCCGTCTGCCTGGGCCGATTCGCCGTAGACCCTGGGCGAGGGCGCCTCGGGAAAGGGCGACCAGTGACTGCGGTGCGCGAGCGCCTGCAGCGCACCGTCGAGCAGCGCGCGGTGTCGGTCGAAGAGGGCGTTCATCGGGGTCTCCAGCATGTTGTAAGGGGAGGGAGGGCGCTAGCCTCAGGGTTAGCACCGACCAGGACGGCTTGCGGTGCGAAGCGGGCGAATCTTATAATCTACCGGACGGTCGGTCAATTATTGGCCGCCACGAAAATCAATGAACGAACCCTTGGTACGCATCACCCAGTCGGGCCCGGTCCGAACCCTCCAGCTCAACCGGCCGGAGGCACTCAACAGCTTCACTTCGCAGCTGCATGCAGCGCTCATGGCGGCGCTCGAAGAAGCGGCCGGCGACAGCGGCGTGCGCTGCCTGGTGCTCAGCGGCGCCGGACGTGCGTTCTGCGCGGGCCAGGATCTGGCCGATCCCCTGGTTGCCCCCGACAGCACACCCGGCGCGCCGCCCAAAGACCTCGGCCATGTGATCGAGTCGCTTTATGCGCCGCTGGTGCTGCGGCTGCGTTCCATGCCGGTTCCGGTCATCGCCCAGGTTCACGGCGTCGCGGCCGGCGCCGGTGCCAACCTCGCCTTGTGCTGCGACCTGGTTGTCGCAGGCAGGTCGGCGAATTTCATCCAGGCGTTCACCAAGATCGGCCTCGTACCCGACACCGGCGGCACCTGGCTGCTGCCGCGCCTGGTGGGGCAGGCCCGCGCGCTCGGCCTGGCGCTCCTTGGCGACAAGCTGTCCGCCGCCGAAGCAGCGCAGATGGGCCTGATCTGGAAATGCGTGGAAGACGAGGAGCTGACCCTCACCGTCGAAGCGCTGGCCGCCCGCATGGCCGCCATGCCGCTGCGCGCGCTGGCGGCAACGCGCCAGGCGCTGGCCGACGCGCAGCAGCTCGACCTGCCCTCGGCGCTGGCGCGCGAGGCGCAGCTGCAGCGCGAACTCGGCGCCGCGCAGGACTACCGCGAAGGCGTGGAGGCATTCCGCGCCAAGCGGGCGCCGAACTTCGCGGATCGCTGAGAGAGAACACCCGGTGCCCGACCGCACACCGCAGCAAACAGCCGAACTCGTGCGTCACGGCATGTTCGCCAACGACCGCGCGACCCAGTCGCTCGGCATGAAGATCCTCGAGGTTGGCCCGGGGCGCGCCGCGCTGCACATGACCGTGCGCGAGGACATGCTCAATGGCCACCGCACCTGCCACGGCGGCTTCATCGCTGCGCTTGCGGACTCGACCTTCGCCTTCGCTTGCAATTCGTACAACGAGCTCACTGTGGCTTCGGGCTTCGGCATCGACTTCGTCGCACCCGCGCATGAAGGCGACCTGCTCACCGCGCGCTGCGCCGAAGTTTCGAGGGCAGGCCGCACCGGCGTGTACGACGTCGAGGTGGTCAACCAGCAGGGCGAGCGCGTGGCTCTTTTTCGCGGCCGCTCCCACACCGTCAAAGGCAAGCCGGCGGTGCCGGACGAGCCCGGGCCACAGAGCAAATAAGGAGACACATCCATGCCCGTCAAACGCCCCGCGCCCGGCGACCTGGAGCCGATCGAATCCGCCAGCCGCGACGAGATTGCCGCGCTGCAGCTGCAGCGCCTGCAGGCCACGTTGCAGCGCGCCCACGACAACGTGCCGCACTACCGTCAGGCCTTCGAGTCCAGCGGCGTGCATCCGCGCGATCTGAAGCAATTGAGCGACCTGGCGAAGTTCCCGTTCACCGTCAAGAAGGACCTGCGCGACAACTATCCGTTCGGCATGTTCGCGGTGCCTCGCGAGCAGGTCGCGCGCATCCATGCGTCGTCGGGAACCACCGGCAAACCGACGGTCGTGGGCTACACGCGCAACGACATCGACATCTGGGCAGACCTGGTGGCGCGCTCGATCCGCGCTGCCGGCGGACGGCCGGGCGACATCGTGCATGTGGCCTACGGCTATGGCCTCTTCACCGGCGGCCTGGGCGCCCACTACGGCGCCGAGCGGGCGGGCTGCACGGTGATCCCGATGTCGGGCGGGCAGACCGAGAAGCAGGTGCAGCTGATTCGTGACTTCAAGCCCGACATCATCATGGTCACGCCCAGCTACATGCAGGTGATCATCGAAGAGTTCGTGCGCCAGGGGCTCGACGCGCGCGCCGCCTCGCTGAAGGTCGGCATCTTCGGCGCCGAACCCTGGACCGAAGCCATGCGGCGCGAGATCGAAGGCAAGGCCGGCATCGACGCGGTCGACATCTACGGCCTCTCCGAAGGGATGGGCCCCGGCGTTGCCAGCGAGTGCATCGAGAGCAAGGACGGCCCGGTGGTCTGGGAAGACCATTTCTTCCCGGAGATCATCGACCCCGACACCGGTGAAGTTCTGCCGGACGGCGAAGAAGGCGAACTGGTCTTCACGTCGCTCACCAAAGAGGCGCTGCCGATCATCCGCTACCGCACGCGCGACCTGACGCGCCTGCTGCCGCCCACCTCGCGCAGCTTCCGCCGCATGGGAAAGATCGTCGGGCGCAGCGACGACATGCTGATCATCCGCGGCGTCAACGTCTTCCCGACGCAGATCGAGGAGATCGTGCTTGCTCACGACAAGCTCTCCGGGCAGTACCAGATCCGCGTCGGCCGCGACGGTCTGCTCGACAGTGTCGAGGTGCATTGCGAAGTGCAGCCCGGTGGCGGCAGCGTCGGCGAAGCCGAGCGCCAAGAAATCGCCCGCTGGGTGCAGCAGCGCGTGAAGACGATGGTGGGCATCTCGACCACGGTGCTCGTCAAACAACCCGATTCGATCGAACGCACGCTGACCGGCAAGGCCCGGCGCGTCATCGACGAAAGAACCCGATAGCGAAAGGAACGCCATGTATACGCAAGCGATGGACACGATGGGCAAGGACGCGGGCGACGGCCGCAAGGCGGTGCGCTCGGCCGAAGAGATGAAGCTGCAGCAGCGCTTCGACGACCGCATCGACGCCGGCGGCTTCATCGAAGCCAAGGATTGGATGCCCGACCACTACCGCAAGACCCTGGTGCGGCAGATCAGCCAGCATGCGCATTCCGAAATCGTCGGCATGCTGCCCGAAGGCAACTGGATCAGCCGCGCGCCGACGCTCAAGCGCAAGGCGATCCTGCTGGCCAAGGTGCAGGACGAAGGCGGGCACGGCCTCTACCTGTATGCCGCCGCCGAGACGCTCGGCACCAGCCGCGACCAGATGCTCGACGCGCTGCATACGGGCAAAGCGAAGTACAGCTCGATCTTCAACTACCCGACGCTCACCTGGGCCGACATGGGCACCATCGGCTGGCTGGTCGACGGCGCCGCGATCATGAACCAGGTGCCGATCTGCAGATGCTCGTATGCGCCGTATGCGCGGGCGATGATCCGCATCTGCCGCGAGGAAAGCTTCCACCAGCGCCAGGGCTACGAGGCCTTGCTGACGATGATGCAGCACGGCACCGACGCGCAGAAGGCGATGGTGCAGGACGCGGTCGACCGCTGGTGGTGGCCTTCCATCATGATGTTCGGCCCGCCCGACGAGCAGTCGCCCAACAGCGCGCAGTCGATGCGCTGGGGCATCAAGCGCTTCTCCAACGACGACCTGCGGCAGAAGTTCATCGATGCCGCCGTCGAGCAGGCCAAGGTGCTCGGCGTGACCTTGCCCGACCCCGAACTGAAGTGGAACGAGGAACGCCAGGCGCACGTCCATGGCGCGATCGACTGGGACGAGTTCTGGCGCGTCATCGCCGGCGACGGCCCCTGCAACCGCGAGCGCCTCGGCGCCCGGGTGAAAGCGTGGGAAGACGGCGCCTGGGTGCGCGAGGCCGCGCTCGCGCATGCCGCCAGGCACGAACTGCGGGAGGCTGCATGAGCACGACGACGACGACCGAACAGGAGTGGCCGCTGTGGGAAGTGTTCGTGCGTAGCAAGGCGGGGCTCGACCACAAGCACTGCGGCAGCCTGCATGCGCCCGACCCCAAGATGGCGCTGCAGATGGCTCGCGACGTCTACACCCGGCGCCAGGAAGGCTGCAGTGTCTGGGTGGTGCGCTCCGACCAGATCGTGGCCAGCGATCCCGGCGACAAGGACATGTACTTCGATCCGGCGGAAGACAAGGTTTACCGCCACCCCACTTTCTACGTGCTGCCGAAATCGGTTGATCACATGTGAAGGCGCAGCCAGCCATGCAAGCATCCATCGAACTCGACCG
>JANOCL010000060.1:0-9949 GCA_031412135.1 Variovorax sp. | reverse complement strand
CTGCCGGCCGGCACCCGCGCCGCTTCTCTCGCCCATGTATGCCGCACGATCGCCCGGCGGGCGGAGCGCGCGGTGGTGGCGCTCGGTGCCGAGGCCGAGATCAACGATGCGCTGCGTCACTACCTGAACCGGCTGAGCGACCTGCTCTTCGTACTCGCCCGGGTGCTCAACCGGGTCGACGGCGGCGACGACGTGTACTGGAAGAGCGAGCGCATGGCGCGCGCGGCGGAGCCGGACGGCCCCTGACGCGGATTCGCCGGCCTTCGCCGGCTTTACCTTGCTTCACCTCGCGCCTACAGGCACAGCGTGGGCGCGACACACGGGCCGGCCACACTGGACGCCTCATCAACGCAGAGGGGTTCCAGGATGATCATCAAGTCCAGGAGCATGGCCGTGGCCGCAGCGGCGCTGGCGATGTGCATGGCCGGCAGCGCCTTTGCGGACGACCGCCGCTCCGACCGGGAGCACCGCAACGAGCGCTTCGAACAGCGCAGCGAGCGGGAGCAGCAGCAGCGCCAGTTCGAGCGGCATGGCGGCGGCAACCAGTTCGATGGGCGGCAGGATGTTCGTCCGGGTCGGCATTTCGACCGCAGCGGCTACCCGCACCCGCACAGCGAATGGCGCCGTGGCGGGTGGGTGCCCAACGAGTACCGCGGGCGCAACCACGTGGTCAACGACTGGCGCGACCATCGCCTGCATGCGCCTGCACAGGGCCAGCAGTGGGTGAGCGTCGGCGGCGACTACGCGCTGGCCGCCATTGCCACCGGCCTGATCGCGCAGATCATCGCGGGGCAGTAGAACCGGCAGAAGGGTTTCAGGCGGCGGCAGGTGCCTGCTGGGCGCACACGTTGCGCCCGGTGATCGTGAGGCGCAGTCCGCCGCCTTGCCATTCGAGCCAGTTGAGTTTCACGTAGGCCTCGATGTCGCTGTCGTCGATCCGGTCGGCCTGGCGGTGATGCAGCAGATCGACCGTGGCTGGCAGTGCCTGCCGCAACCGCTCCCGCGTCGCGGCCTCGTTGGCGGCAGCAGCAGAGATCGGCGCGGGAGAAGCGGTGCGCGTTGAAGAAGTCGATGCCATGGCGGATTCGTTCCTGAGCTGAGCAATAAGCCAATGTACGCTTACTGCGGGCGGCGTCACGGACCTTTTTCTCGCTTCGGCACGGCATCGACCCCAAGGCTCATTTGCGCTGCTGCAGGAGCTTGCTCACTTCGTCCACGTTGTCGCGAATCCGCTGGCGCACCACGTCGAAGGCGTCGGCCTGCGATTTCGCGGCCAGCTCCGACAGTTCGCGCATGTCGTCGAGCGCCTGCTTGAATGCCGCCTTTCCCATGGCGTCGAGCTTGGCCAGGTTCTCTCGCGGCTCGGCCGGAGACATGCCCTTTACCGCACCCTGCCATTCGGCGATCGACGCCTTGAGCATGTCCGTCTGCCGCTGAACCACCGACTGAAGACCCTGGTAGGACTTCTCGTTGACCTGCACCAGCGCCTGCAGGTCCTTGCGCCCGTTCTCGACGATGGCACCTGCGGCGCCCGCCAGCGGCAGGTTCTGCAAACGCTCGGCCATCCCCTTGAGCGGCTTGATGAAGGCGTCCTGAACATCGGCCGCCGCATCGGCAGCGGAGGAACGTGTCTTTTTCGCTGCGCCGGCGTGGCTGGCGGTGCTCGACTTGCTGGTTGCCATGGTGCTGTGTCTCCAGGTTTTGGTTGGGCTGACACGTTACGCCCACACCGGTGCTTCTAGGAAGGGCGGCGACCCCAGGCCGCAGCGCCGGAAATGCAAGTCTTCTGCAGCGTTCAGCGCGCTGCGGCGACGGCGCCTTCGGGCAGTTCGATCTTGACCTGCAGCACTTCCAGGTCGTCATGGCGCTCCAGGTGGACCTTGATGTCCTCTGCCTTGATCGACACATACTTTGAAATCACCGCGATCAGCTCGCGCTGCAGCTCGGGCAGGTAGTCCGGCCGTTTCCCGCCCAGGCTGCTGCGCTCGTGCGCCAGGATGATCTGCAGCCGCTCCTTGGCGACGTTGGCCGTCTTCTTCTTTTCACCCAGAAGGAAGGACAGGAGTGACATGGCTTATCTCCCTCCGAAGATGCGCTTGAAGAAGCCCGGCTTGTCGGCTTCGATGAAGCGCATCGGCTTGTCTTCGCCGAGGAAGCGCGCCACCACGTCCTTGTAGGCCTGCGCCACGTCGCTCTCGGTGTCGTGGATCGCGGGCACGCCCTGGTTCGACGCCTGCAGCACGCTTTCGGATTCCGGAATCACGCCGATCAGCTTGATGCGCAGGATGTCCTTGATGTCGTCCAGCGACAGCATCTGGCCGCCGGCCACCCGGTTCGGGTTGTAGCGGGTGATCAGCAGGTGTTCCTTGATCGGATCGCCGCCTTCCTTGGCGCGCTTGGTCTTGGAGCCCAGCATGCCGAGGATGCGGTCGGAGTCGCGCACCGACGACACCTCGGGGTTGGTGACGATGAGCGCCTCGTCGGCAAAATGCATAGCCATCAGCGCGCCGGTCTCGATGCCGGCCGGCGAGTCGCAGACGATGAAGTCGAAGCCCTGGGCGTCCAGATCTTTCAGGATCTTTTCGACGCCTTCCTGCGTCAGCGCATCCTTGTCGCGCGTCTGCGAGGCGGCCAGCACGAACAGGTTGTCGCACTGCTTGTCCTTGATGAGCGCCTGGCTCAGGTTGGCCTCGCCCTGGATCACGTTGATGAGGTCGTACACCACGCGCCGCTCGCAGCCCATGATGAGGTCGAGGTTGCGCAAGCCAACGTCGAAGTCGATCACGGCCGTCTTCTTGCCCGCGAGCGCGAGCCCTGCCGCAAAGCTCGCGCTGGTGGTCGTCTTGCCGACGCCGCCCTTGCCCGAGGTCACCACCACAATCTTTGCCATTCCGTTCCTTCTTCGTTGATTCGGTTGTCAGTGTTCGATGCGCGTCGCGCCTACGCGATGGCGCTGAGCACGATTTTCTTGCCGTCCAGCGACACCTGGGCCGGCTTGCCGGCAACGTCGCCGGGGAGCGCCACCTCGGCGGTGCGGTAGATACCGGCGATCGCCACCAGCTGCGCTTCCATGCAGGTCGTAAAGATGCGGGCGGCCACATCGCCCCGCGCCCCGGCGATCGCCTTGCCGCGCAGCGGCGCATACACATGGACGTTGCCGTCCGCGATCACCTCTGCGCCGAAGCTGACCACCGCCGTCACGATCACGTCGCCGCCGCGAGCGTAGACCTGCTGGCCCGAGCGCAGGGGCTTGTCGATGAGGAGCGTGCCGTTGGCGGGCACCTGGACCTCGCGCACGATGCGTGGCGCCTCGCTCTGTGGTTCGGCCGGCGGCGCGCCCGTGCGGGCGCTGGGCGCCACGGGCATTGCGGCGACCGACAGGCCGGCAGCACGCGCCGCTGCGTTTTGCGCATCGTCACCGCCACGCACCGCGATCGGCTGGGTCTGATGGCGCGCGAGCAACTCGCGCAGTGCCCCGAAGTCGATCTCGGGTGCGCCGGCTTCGGCGTCCGCCAACTGGGAGAGGTCGATGACAACCGGCTCCTGGTCGAAGAAATCGGGCGAGTCGGCGAGTTGGACGTCGAGCGCTTCGGACAGGATGCCGAGGTCGGCCGTCTTGAGGATCACGGCGATCAGGGGCAGCGTCGCGCTCTTGAATTCGAAAACCGCCCTGGTGCGCGCGGCGGATGCATCGGCCATGAAAAACGTTCGTGCGAAAAGCGTTGGAGTCTAACGGGCGCAGGATGCCCGCTCAGGCAGGCCGGCGGCGATCCACACGCGGCACAACAACTCTTGCAAGAGGTTTCATGTGCATCGCCTACGCAACAGCCGTGGCATTAATCGGTAAAAGCCAGCCGTCTCCTACATCCGCGGCCTGAATTTTTTTGCAGACTCGGCCGCTTCCGAAAAAAGAAGCGCGCCCCTGCGCCCTGCACCGATGCAACCCACACTCGACATTCGAAACGTCCAGCCGGACCTCTACACCTACAGCCTCGGCGCGGCCGTGCGGGCCGAGTTGCAGTGTGGGGATTTGTTCGAGACGGTCGAACATTGCCTGCTGGACGCAGGGCGAGGCCTGTCCGTGTACTTCGACAACGTCCAGATCCGGTTTGCCGGCTTCGCGCTCGGAAGCTACCCGGTAGCGCGCATGCTGCACGATCCCCTGGGCCTGTTCGACGAACTCATGGCACGGGTGGTAAGCATCTACCGCGCCCGCGCCACCCCTCGGCACTACGACACGCTCGCGTTGCGCGGGCGCCCCAGCAGCGCATAAAGCAGGATCGCGCCGAAGGTGGCGGTCCCGATGCCGCCCATCGCGAACTGGCCGAACTTGAGCGTGAAGTCGCCGGTGCCGATGATCAGCGTGATCGCGGCGACGATCAGGTTGCGGTTCTGTGAAAAATCGACCTTGTTGTCGACCCAGATCTTGGCCCCTGCGACCGTGATCAGGCCGAACACCACGATGCTCACGCCGCCCATCACCGGCAGCGGAATGGCCTGGATCAGCGCACCGAACTTCGGGCTGAAGCCCAGCACCAGCGCAATCAGCGCCGCCGCCACGAACACCGCGGTCGAATAGATCTTTGTGGCGGCCATCACGCCGATGTTTTCCGCATAGGTGGTCACGCCGGTGCCGCCCACCGCGCCGCTCACCACCGTCGCCACCCCGTCGCCGATGAAGGCGCGGCCCATCAGCGGATCGAGGTTGCGCCCGGTCATGGCCGTCACCGCCTTCAGGTGGCCCAGGTTCTCGGCCACCAGGATGATCGCGACCGGCGCGATCAGCAGCATCGCGCCGGCGCTGAAAGCCGGTGCCGTGAACACCGGCGCGCCGATCCATGCCGCGCCGGCAATGCCCGACAGGTCCATCGGCTTGCCCATGCCGAGGCCGTTGGTGAGCACCGCATAGACGATGCTCGCGAGGATCAGCCCCACCAGGATCAGGAGCCGCTGCACCATGCCCCGCGTGAACACCGCCACCAGGCCCACGCAAAGGAAGGTGACCGCCTGCATCCACGAGTCGAAGTTGCTCGCCGCCATGTTCTTGATCGGAACGTTGGCCAGGTTCAGCCCGATCACCGCCACCACGGCGCCCGTGACCACGGGCGGCATGAAGCGCTCGATCCAGCCGGTGCCGACGGCCTGGACGATCGCGCCGATCAGGATGTACAGCATGCCGCAGGCCACGATGCCGCCGAGGGCCACGGCGATGTTCGCGTTCGGCCCCTTGCCCGCATAGCCCGTGGCGGCGATCACCACGCCGATGAAGGCGAAGCTCGAGCCCAGGTAGCTCGGCACCCGCCCGCCGGTGATCAGGAAAAAGATCAGCGTGCCGACGCCGCTCATCAGGATCGCGATGTTCGGGTTGAAGCCCATCAGGATCGGCGCCAGCACGGTGGCGCCGAACATCGCGATCACATGCTGCACGCCTATCACGGCGGTCTGCGGCCAGGCCAGGCGTTCGTCGGGCGCCACCACGGTGCCCTCGGTGGCGGCGACCTCGCGCCAGCGTGGAAAGTAGGAATCGCTCATCGGGTCTTCTCCTCGGTTGTTGTCGTTCTGGATAGCAAGACTCAAGCCGCCGGCGTGAGCACCGCCATGGTGATGCGCGAGACGCAGGTCAGCTGGCCGGCGTCGTTGGTCATGTCGATCTGCCACACGTGCGTGGTGCGGCCCCGGTGCACAGGGCGGGCGGTGCCGGTGACCCAGCCGGAGGTGGTCGCCCGGACGTGGTTGGCGTTGATGTCCAGCCCCACGGCGCGCTGCCCTTCGGGCGCCGAATAGTGCGCGCCGCACGAACCCAGCGTCTCGGCCAGCACCACCGACACGCCGCCGTGCAGGATGCCGAAGGGCTGCTGCGTGCGCTTGTCCACCGGCACCCGGGCGCGGATGAAGTCGTCGCCGACTTCGAGAAACTCGATGCCGAGGGTTGCGACGGCGGTGTCGATGTGGCTTCGGGTCAGCACGTCGATCGATATGTCTTTGTTCCAGATGCGCATGCGGCATTCTCCAGGTCAGAGGGTTCAAAACTATAGCGAGTGGCCGCGGCACGATTTAAGCTTCCTCGATGACGCGCACTCGAAGATGGATCGTCGGCACCGCCGCAGTTGCAGCCGTGCTGCTGGGCGGCCTGGCCTTGCTGGCGCACCTGCTGCTGCCGAGCGACGAGGAACTCGCGGCCGAGGTCGGTGCGCGTTTCGAGAAAGCCACCGGCATCGGCCTGCGCGTCGGCGCGGCGCACTGGTCGCTGCGGCCGGTGCCCGTGGTGGTGCTCGGCGACATCGCCACCGCGCAGGCGCAGCCGATCACTATCGACCGCATCGTCGTGCGCCCCCGGCTGGCCGGGCTTTGGCGCAGGCAGATCGCCATCGACGAGGTCGAAATCATCGATGCCGTGCTGCCCCGGGCGTCGGTGCGCGCCTTCCGCGACCGCCTGCAAGTCGACGATGCGTCCACCGCGGGCGGCGCCTGGACGCTGGCCGAGATTCCGCTCGCCCACCTGCGCCTGCAGAACGTGACCTGGGTCGACCGGCGCGGCATTGCACTGGCCTACGACGCCGACGTGCGCTTCGATGCCGGCTGGCGGCCGCGCGAGGTCGAAGCGCGGCGCCCGGGCGTATCGCCGGCCGTCGTGCTGCGCGTCGAGCGCGAAGGCGGCGAGGATCGCTGGCGCGCGTTGATCGACGTCGGCGGCGGTACGTGGAACGGCAGCGCCGTGCTGCAGACGCTCGACGGCGGCCGCCTTCGCCTCACGGCCGAACTGGCGCCGCAGGGCGTCGACATTGCCGGCATGCTGGGCGCGTTCGGGCGGCGCACGGCGGTCGAAGGCAAGCTGAACGGCCGCACCCAGGTCGAGACCGAAGGCGACGACGCCGCCGCGCTGTTGCGGGGGCTGCGCACCCGCACCCGCTTCAGCGTCAAGCCTGCGGTGGTGAAGGGTTTCGATCTCGCGCGGGCGGCCAGCACGGCCGGCACCGAGCGCGGCGGGCAGACCGTGTTCGACGAACTCACCGGCACGCTCGAAACGCAGATGGCCGAAGACGGCATGGTGCTGCGCTACACCGGCCTTCGCGGCCGCTCCGGCGTCTTGACCGCCAGCGGCAGCGCCACGGTGTTCAATCGCAAGCTCGACGGCGAGGCGGCAATCGACCTGGTGGACGGCGTGGTCGGCCTGCCGCTTCAGCTTGGCGGCACGCTCGACCAGCCCAGGCTGTCGCTCACCGGCGGCGCGCTGACCGGCGCGGCGATCGGCACGGCGGTGCTGCCGGGCGTGGGCACCGCCATCGGCGCGCGCATCGGGCAGCAGGTCGAAAAGCTTTTCGGCGACGACGAGGACAAGAAGAAAAAGAAGCCGCGCTGAGCGCCGGCTTCCGATGCCGGCTCTCAGCCCGCCAGCAGTGCCGCGAAGCGCGCGATGTCGACGTTGCCGCCGCTCACCAGCACGCCGATGCGCTGGCCGCGAAGCTGCGGTTTCATCTCCTGCGCGCCGGCAAAGCCCAGGCAGCCGGTCGGTTCCACCACCAGCTTCATGCGCGAGGCGAAGAAGCGCATGCCCTCCACGAGCTGCGCGTCGCTCACGGTGAGGATGTCGTCGACGTCGCGCCGGATGATCGGAAAGGTGTGCGCCCCGAGGTGCTGGGTCTGCGCGCCGTCGGCAATGGTTTGCGGCGTGTCGATGTGGACGATGGTGCCCGATCGAAACGACTGCTGGCCGTCGTTGCCGGCCTCGGGTTCCACGCCGTATAGCTTGCAGCCCGGCGCCAGCGCGCGGGTGGCGAGCGCCGAGCCCGCCAGGAGGCCGCCGCCGCCCAGGCAGACGAAGAAGGCGTCGAGCGCGCCCACCTCCTCGAACAGCTCCATTGCCGCCGTGCCCTGGCCGGCGATCACGTCGGGATGGTCGTAGGGCGGTATCAGTGTGAGCCCATGCTTCTCGGCCAGGTCGCGGCCGATCTGCTCGCGGTCGTCCTTGTAGCGGTCGTACACCACGACCTGGCCGCCGTAGCCCTCGGTGGCCGCCACCTTGGCGGCCGGCGCATCGTGCGGCATGACGATGGTGGCCGGCATGCCCAGCATTCGCGCCGCGAGCGCCACCGCCTGCGCATGGTTGCCGGACGAGAACGCCACCACGCCGGCGCGACGCTGCGCGGCGTCGAACTTCGCCAGCGCATTGAACGCGCCGCGAAACTTGAATGCGCCGACGCGCTGCAGGTTCTCGCATTTGAAGAAAAGCTGGGCGCCGAAGGCTTCGTCGGCGGTGCGCGAGGTCATCACAGGCGTGCGGTGGGCGTGGCCCTCGATGCGCGCGGCGGCGCCGGCAACGTCGTCGAAGGTCGGCAGGTTCAGCGTGTCTGGCATGGGAGTCCTGGGATTCATGGGAGTCGACGGATTATTTTCGCAACCACCCTGTTCGCGGGCCCACGCCCGGCCGATAGACAAGCATGGCTTCAAGGACGACGCCGGCCGAGGGCGAGCCGAACTACAGGATAGAGATGCGCGAGGGATGCAGGATCGTCTACGGCCATATGCCCCTGGGCGAGTTCCTGCGTCTGCTGAAGGAGACCAGCGACGACTGCCTGCTGCATGCGGAAGTGGCACGCATGCTGGGCGCCACCGCCGCCATCGGGCCGCGACAGGGCTTGGCCCGCATCCGCGAGCAGGACGCGCCTGCGGCCATGGGCCGGGTGCGCGCGCAACTGGGCCGCGCGGCGCGGCGCCTCGAACCCGATGCCATCCGCTGGCTCGCGGCCGGTGAGCAGGGGCTGTCCAGCCTGGCACTCTTTACGCTGCTGTCGGGCATACGGCCGCTCCACTACCGCGGCAGCGGGCTCGACCTGCCGGCCGATGCGGGCGAGTTCCGGCGCTGCCGGTTGCTGGTGGAGCAGACACCGTCGCTCGGCCGCAAGCTGCCGGCGCTGGCGCAGCGCGTGACCGAACCGGCGATCGCGGCATGGGCCGCCTTGGCCGAGGCGTGGCGCGACCTCTGCATTCAGATGGACCACGAACTGCCGGGCTGGCGCGAGCGCGCGAGCAGGGCGCCGGGCGTCGAAGCCATGCTGGCCTGCTTCCTCGACGTGGCGACCGAAAGCGCCGCGCTTCAGTCCGGCCGCATCACGTCGGCGTCGCTCGCGCTGCCGTACAGCCGCACGACCGAGTCCGCGCGCCGGGGCAGCACCGCGCGCTGGTCGATGTAGCCCTTGCGGGTGACCTCGATCTGTCGGCGCTGCGTCAGCGGTCGACCGCCGGCCGCAGCCAGTTTTCGATCACGAGCCCGGCGACGCGGGAAAAGTGCCGGGTGTTGTCGGTGACCACCACGGCGCCGACCGCCAGCGCGTGCGCCGCGATCATTTCATCGAAGTCGCCGATGGGCGTGCCGCGCGCCTTCAGATCGGCGCGCAGCTCGCCGTGCTTGTTCGCTGCCCTGGTGTCCCAGGGCAGGATGGGCACGATGCGCAGGAACTCGTCCACCATCCGGTGCAGCCGCACGGCTTCGGGTCGCTTGGCCACGCCATAGCGGATCTCGGAGCAGGTCACCGCCGAAATGCACCACTGGCCGGGCGGCAGCGCCTGCAGCCGCGCATCGAACGCAGGATGACCGCGCATCGCCTCGCTCGCCGCGTTGGTGTCGAGCATGTACAGCGTCATTCCTTCCAGGCCTCGAAGGGATCGCGCTGCTGCTCGCCTTGCTCGCGGTCGGCCAGGAAGTCCCCAGGCACCGGGCCCAACTGCTTGCGCAGCTGCATGAACGAGCGCCAATCCACTGGCGATCGCGCGGACAGGATGACGTCGCCAGTGCTTTCGTCGCGGCGGATGAAGACCTCGGTGGTGTCCTCGAAGCGAAATTCGGCGGGCAACCGAACGGCCTGGCTGCCGCCGGTGGCGAAGAGTTTTGCGGTGGGCGGCTGCATGAGGAACTCCTGACGGTGTGCGTGTAGATATCAATGTACATACA
>JANOCL010000059.1:0-9200 GCA_031412135.1 Variovorax sp. | reverse complement strand
CATGAACCTCTCCCGGCCGTTCGTCGAACGCCCGATCGCCACGGTGCTGCTCACCATCGGCATCGCCCTGGCCGGCATCGTCGCCTTCTTCGCGTTGCCGGTCTCGCCGCTGCCGCGGGTCGACTTTCCGACCATCTCGGTGCAGGCGAGCCTGCCGGGCGCGAGCCCGAGCACGATGGCTTCGAGCGTGGCGACGCCGCTGGAGCGGCGCCTGGGCATCATCCCGGGCGTCAATGAGCTCACGTCGACCAGCTCCAACGGGTCGGCCCGCATCACGCTGCAGTTCGACCTGAGCCGCAACATCGACAGCGCCGCGCGCGAGGTGCAGGCGGCCATCAACGCGGCGCGCGCCGACCTGCCGGCCACGCTGCGCCGCAACCCGACCTACCGCAAGCGCAACCCGACGGCGGCGCCGGTGATGATCCTCGCGCTCACGTCGAAGACGCGCACGCCGGGGCAGATCTACGAGACGGTGTCCAACATCGTGAGCCAGCGCCTGTCGCAGGTCGAAGGCGTGGGCGAGGTGGAAATCGGCGGCGGCTCGCTGCCGGCGGTGCGCATCGAGCTGGAGCCGTTCGCGCTCAACCGCATGGGCATCAGCACCGAGGACGTGCGTGCCGCCATCCAGGCCAACAATGCCAACCGGCCCAAGGGCGCGATCGAGAGCGGCGACCGGCGGCTGCAGGTCTACACGCCGCCGCCGGGCCGGCGCGCGGCCGACTACCGCGACCTGGTGATCGCCTGGCGCAACAACGCGGGCGTGCGCCTGGGCGACGTGGCCCGGGTGATCGACAGCGTCGAGAACACGCGCACGCTGGGCCTCTTCAACGGCGAGCCGGCGGTGGTGCTGCTGGTGACGCAGGAGCCCGGCGCCAACATCATCAAGACGGTGGACGGCGTGCGCGACCTGCTGCCCGAACTGCGCGCGCAGCTGCCGCAGGACATCGAGATCCAGGTGGCCTCGGACCGCACCAACTCCATCCGCTCGTCGCTGCGCGAGATCGAACTCACGCTGATGATCTCGATCGCGCTGGTGGTGCTGGTGGTCGGCCTGTTCCTACGCAAGGCGCGCGCCACCATCATCCCTGCGGTGGCAACGGTGGTCTCGCTGCTGGGCACCTTCGGCGTGATGCACCTGCTGGGCTACAGCCTCAACAACCTGAGCCTGATGGCGCTCACCGTCGCCACGGGGTTCGTGGTCGACGACGCCATCGTGGTGCTCGAGAACACCACCCGCCACATCGAGGCCGGCATGAACCGGGTCGAGGCGGCGCTGCGCGGGGCGCGCGAGGTCGGCTTCACCGTGCTGTCGATCAGCCTGTCGCTGGTGGCGGTGTTCATCCCGCTGTTGTTCATGGGTGGGCAGGTGGGGCGGCTGTTCGGCGAATTCGCGGTCACGCTGTCGGCCGCGGTGGTGATCTCGCTCGTCATCTCGCTGACCACCACGCCCATGATGTGCGCGCTGCTGCTGCGCAGCGAGGCGGAGGAGGGCGGCAAGCCGAAGAAGCGCGGTCGCCTGCTCGGCTGGATGGGCGAGCGGGCCGAACGCACCTGGCAATGGACGCTGCGCACCTATGCCCACAGCCTCGACTGGGCGCTGGCGAGCAAGGCTGTGGTGATGGTGGTGCTGCTGGCGGTGATCGGCCTCAACGTCTACCTGTTCAATGCCATTCCCAAGGGCTACTTTCCGCAGCAGGACAACGGCCAGCTCAATGCGGGCCTGCGTGCCGACCAGAGCATTTCTTCCGCGGCTGTTGCCGAGAAGCTGCGTGCAGCCGTCGACATCATCCGCAAGGACCCGGCGGTCGACACTGTGGTCGGCTTCTCCGGCGGCGGCCGCGCCGGCGGCGGCTTCATGTTCGTCAATCTCAAGCCCCTGTCGGAGCGCACCGAGAAGACCGCCGCCGTCATCGAGCGGTTGCGCCCGCAGCTCAACCAGCTCACCGGCCTGCGCGTGTTCCTGAGCCCGGTGCAAGACCTGCGCATGGGTGGACGTTCCAGCAATTCCAGCTACCAGTACGCGCTCAAGAGCGACAACCTGGCCGACCTGCGCGCCTGGTCGACCCGGCTGGCCGAGCGCCTGCGCCAGGAGAGCGCGCTCACCGATGTCGACAGCGACGACGCAGACAACGGCGTCGAGACTTTCGTCGAGATAGACCGCGATGCCGCAGCCCGGCTCGGCATCACTTCCAGCGCGGTCGACAGCGCGCTCTACAACGCCTACGGCCAGCGCTCTGTGGCCACCATCTACGACGAGCTCAATCAGTACGCGGTGATCATGGAATGGGCGCCGCGCTTCCAGCAGGGGCCGGTGGTGCTCAAGGACCTGTACGTTCCGTCGACCCTGAACACCACCACCGGGCCCGGCGGCACCGCCATCGCCAGCACCGTCGAGGCCACCACCGACGCGACCACGGGCACCTCGACCACCACGTCGGCCAACCCGGCGCAGCGCAGCGCGTCGACCGGCCAGCAGATCGCAACCGACACCACGACCATGGTGCCGCTGTCCGCCTTCGCCAGGCTCAGCGAGCGGGCGGTGCCGAGCTCGATCGACCATCAGGACACCGAGTTGTCGAGCACCGTGTCTTTCAGCCTCGCCGAAGGCGCGAGCCTCGCGGACGCGCGGCGCATCGTGGCCCAGGCCGAGGCCGACATCGCCATGCCGGTCAACGTGCGCGGCAGCTTCCAGGGCACGGCGCTGGCCGCGCAGGAGTCGCAGGCGCAGCAGCTGTTCTTGATCCTCGCCGCGCTGGTCGTGATCTACATCGTGCTCGGCGTGCTGTACGAAAGCCTGGTGCATCCGATCACCGTGCTCACCACGCTGCCGTCGGCCGGCGTGGGCGCGGTGCTGGCGCTGCTGCTGTTTCGCATGGAGTTCTCGATCATCGCGTTGATCGGGGTGTTCCTGCTGATCGGCATCGTCAAGAAGAACGCGATCCTGATCATCGACTTCGCGATCGAGGCCGAGCGCTCGCGCGGCCTGAGCGCGCACGAAGCAGTGCGCGAGGCCTGCCTGATGCGCTTCCGCCCGATCCTCATGACCACGCTGGCGGCGGCGCTCGGCGCGCTGCCGCTCGCCATCGGCTTCGGCCAGGGGGCCGAGCTGCGCCAGCCGCTGGGCGTGGCGATCATCGGCGGCCTGATCGCGAGCCAGCTTCTGACGCTGCTGACCACGCCGGTGGTTTACGTTGTGCTCGACAAGCTGCGCCGGCGGCCCGCCAACGAAAAGAACCTGAGCCGCCTTGCCACATGAACGCAATCAAACGCCACCACCGCCGACTTCTCCTGGCGCCGATTGCGATCGCGGCGTCCATCGCACTCGCCGGCTGCGCACTCGGCCCCACCTACGAGCAGCCCACCGTCGCGATGCCCGCTGCCTGGAAAGAAGCGCCCGCGGCCGAGGGCTGGCTGCCCGCCGCACCGGCCGATGCGCTGGACCGCGGCGAATGGTGGAAGCTCTTCGCAGACGCCGGGCTCGACACGCTCGCGGCGCGGGTGCAGGTGTCCAACCAGAACATTGCCGCCGCGGTGGCCAACTATGCGCAGGCGCAGGCGCTGGTGCGCGAGCAGCGCTCGGCATTGTTCCCGACGGTCACGGCCGGCGGCGATGTGCGCCGCTCCGGTGCGCGCAACGTCTCGCCCGCTACCAGTGCCGGCGCTTCGATCGGCGCCGACTGGGCGCCCGACGTCTGGGGCCGGCTGCGTCTGGCCGTCGGCAGTGCCCAGGCCACCGCGCAGGCGACCGAAGCCGACCTCGCCTCGGCCCGCCTCTCTGCCGTCGGCGAACTGGCCGCCAACTACTTCGCCCTGCGCCAGGCCGACGCCGAACTGCGCCTGCTCGCGGTCACGCTCGAGGGCTACCAGCGCAGCCTGGAAATTGCGCGCAACCGCTACAACGCCGGCATTGCCGGCCAGACCGACCTGCTGCAGGCGCAGACGCTGCTGGTGACCACGCAGGCCGAGCGGGTGGCGCTGCAGCGCACCCGCGACACGCTCGAACATGCGATCGCGGTGCTCACCGGCGCGGCGCCGGCCGACTTCAGCCTGCCCGCGGCCGACTGGACGCCCACCGTCCCCGGCGTGCCGAGCGGGGTGCCGTCGACGCTGCTGCAGCGCCGCCCGGACATCGCCGCCGCTGAACGCGATGTGGCCGCCGCGAATGCGCAGATCGGCATCGCCCGCTCGGCCTACTACCCGAGCCTGACGCTGAGCGGCGCCATCAGCAGCAGCGCCAGCCGTGTCGGCGACCTGTTCAATGCGTCGAGCATGCTGTGGTCGCTGGGGCTGTCGGTGGCGCAGACGGTCTTCGATGCGGGTGCCACCGGCGCGCGCGTCGACGCGGCCCGTGCGCAGCACGAAGCGGCCGTGGCCCGCTACCGCCAGACCGTGCTGGTCGCCTTCCAGACGGTCGAAGACCAGCTCACTGCCGGCAGCAGCCTGGCGCAGCAGGAGGTGCTGCGCCGCGAAGCCTCTGCTGCGGCCGACCGCACCGAGCAGCAGTTCCTCAACCGGTATCGCGAAGGCCAGGTCGACTACACCGACGTGGTCACCGCGCAGGTGTCGGCGCTCAATGCCCGGCGCACCCTGCTGCGCCTGCAGGTCGACCGGCAGACGGCAGCGGTGGCGCTGATCCAGGCGCTCGGCGGCGGCTGGCAGGCGGCGTGGGCGCAACCCGGCGCGCGCTGACCGGCCCCTCGCGATAATCGGCGCTCTTACAAGGAGTGCGCGTGGATATCGTTTTGCTGGCCAAGGCCGCCATCATGGGCATCGTCGAGGGCCTGACCGAATTTCTGCCGATCTCGTCGACCGGCCACCTCATCCTCGCCGGCTCGTTGCTGGGCCTGGAAGGCCCCAAGTTCAAGGTGTTCGAGATCGCCATCCAGACCGGCGCGATCTTCGCGGTCATCCTGGTCTACTGGCAGAAGATCCATTCGACCATCGTCGCCTTGCCGCGCCAGCCGAAGGCACGGCGGCTGGCGCTCAATGTGCTGATCGGCTTCTTGCCCGCCGTGGTGCTGGGGCTGCTGTTCGGAAGCCTGATCAAGGCGCATCTGTTCACGCCGGTGATCGTGGCTACCACCTTCATCGTCGGCGGCTTCATCATCCTCTGGGCCGAGAAGCGCGCGCCGGGTTCGGTGAGCGTCGAACATGTCGACGACATGACGCCGATGGACGCACTCAAGGTCGGGCTCGTGCAGTGCTTCGCGATGATTCCAGGCACCAGCCGCAGCGGCGCCACCATCATCGGCGGCATGCTTCTCGGGCTGTCGCGCAAGGCGGCGACCGACTTCTCCTTCTTCCTTGCGATACCGACACTGATAGGCGCCGGCGCGTACAGCCTCTACAAGGAACGCGCGCTGCTGTCTTCGGCGGACATCCCGCTGTTCGCCGTCGGGCTGGTGTTCTCGTTCATCAGCGCCTGGCTCTGCGTGCGCTGGCTCTTGCGCTACATCAGCACCCATAGCTTCGTGCCGTTCGCCTGGTACCGCATCGCATTCGGCATCGTGGTGCTGGCGACCGCGTGGAGCGGCGCGGTGGTCTGGGCGGGGTAGTGTTGCTCGCCCCCAGGTTGGGCTCACTGCGTGTAGCCCGCCCACCCCCTGCCGGGGGCAACACCAGCGGACCGGCGATTCAAGCCGGAAGCTTGTCGATCGGGTCGCAGCAGGGGACTCCCAACGGCTCGAAGTGCCTGAGATTGCGGGTCAGGAGCAGCAGGTTCTCTTGTTGCGCAATCGCTGCGATGGCGACGTCTGCGAAGCCAGGATGCCGGCCTTGCGCGATTGCGGCCTCCGACAGCCGGCCGGCCGCCCGAGCCGAGCGAGCGTCGAGCGCAAGCACGCGTTCGCCGTAGCCGGCGATCAGACCGTCGAGCCACCGATCGAGACGCGCCGTCCGCTCCTCGCCACCTCCCCGGCGCAGCTTGCAAATACCTTGTTCGAGCTCGGCCACAGCGATGCTGGGAACGAAGAGGCGATCGGCACGCGCATGAAGCCAAGCCGCAAAGCCGTCGGGCAGGTGGACTTCGCGACCAGGCGACAGCGCGGAAATCACACTGGCGTCGATCAGGTAGCCCCGCCGGTGCACACCGCTCACAGGTCGGCGCCGCCCAGCGGTGTCGCATCTCGTTCGATGTCGATGCCTTCAGGCATGCCGAGCAGATAGGCAGACAGGCTTGGCGTGTCCAGCGGGTAGAGCTGTTGCCCCGCTTCCACCGGCACCACCATTGCCGACGGACGACCGTGGCGCGTGATGAGGGTTGGTCGGCCTTCTTCAGCCTCTGCGACCAGCGCCGAAAAGCCGGCTTTTGCTTCGCGAATCTGCACTGTGTTCAAAACAAACCTCCTGTGACTACATGAGGTCATAAATCTAGCCGCGTCTTCGTCAGCCCGTCAGGTTGCGCAGCGCCGCTTCCACCGCCGCCGCGGTGGCGATCGGCTTTTCCATCGGAAAAAGGTGCGAGCCGTCGAGCATCATGATGCGGCCTCGGGTGACTTGCTGCGTCATCGCCATGCCGACGCGCCGCATTTCGACCGACTGGCGCCCGCCGATGAATGCCGCCTTGCACTTGAGCGGATTCGCGCGCAGCAGGGCGCCCAGGTTGTGCGGGATGGTGTCGTAGATGGCGGTCTCGACATCGCGGTCGAAGCTCAGCGCCCGCGCATCCTCGCTGTCGAAGGTGCCGTGCTCGATGTAGTCGCGCAGCACCCGCTCGTCCCATTTCGCGAATGCCTTCTTGCTGCGGAAATGCTCGAACACCGCCTCGCGGTGCTCCCAGCTGTTGCGGCGCTTGCGGCTCACCATGCCGGGCGACACGCTCTTCATCCAGGGCGTGCGCTTCATCAGGTTGACGGTGTTGGCGCGCCAGCCGCCGAGCAGCGGCGAGTCGAGCAGCACCACGCCGCAGGCGAGCGCCGGATGCAGCGCAGCGCACATGAGGCTCAGGAAGCCGCCGAGCGAATGGCCGATCAGGAACACCGGCCCGCCGGCCGCATCGGCCTGCGCGCGGGCGAAATCGGCGAGTTGCCGCACCAGGTCGGGCCAGTTGTCGGTGACGGGGTAGTTCGGGTCATGGCCGAATTTCTCGATCGCGTCGACCTCGAAGCCGCGGTTGCGCAGGCTGTCGAGCATCACGCGGTAGGTGCTCGCCGGAAAGCTGTTTCCGTGCGAGAAGACGACGGGCGGCGTCATCGAGTCAGATCAATTTCTCTTCGGGCGTGGAGATCTTGCGCAAGGGGCTGTGGCGGGTGGCCGGCATCTTCAGCGGATGCGCGGTGTAGGCATCGTCCCAGACCGGGTCTTCGATGCTGTCGAACACCTCGCGCAGCTTCTGGCCCCAGCTGCCGTGCATCATGCGGTAGTAGGGGTTGTCGGCATCGATGCAGACCACCTTGTCGACCCGCAGGCTGCTGCCTTCGTACACCACCAGGTCCAGCGGCAGGCCGACCGAGAGGTTCGACTTCATCGTCGAATCCATCGACACCAGCGCGCACTTGGCGGCCTCGTCGAGCGGCGTGTCGGGCGTGAGCACGCGGTCGAGCACCGGTTTGCCGTACTTCGACTCGCCGACCTGGAAATAGGGCGTCTCGGTGGTGGCCTCGATGAAGTTGCCGGCTGCGTAGACGAGGAACAGGCGCATGCCTTCGCCCTTGACCTGGCCGCCGAACACGAACGACACGTTGAAATCGAGGCCCGCATGCTTGAGCGCCTCGGCGTCGCGGTCGTACACGTGGCGCACCGCCGAGCCGAGCACGCGTGCCGCATCGAACATGCTCTTGGCGTTCCAGATGGTGATGGGCGGGGTGTCTTCGCCGTCTTCCCGATGTTCGCGCAGTTCCTCGATCTGCAGGATCTCGCGCACCGACTGCGAGATGCTCAGGTTGCCGGCCGACAGCAGCACCATGACCCTGTCCCCAGGCTGCTCGTAGACGATCATCTTGCGGAAGGTGCTGATGTGGTCCACGCCCGCGTTGGTGCGCGAGTCGGAAAGGAACACCAGTCCGGCGTTGAGTTTGATGCCTACGCAGTAAGTCATGGGGTTCGTCTTGCACGAACCGGGCCATCAGCCGTGTTCGCGCGTGTGCAGTTTCTTGAGTGTGTAGAGCGCTTCCAGCGCTTCGCGCGGGCTCATCGCGTCGGGATCGATCGCGGTCAGCGCGGATTCTACGGCGCTGATTGCGGGCGCCTCTGCCGCCGGCGGCGGCGCGAACAGGTCGACCTGCGCACGGCTTTGCGTCTGCTGGGCTTCGAGCGCCTCCAGGGCCTGGCGCGCATGGTTGACCACCGCTGCCGGCATGCCCGCGAGCCGTGCGACCTGGATGCCGTAGCTCTTGCTCGCCGGGCCGGGCTGCATCTCGTGCAGGAACACGATGTCGCGCCCGGCCTCGGTCGCGCTCACATGCATGTTCACCGCGCCATGGTGCGTGGCCGGAAACGCGGTGAGCTCGAAGTAATGGGTGGCGAAAAGGGTGAAGGCCCGCGTGCGGTCGTGCAGCTGCGCCGCGATGCCGGCGGCGAGCGCCAGGCCGTCGAAGGTGCTCGTGCCGCGGCCGATCTCGTCCATCAGCACCAGCGAGTGGGCGGTCGCGCCGTGCAGGATCTGCGCCGCCTCGGTCATCTCGAGCATGAAGGTCGACTGCGCGTTCGCCAGGTCGTCCGCCGCCCCGATGCGTGTGTGGATGGCGTCGATCGGCCCGAGGCGGCAGGCATCGGCGGGGACGTGCGAGCCGATCGAAGCCAGCAGCACGATGACCGCGATCTGGCGCATGTAGGTCGACTTGCCGCCCATGTTCGGACCGGTGATCACCTGCATGCGCTGCTGCGGCCCGAGCTGCGTGTCGTTGGCGATGAAGGCGCCGGATGATTTTTCGGCCAGCCGCGCCTCGACCACCGGATGCCGGCCGCGCTGGATCTCGATGCACGGGTGCGTGACGAAAGCCGGCGCATGCCAGTGCAGCGTGTGCGAGCGTTCGGCCAGCGCGCACAGCGCATCGACCGTGGCCAGCGCCGCGGCAAGCTGGCCGAGCGCAGCCACCGATGGCTGGAGTGCGTCGAGCAGCTGTTCGTAGAGCCACTTCTCGCGCGCCAGTGCGCGGTCTTGCGCCGACAGCGCCTTGTCCTCGAAGGCCTTGAGTTCCGGCGTGATGAAGCGCTCGGCGTTCTTGAGCGTCTGGCGGCGGCGGTAGTTGTCGGGCACCTTG
>JANOCL010000058.1:0-2274 GCA_031412135.1 Variovorax sp. | reverse complement strand
TTGCCGCCGCCGGTCGGCATCAGCACCAGCGCATCGCCGCCGGCGGTCACATGGTCGACGATCGGTTCCTGCGGGCCGCGGAAAGCGGCGTAGCCGAACACCTCCTGCAGGATCTGCTGGGGCAGGGCGGAGGATGCGGTTGCGGTCAGTGCGGACAAGGTTCGGACAACTTCAAGGGCGGCGCGCGCCCCGGTGGCGCACGCGCCCCGATTGTCTCAGCCTTGCCGCCCCCGCCGCCCCGTCAGCGGATCGCCACCGGGTTGATCATCGACTGCACCGCGCCCTGGTACTTGTTCTGGCCCAGCACGAACATGAACTCGTAGGCCTTGTCCTTGATCAGTTCTGCGGTGTTGATGTTCTCCAGGATGTAGGTGCCGCTCATCGGCAGCAGGATCTGGTGCACGCCGAAGACGCCGCCGTCCTTGTCGCCGTCCTTCTCGAAGGGGATGACCTCCAGCGCCCAGTTGTCCGCCCCGATCGCCACCACGCCCTTCGACACCAGATAGCGTGCGCCTTCGCGGCCCAGCCCCGGCTCCACCGAGCCGAAGCGCTTCGGGTCCTTCTCGATCAGGCTCAGCCAGCCGGTGTGGAAGATCACCACGTCGCCCTGGCGGATCTCGAGACCCTGCTTTCTGGCGACCGCATCGATCTCGGCCTGGTTGAACGCGGTGCCCTCCTTGACCACGTCGGTGTTGTAGTGCGCCGCCATGTCGAGCAGCACGCCGCGCGCCACCATCGGCGGGATCTTCTCGATGCCGAGCTTCTTCAGGCCGCCCATGGTCGCGAACTCGCCCCATTTCGCACCGTTGTAATAGCGCTCCCCGACGCCGATGTGGCCCAGGCCGTCGAGCTGGGTGCCGATGCCGGTCCAGCAGTTCAGGATGTCGTCGTTGTAGGTGGTCTTGGTGGGCCCGAGGCCTTCGGACGATCCGGTCTGGCCCGGCTGCACGATGTAGATGGAACAGGTGCGCGGCGGAAAGGCCGGCGTGGTCGTGTTCACCGTGATGCCGAGCGAGTAGACCTTGCCCGTCTTCACCAGTTTCGCCGCCTGCAGCGCCGTGGCGGGCGTCATGTAGTTGGCGGCGCCGATCTCGTCGGCCGCGCCCCATTTGCTCGGATACCAGGGCGTCTGTGCGGCCGCCGCGAAGCCAAGGGCGAGCGCCGCGGCACCCATCAAACCCACTCGAATGCGTTTCATGCTTCTTCTCCTGCTATGTGATCGAAACACTCCCTGATTGATCGAGCATCCGCGTGCGCAGCAGCCGCTTCATGAGCTTGCCGTTGGCGTTGCGCGGCAACGGATCGGCGCTCCAGCTGAAGCTTTCGGGCACCTTGTAGTCGGCCAGCCGCGCCTCGCAGTGCCGACGCAGCGCCGCGTCATCGACAGCCACGCCGGGCGCGTGGATGAAGGCATGGACCCGTTCGCCCAGCACCGGGCAGGGCTTGCCGACCACCGCCGCCTCGACCACGCCCGGCCAGGCCATCAGCACGTTCTCGACCTCGACCGAGTACACCTTGAAGCCGCCGCGATTGAGCATGTCCTTCCTGCGGTCGAAGATGCGCACGAAGCCCTGCGCATCGACCGAGCCTAGGTCGCCCGAGTGCCAGAAACCCGCGGTGAACGATTCGGCGCTGGCCTGCGGGTTGGCCCAGTAGCCAGGCACCACCATCGGGCCGCCGATCCACAGCTCGCCGGTTTCGCCGGGTGCGACTTCGCGGCCCTCGTCGTCCATCACGCGGATCTCGGCGGTGGGCAATGCGACGCCGACCGAATCGACATGCGTGCGGGTCAGGCCGGCCGGCATCATCGTCACCGGCGACGTGGTTTCCGTGGCGCCGTAGGCATTGATCAGCGTCAGGCCCGGCAGGCGTGCGGCCAGCGCGTCGATCGTCGCCACCGGCATCGGCGCGCCGCCGTAGCCGCCGATGCGCCAGGCCGCCAGGTCTTCGCTGCCGAAGGCCACGCACATCAGGCACAGCTGGTACATCGCCGGCACCATCAGCGTGTGGCTGACGCGCTCGCGCGCCAGCAGGCGCACGAAGGCCTCGGCCTTGAAGTCCGGCACGACGACCACCGCGCCGCCGACCTGCCACATCGCCGCGATGATGGCGATCAGGCCGGTCACATGGCTTGCCGGCACGGCCAGCGCCGAGCGATCGTCGGCCTGCAGGCGCATGCAGCCCTGGTAGTGCAGCACCGAATGCGCGATCGACAGGTGCGTGAGCAGCGCGCCCTTCGGATGGCCGGTGGTGCCCGAGGTGTAGAGGATCACC
>JANOCL010000057.1:0-7637 GCA_031412135.1 Variovorax sp. | reverse complement strand
ATTCAACGCCAGGATATTGGTCTGGAACGCAATGCCGTCGATGACGCCGATGATGTCCACGATCTTCCTGGACGACGCATTGATGGAGGCCATGGTGTCGACCACCTGGCTCACGACCGCGCCGCCCCTGACCGCGACTTCCGATGCCGACACGGCGAGCTGGTTGGCCTGGCGGGCGTTGTCGGCGTTCTGCTTGACGGTGGAGGTGAGCTCTTCCATCGACGCAGCGGTCTGCTGCAGCGAACTGGCCTGCTCCTCGGTGCGCGACGACAGGTCGTGGTTGCCCGCGGCAATCTGGCCGGAAGCAGTCGCGATGGTCTCGGTGCCGCTGCGCACTTCGCCGACCACCTTGGCGAGGTTGTCTCGCATCTGTTCGACCGCGCGGGTGATGACGCCGATCTCGTCGCGGCGCGCGGATTCCAGCCGCTGCGACAGATCGCCCTGGCCGATCACCCCGACATGGGCGCTCAGCGCGCTCAACGGACGCACGGTGCGGCGGATGAATACGATCAGCGCGGAACCCATCACCAGTGCGGCCATCCCGATGAAGCTGCCGAGCCAGATCATCTGGCGGTACAGGTCGGCCAGCGCCTCGGAAGCGGGGGCTTCGGCCACCACCAGCCAGCCGGTCTCGTCGCTCCTGGCGACCGACGCATAGTGCAGCCCCTGGTTCGCGTTGCCGAGCACCGAAGGCGCGTTGTCGATCCAGCCGGCGCCGTCGCTTGCAAGCCGCTTGACCCAGTCCGAGGTGCCCGCCTGGAGCACCTCGGACAGCTTCTTGCCGGCGGCCGAGGGATGGAAGACCAGCGTCGCGTCCGCAGGATCGGCCGCCGGATTGACGATGTAGAGCCCGCCGGTGTCGAAGATCCGCGTCTTGTTCACCACATCGCCGAGGCCCGCCTGCTGCTTTGCGATATCGAGTCCGATGTAGAGGATGGCCACGACCTTGCCCGATGCATCGCGCACCGGCTCGTAAACCGTCATGTAGGGGCGCCCGAAGAGCATGACACGCCCGACGAACTTCTTCCCTGCGCGCATCAATGGGTAAGCCGCGCTCTTGCGGTCGAGCAGGGTGCCGATGGCGCGCTCACCGTTCTCTTTCAGCACCGACGTCGTGACGCGGCGGAAGTCCTCGCCCTGGGCCACGAACACGGTGGCGTTGGCGCCGGGAAAGTTGCGCGCGAACCCGTCCACTTCGATCGTGCCGGTGATCGGCGTGCCGTAGCTGCTCACGCTCTGGCTGGTCTCGTCGAGGACGAAGGTCGCCTCGAAGTCGCGCCGGAACACGCTGTAGGCGTTCTCGGCCGTCAATTTCATGGTCTGGTCGAAGATGTCCAGCGACCGTGCGACGGCTTCCGCCTTGGCATTGGCGTAGCGCGCGGCAACCCGCTCTTGCTGGGACGATGCCATCAGATAAAAAACGCCGAGGATGAGCAGCGTGACCACCAGAATTGCCGCGGCGATTCGCAGGGTCATGGTGCGGGCCAGCGAAACGAAGGCGGGAGCGGTGCGGTTGGCCATGGGCGAACTCCAATGAAAGCGTGATCGCGAAGAGGCTGATCTGTTGCTTATCGGCAGTTGCACCGGAAACTTGAGGACTTGCGAGAAAACTCGTCGACTTTCTCCGCGTCGCAAACCGTCAGGCCGGCTTGGGCACGGCCAGGCCGGCCTTTACGCCCGGACGCGCAACGAAGGCTTCGAGCGCGCGGGCGACGTTCGGAAAGTCCTGCATCCCGACCAGCTCGCCGGCTTCGTAAAAGCCGAACAGGTTGCGCACCCACGGGAAGGTCGCGATGTCTGCGATGGTGTAGGCGTCGCCCATGATCCAGGCACGGCCTGCGAGCCGCTGGTCGAGCACGCCGAGCAGGCGCTTCGACTCGGCGACATAGCGGTCGCGTGGACGCTTGTCCTCGTAGTCCTTGCCGGCGAACTTGTGGAAGAAACCGAGCTGGCCGAACATCGGGCCGATGCCGCCCATCTGGAACATCAGCCACTGGATCGTCTCGTAGCGGCCGGCGGCATCCTGCGGCATGCACTTGCCGGTCTTCTCGGCAAGATAGATCAGGATCGCTCCCGACTCGAACACGGCGAGCGGCTTGCCGCCCGGGCCGTCCGGGTCGAGGATGGCCGGGATCTTGTTGTTGGGATTGATCGACAGGAACTCCGTCGATGTCTGGTCGCTGGTGTCGAAGCCGACGCGATGCGGCTCGTAGGGCAGGCCCGTCTCCTCCAGCATGATCGACGCCTTGACGCCGTTGGGCGTGGGCAGCGAGTAGAGCTGCAGCCGCTCCGGGTGGCGCGCAGGCCACTTGCGGGTCACGGGGAATGCAGACAGATCGGCCATCGAGGTTCCTTGTTTCGCGCCGGTGTCCCGGCAAGGTTGGTGAATCAATCGGCGCGGCGGCTGACCTGCACGGTGGCCTCGAGGCCCTCGTACGCTTCGGGCTTTCCGAACCAGCTTCCGCTGATCGGCGCAGCCTGCGACGGATCGCGGGCGACGCCGACGCGGATCAGTTGCCCGCTGCCCATCAGGTTGTTGGTGGGATCGAAGGAAACCCAGCCCGCGCCCGGCAGGTAGGCATGCAGCCAGGCATGCGTCGAGCCCGCGCCGGTGACGGTTTCGCCTGCCGCGGCGATACCGGTGTCGAGCGCCGCGTCGTAGATGTAGCCCGAGACGAAGCGGGTTGCCACGCCGAGGCGGCGCGCGGCCTCCATCATCAGCAGCGCATAGTCCCGGCAGCTGCCGCTGCCCAGTGCCAGCGTCGCCAGCGGCGACTGCGTGCCTTCCTCGTCGCGCGCCGTGTAGGTGAGGCTCTGGCCGATGTGCGCGTTCATGCGCGTGAGCACCTCGCGCGTGCTATTGGGCTTTTCGGTGTGAAGGAACTGATGCGCCCAGCGGATCAGCGTGCCGTCGGCATCGTCGTGGTGCGGTCGAAGGTAGTGTTCTAGGTCGAGCCGCTCCTGCACCGAATACGCAAACGGCAGGAACTCGGCAGCCGCCTCCAGGTGCAGTTCGTCGATGGGCGCCTGCACATGCTCGATGGAAAAGGAGCACACGATGCGCAGCTCGGTGGCCTCGCCCATCGGCTGCACCAGCGCGACCGAGTTGGAGTGCGGGTCCTGGATCATCCGGACGTAGGCATTCGGGCTGACCTGCAGGTCGGTGGCGAGCACGCGCAGGTCGTGGCTGTCGCGGGGCCTGAACATCACGCGGTGCAAGCCGAAGCTCACCGGCGACTTGTAGCGGTAGATGGTGGTATGGGTGATGTCGTAGCGGATGGCCATGGTCGATTCTCGCGTGGTGGCTCAGAGTCTGCGCGTATCGAGCGTCCTGGCGAGTCGCTCGGGCAGCGCAAGCGGCTCTCCATGCCAGCGCGCCGCCAGCAGTTCGGCGCAGAGAGCGGCAAAACTGAGCCCGCGCGAGCCCATGGCGGTTGCGACCCATGGCCCTTGCGGGTCGGCCGGATCGAGCGGTCCGACCAGCGGCCTCCTGTCGCCCGAGGCGCAGCGCACGCCGGCCCATGCCTGCACGTCGCCCTGCGAGAAGGCACGCGACAGCGCGTCGGCGGCGCCCGGGTGCAGCCGCGCCAGGCGCTGGCGGTTGGCTTCGGTGTCTGCGGCATCGATGGCCAGGTCGCTCCTGTCGCGGTCGAAGGTGGCACCGGTGAGCCACAGCGCGCCGCCGTCGTCGGGCACATGGGCGATCAGGTGGCCATCGCCGTTGAGCGGTGTCGCCGGCAGTGCGGCGCCTGAAGTCATGCGGCCCCAGGCGACCTGGCCGCGCACCGGCTGCAGCGGCAGCGCCGGTGCGAAGCGATGGCTCCCGTGCCCGGCAGCGACAACGACGCGATCCACATCGGCGAGCCGGTCGCCATGGGTGTCGAGCAACGTCCAGCCGTTGCCGGATCTCGCGAGACGGCCCACGCGCCGGTTGCATTCGACGCGAATGCCGCGTTGCCCGAGCCAGGCCTCCGCCAGCCGCGCCGGGCGCACCCAGCCGCCCCTTGCATGCCACAGCGCCGCAGCGTCTTCGGGCAGCCCGGCCTCGCGCAGCTGCGCAGCCGATGCGTGCCAGGACTCGTTGGGTCCTTCGGCACACCAGTCCACCGGCAGGCGCGCATCGCCCGGCGCACGGCGTTCGAGAACGCCCCGGCCTTGCCAGTCGGCGCCATCCTCGAGCAGTCTCTCCAATGACTGCCAGGTCGCGCGGATGCCGGCGCGGGTGAGGCGCGAGAGCAGCGCGTCGTCGGGGGACACATGCGGGGCCAGCATGCCGACCGGAAGGCCGGACGCGCCGGCGGCCGGCCTGTCGGCATGGTCGAACACCGTCACGCGCCAGCCGCGTCGCGCCAGGCTGTCCGCCACCGCCGCGCCGGCCAGGCCGGCACCGACCACGGCGCAATGGCCGGGGTCGACCACCGGCTCGCTCGACGCCGCGGCGCGCCGCCGGATTTGCCAGGCCGGATCGAAAACGCCCTGCAGGCCTTCGCTTTCGTCCGCCAGCTTGAACCCCTGCGCCGCAAGCGCATCGCGCGCAGCCGCAGGCAGCGGCCCACCGGCGATGCGGGTGCCCCGGCGCGCGAAGCGCGCAACCGACTTGGGCGTGTCGCTGCTGTCGAAGCCATCGAGAAAAATGCTGTCGGCCTCGAACCTTTGCGCACGCAGCATCGTCTGCCGCTCGCCGATGCACAGCGTGAGCAGCACGCGGCCATCGTCGAATGCCAGCCGGTGAAAGCCCGGCAGCAGACCCCACCGCTGCGCTCGCAGTTCGGCCGCGAGCGGCGCGAGCTCAGGCCTGTCCAGCGCGGTCTGCGACATATCGGCAGGCGGGAGCGAGGAGGTTTCGATCGCGACGAAGTGCAGCAGCCGAGGCCGCCGCGGATCGGCGCGCCATGCCTGCCAGGTCGTCAGGAATCCAAGGCCCCGGCCGAAGTCGGTTTCGAGAATTCGCCATTGCCGGCTGTCCGCCCACGCGCCCGGCAGGCCGCAGCCGGCCAGCGAGGACGCGGCCATCGCGTGAATTCCGCGTCAGCTCGCCGGGGGCGGCACGTAACCCTGTGCGACGTCGGCACCTTCACCGAAGAAATGCTTCTCCATCTGCCGCGCGAGGTACTGGCGCGCGCGCGCATCGGCGAGGTTCAGCCGGTTCTCGTTGACCAGCATGGTCTGCTGCTTGAGCCAGGCGGCCCAGGCTTCCTTGCTGACGTTTTCCCACAGGCGCTTGCCGAGGTCACCGGGGTAGGGCGGAAAGTCGAGCCCCTCGGCCTCTTTGCCGAGCTTGATGCACTGGACCATGCGTGCCATTTGGATGCCTCTTGGGGTTGCTTAGTTGATTTGGCTATTTAGAACTGACAACTCGGTCGTTCCAGTTTCTTTATGCGCTATACAGAATCCGCAGCTTCATCGTTATGCCTATCGGGCACACAAGCCATGCGCTTTCGCCGCGACTTTATCAAGCTTTCGCTCAGCGGGGCCCTGGCCCTCGGCCTCACCCTGGCAGCCGTGCCGTCGTTTGGGCAGGGTGTGACGCTGCTCAACGTCTCCTACGACCCGACGCGTGAGCTCTACGTCGACTACAACAAGGCGTTTGCCAGGTACTGGAAGGGCAAGACCGGACAGGACGTGACCATCAGGCAGTCGCACGGTGGCTCCGGCAAGCAGGCGCGCTCGGTCATCGACGGCATCGATGCCGACGTGGTCACGCTGGCGCTGGCCGGCGACATCGATGCCATCGCCAGCGTCGGCGGTCAGTTGAACGCGGACTGGCAGAGACGCCTGCCGCACAACTCCGCGCCTTACAGCGCGACCATCGTGTTCCTGGTGAAGAAGGGCAATCCGAAGGGCGTGAAAGACTGGGACGACCTGGTAAAGCCCGGCGTGCAGGTGATCACGCCGAATCCCAAGACTTCCGGCGGCGCGCGCTGGAACTACCTGGCGGCCTGGGAGTTCGCAAAGCGCAAGTACGGCGGCAACGCCAAGGCGCAGGAGTTCGTCGGCAACCTCTACAAGAACGTGCCGGTGCTGGACGCCGGCGCGCGCGGCTCCACCATCACCTTCGTGCAGCGGGGTGTCGGCGACGTGCTGCTGGCCTGGGAGAACGAGGCCTTCCTTGCCCTCAAGGAATTCGGTTCCGACAAATTCGAGATCGTGGTGCCGTCGCTGTCGATGCTGGCCGAGCCCTCGGTGGCGGTGGTGGACAGGAACGTTGACAAGAAGGGCACTCGCGGGGTGGCCGAGGAGTACCTCAAGTACCTCTACTCGGAAGAGGGCCAGGAGATCGCCGGCCGGAATTTCTATCGGCCGTCCTCCGAGAAGGCAAGGGCCAGGTTCGACCAGCAGTTCCCCAGGCTCACACTGGTAAGCATCGACCAGGCCTTCGGCGGTTGGAGCAAGGTGGCGAAGGAACATTTTGCGGACGGCGCCTCGTTCGACCAGATCTACACCAGCAGGCAGAAGTGACAAAACACGCTTTGCTCCCAATGCCGCAACAATGTGCGCAACAAGGAGCAAGCCATGGCCAATGGATTCGATGTCGGTGAGATCGTCGGCGCGCTGCATGCCGCGCGGGACGAGTGGCGCGATTCGCAGAAGCGCTCGCGCGAACCGGGAAGCCGCGAGTTCCCCTCGCGCGAAGCACTGGCGGCCGTTGTCGAATCGCTGAAGGGCGCGCTGTTCCCGATGCGGCTCGGCCCGCCCGACCTGCGGCACGAGAGCGAAGACTTCTACGTCGGCCACACGCTCGATTCGGCGTTGCAGTCGTTGCTGGTGCAGGCCCGGCTCGAGCTGCGCTACAACGCGCGCCACGAGCCGCGCCAAGCGGGCGAGATCGATGCCGAGGCGACTTCGGCCGTGCGGGAGTTCGCAGCCGCCTTGCCCGGCATCCGGCGCCTGCTCGACGGCGATGTGCTCGCCGCCTTTCAGGGCGACCCGGCTGCGCGCAGCGTCGACGAGGTGCTGCTGTGCTATCCGGGCATCCTCGCGATGATCCATCACAGGTTGGCGCACCGGCTCTACAACCTGGGCCTTCCGCTGCTGGCGCGCATCGTGGCCGAGCTCGCGCACGGGCAGACCGGCATCGACATCCATCCGGGCGCAACGGTGGATGCCGGCTTCTTCATCGATCACGGCACCGGCGTCGTGATCGGAGAAACCGCGGTGATCGGCAAGCGCGTGCGCATCTATCAGGCGGTGACGCTGGGCGCCAAGCGTTTTCCCACCGACCCCGACGGCAGCCTGCAGAAGGGCCTGCCGCGGCATCCGGTGGTCGAGGACGATGTGGTGATCTATGCCGGCGCGACGATTCTGGGGCGCGTGGTGCTGGGCAAGGGCGCGACGATCGGCGGCAACGTCTGGATCACGGACGACGTGCCGCCCGGCGCAAGCGTGACGCAGGCGAGCCTGCAGAACGCGCCGCAGCACGGGCCCGCTTGAGCGGCCGGTGCGGCGAGTGAGCTTTGATGCAAAAGGTCTTGTGCGCTTCGCATAATCGTTTTTGCTTTCGCCCAACTCTTTTTTCCGCAAGGAGCTTTCATGAGCCAGACCAAGATCGCCGTCGTCATCGGCAGCCTGCGCAAGGATTCGTTCAACCGCAAACTCGCGCTGGCCATCGCGCATCTCGCACCGGCGGACTTCACGTT
>JANOCL010000056.1:0-15449 GCA_031412135.1 Variovorax sp. | reverse complement strand
CGCAGCCAGGCCGTCTGCAGGCTCAAGGCTGGCGGCCCGCCTGCGCGGCGGATTGCGTGGCGAACGTGATCTGCATGAGGCCGATGCGCCGTGCCGCTTCCATGACGGTGATGACTGACTGATGCGCCGCGCTGGCATCGGCGCTGATGATCACGACGCTGTCCTTGCCGCCGTTCGTTGCAGTGGCGAGTGCCGCGGCCACTGTTTCCACGCTGCGATCGGCCAGCAGCGTCCTCGCGATGGAATAGCGCCCGTCCGCGGACACGGCGACGATCACTTCCTTGGGATAGTCGCGCTGCGCCTCGGCGTCGGCCACCGGCAGCCGAAGTTGCATCTCCGTGAACTTGCTGTAGGTCGTGGAGAGCATCAGGAAAATCAACACGACCAGCAGCACGTCGATGAACGGTATCAAGTTGATCTCGGGCTCGTCGCGCCCGCCGTGGCGGAAATGCATCCTCATGCTTATGCGCGCAAGGTATTGAGGTGCCGGGCGAAGCGCTCGCCGGCGAGTTCGAGATTCAGCAGGTATTCGTCGACCCGGGTCCTGAAGTAGCGCCAGAAAATCAATGCCGGAATGGCGACCATCAGTCCGAACGCCGTGTTGTAGAGCGCGATCGAGATGCCATGCGCCAACTGGGCCGGATTGCCGGTGCCGACCGCGCCGCTGGAAGGCGATTGCGAGCCGAAGATTTCGATCATGCCGATCACGGTGCCCAGCAGCCCGAGCAGCGGTGCGGCAGACGCGATGGTCGCTATGGCGGGCAGATAGCGTTCGAGTCGATGCGCCACCACGCGCCCCGCCGATTCCATGGCCACGCGCAGGTCGTCCTCGGTCGAAAGCGGGTTGGCGTTGAGGGTGCGAAAGCCCGCGGCCAGTACCTCGCCAAGCCCCGAGTTCTTTTCCAGCTTGGTCACCATGTCCGGCCCGGGAATGGAGGTACGGGACACCGTGATCGCTTCGTCGAGCAGCTTCGGCGGCAGTACTCTGGAGGTTTTCAGGCTCGTGAATCTCTCGATGACGAGCGCGAGCGCAACCACCGAACAGGCGAGCAGTGGCCATATCGGCCAACCCGCAGCAACTATGATCGAAAACAAGTTTTCCTCCGGTCCGTGGACTGTAAACGCGTTGCAATTATCCACCGCCGCAGGAGCAATGTTCCAATTTGTGTCTCTGTAGGCGGAGACCCACAGTTTCTGTGGATAACTTTGTGGTTAACCCACGGAGCAACCCGCCCGAAGCCACGTGCAGCGGGCCTTTCGCCCGATCGATCGAATTTTGAGCACCACATTTATCAATGAAATCAATGGGTTGCACGTAGACCCGTGCCAGGGCTGTGCATGTCCGGCGCTGCGAGAGCCAGACCACGCGCCTTGTGGACGACTCGACAGCCGGGGCATTGCGCTCGCATGAACGAATACGCCCCTGTTTCCGCCGGTCCGCGCGTGTGGGCGGTCGGCGCCTTGTGCCGGGCGGTGGGCGACGCGCTCGAGGCTCGCTTCAATCCAGTCTCGGTGCGCGGAGAAATATCGGGCTTCTCGCGTGCGGCGAGCGGGCACTGCTACTTTGCATTGAAGGACGAAGCTGGCCAACTGCGATCGGCGATGTTCCGGCGCGCGGCGGGACTGCTCGATTTTTCGCCGCGCGACGGCGATCAGGTCGAAGTTTGCGGGCGCCTCGCCGTTTACGAACCGCGCGGCGACCTGCAACTGGTGGTCGAGAGTCTGCGCCGGGCCGGACAGGGCGCGTTGTTCGAGCAGTTTCTGCAGCGCAAGGCGCGGCTCGAAGCCGAGGGCCTGTTCGACGGTGCCCGCAAACGGGCACTGCCCACGATGCCGCGTTCCATCGGCGTGGTGACGTCACTCGGCGCGGCTGCGTTGCACGACGTGGTCACTGCCTTGCGTCGCCGTGCGCCGCACGTTGCCGTGGTGCTGGCACCCGCGGCGGTGCAGGGCGCAGGTGCGCCGGCCGAGCTCGTGCAGTCGCTCCAGTCGCTCTACGCGTTACAACCGCCGCTCGACGCGATCCTGCTGGTGCGCGGCGGCGGTTCGATGGAAGACCTGTGGGCGTTCAACGACGAAACGCTGGCCCGGACGATCGTGCAGAGCCCGGTGCCGATAGTCAGCGGCATAGGCCATGAAACCGACTTCACCATCGCCGACTTCTGCGCCGATCTTCGAGCGCCAACCCCGACTGCCGCGGCCGAACTCGTGGCGGCCCCGCGCGATTCGTGGCTCGGTGCGCTCAAGGTGCTCGACAAGCGGTTGAGCCAGGCGCTTTCTGCGCGCCTCGACGCGTTGAGTCAGCGCCTCGACTTGGCGGGCGGGCGGCTCGCACGGCCCTCGACGCTCGTCGGGCGCCAGCAGATGCGGCTCGCGCATCACGCGCAGCGGCTGCAGTACGCTGCGTCGTCACACCTGCAGCGCCACGCGCAGGCACAGCAGGTCCTGCGCACGAGCCTGCCGCTGAGCTGGGGGCGCGCCTTGGTCGGGCACCAGGAACGTGTCGAGCGGGCCGCCCTGCGCCTGCAACTGCTCGACCCGGCACTGGTATTGCAGCGCGGCTATGCGTGGCTCACCGATGCCAGCGGCCATGCGGTCACCAGCGTGCAGCAACTGGCCCCTGCCGATCCGGTACGTGCGCAGCTGTCAGATGGCACGGTCGACATGACTGTCCTGCAGAGGCGGACGGGCAAGCGTCCGACGCGGCCCCGTTGAATACTTTTTAGAATGCCTGTCGTCCCACAACCAACCTGCGAGATAAAACATGGAACACGTTCTCCCACCTCTGCCTTACCCAATGGATGCGCTGGCGCCCGAGTATTCGAAGGAAACTCTGGAGTACCACTACGGCAAGCACCACAACGCGTACGTTGTGAACTTGAACAACCTGCAAAAAGGCACCGAGTTCGAAAGCATGGAGCTCGAGGAGATCGTCAAGAAATCCGCCGGTGGCATCTACAACAATGCTGCGCAGGTCTGGAACCACACGTTTTTTTGGAACTGCATGAAGCCCGCGGGCGGCGGCGAGCCGACGGGGGCACTGGCCAAGGCAATCGACGCCAAGTGGGGCAGCTACACCGCGTTCAAGGAAGCGTTCGTGAAGTCGGCCGTGGGCAACTTCGGTTCGGGCTGGACCTGGTTGGTCAAGAAGGCAGATGGCTCGGTGGACATCGTCAATACCGGCGCAGCCGGCACGCCACTGACCACCGCCGACAAGGCGCTGCTGACTGCCGACGTGTGGGAGCATGCCTACTACATCGACTACCGCAACCTGCGTCCCAAGTATGTCGAGACCTTCCTTGCAAAGCTGGTGAATTGGGAATTTGCTGCAAAGAACTTCGGCTGAACCGACCTGATTTGCCGAACTGAAAAGCCGACCCATGGGTCGGCTTTTTTCATGGACGGTCTTGCTCAACGTCGGCCGGCAAACAATGCACCGCTGAGTTTGGCGCCCTTCTTGATGTTCTTCTTGGCGAACCAGCCATGATTCATTTCCAGCACGAAGCGCACCGGCTCCTCGGAGCAATGTGACTCTTCGGTTTGCGGCTTCATGTCCGCCAAATTGACGATGCGGCCGTCGTCGGCGACAAAGGCCGCAGTCAGCGGCAGCAGGGTATTTCGCATCCAGAAGCACTGCGTGGTGGACTGCTCGAACACGAAAATCATGCCTTCGGTTTGCGGCATTTCCTTGCGGAACATCAGGCCGATCTGTCGCTGTCTGGGTGTCTGCGCGACCTGTGCGTCGATCTGGAACATGCCCACGCTCAGCTTGACCCGCTCGAGGTCGCTTTGAGGCTCCTGGGCGCTCGTTGCCAGCGAGACTGAAAGTGCCAACAGGAAGGCGGCTAGAAGCTTGGCCATGATCGACTTTCTGGAGTGAGCGGAGACAACGGCCGTGCGGCCGCGCGAAAAAAAAGCGTTCCGAAGAACGCTCGCGTGAACAGTGGAAGCTGTTTACTGGGGGGTGCCGCCTTGCATGCTCTTGCGCTTGACGCTGCCGTCCTTGTTGCGGCGGCGGTCGTCGCGCGTGGCCTGGCGTGCGGCGCCGGCATCGACAGACTTGCCGGTGGTCAGGCCACCGCTGCCTTCGGGCGTCTTGGCAGTGTCGCCGCCCATGGCCTTCACTTGACCGGCGGGCTTCGCATCCTTCTTCATTTCGGCGCGCTGCTGGGGCTTGGTGTTGGTCGGCGGAACGGCTTCTTGCGAGGTCGTCTGGGCGTATGCACCAGCTGCGAACAGGCCGGCGATCATGACTGCGAGAATTTTGCTCATTGCGGATTCCTCTGTGGAGTGGATTAAGAACGCCTCCCGGCCAGCAGAAGGTTAGCCAACAACGACGCCAATATGGCCACGGTTGACAGAACCATCGGGCTCCTCCGGTTGCGTCTAAAATTCTAAGGCTATTCAGCCGGCTGCAAGTTCACTGTCTTTCGGCCTTCAATTCACCCGGAGTCCTCGCCCTCATGTCCAGCTACCAGCACATCAAAGTCCCGGCCGAAGGCCAGAAGATCACGGTCAACGCCGACAACTCGCTCAATGTGCCCGACCAGCCGATCATCCCCTTCATCGAAGGCGACGGTACCGGGGTCGATATCACGCCGGTCATGCTCAAGGTGGTCGATGCGGCAGTGGCCAAGGCCTACGCCGGCAAGAAGAAGATTCACTGGATGGAGGTCTTCGCCGGCGAGAAGTCGACCAAGGTCTACGGCCCGGATGTCTGGCTGCCGGACGAAACGTTGCACGCGGTGCGCGACTACGTGGTGTCGATCAAGGGGCCGCTGACCACCCCGGTCGGCGGCGGCATCCGTTCGCTCAACGTTGCACTGCGGCAAGAGCTCGACCTGTACGTCTGCCTGCGCCCGATCCAATACTTCGATGGCGTGCCCAGCCCAGTCAAGGAACCGCACAAGACGAACATGGTCATCTTCCGTGAGAACTCCGAAGACATCTATGCAGGCATCGAGTTCGAGGCTGAAAGCGAAAAAGCCAAGAAGCTCATCAAGATCCTGCAAGACGAGTTCGGCGTCAAGAAAATCCGCTTTCCGGACACCTCGGGCATCGGCATCAAGCCGGTGTCGCGCGAAGGCACCGAGCGCCTGGTGCGCAAGGCGATCCAGTACGCGATCGACAACGACAAGCCCAGCGTGACCATCGTGCACAAGGGCAACATCATGAAGTTCACCGAAGGCGGCTTTCGCGACTGGGCCTACGGCCTGGCCGCCAAGGAATTCGGTGCCGAACTGATCGACGGCGGCCCGTGGATGAAGTTCAAGAATCCGCGCAGCGGCAAGGAAATCACCGTCAAGGACTCCATCGCCGACGCGTTCCTGCAGCAGATCCTGTTGCGCCCGGCCGAGTACAGCGTGATCGCCACGCTGAACCTCAACGGAGACTACGTGTCCGACGCACTGGCGGCGCAGGTCGGAGGGATCGGCATCGCCCCCGGCGCCAACCTGAGCGACACCATCGCCATGTTCGAGGCTACTCACGGCACCGCGCCCAAGTACGCGGGCAAGGACTACGTAAACCCGGGTTCCGAAATCCTCTCGGCCGAAATGATGCTGCGCCACATGGGCTGGACCGAAGCCGCCGACCTGATCATCAGTTCGATGAAGAAGTCGATCGCGAGCAAGAAGGTCACCTACGACTTCGCCCGGCTGATGGACGGGGCGACGCAGGTGAGCTGTTCGGGCTTCGGTCAGGTGATGATCGACCACATGTGATTGCTGCCGCTGGCGCGTGATCGACACCGCAAGCGGGGACAGCCCCGGTGCCGCAAGGCGCCGGGGCTTCTTTTATGGAATAAAGGGGGCACGTCCCTTGCATGTGCCTGCGGTGCCGACCCGCACCATTCGTCTTGAATGTCACAAAGCCGGCACCAGTTGTGCAACTGCGGCCGATTGCGGCGGGCAGGGCTCGATAAAATGAAATTCATGGCTACCAAAATCCCCTCGACGGTCCCGACGCCACCGGCTGTGAAGCCGCGTCGCGAAGACGGCGATGCGGTCGTGATGGAGCGACGTCCTCAAAAGACCGCGCCGCCGCAGATGTATCAGGTGGTGATGCTCAATGACGATTACACGCCGATGGAGTTCGTGATTGTCGTGATCCAGGAATACTTCAACAAAGATCGGGAGACCGCCACCCAGATCATGCTCAAGATCCATCTGGACGGCCGCGGCATTTGCGGGGTCTACTCTCGCGACATGGCGGCCACCAAGGTCAATCAGGTGATGGAGGCGGCCCACCAGGCCGGGCATCCGTTGCAGTGCGTCAGTGAACCGGTTGAATAAACGGCGCTCCAACCCATCTGAGAATCTATTTACAGCAAGGCAAAAGGAAATCACATGATTGCCCAGGAACTGGAAGTCAGCTTGCACATGGCTTTTGTCGAAGCCAGGCAGCAGCGCCACGAGTTCATCACCGTCGAGCACTTGCTGCTCGCTTTGCTGGACAACCCGAGCGCCGCAGAGGTGCTGCGCGCCTGCTCGGCCAACGTCGACGACCTGCGGGCGTCGCTCACCAATTTCATCAAGGACAACACCCCGCAGGTGGCAGGTACCGACGATGTGGACACCCAGCCGACGCTGGGCTTCCAGCGCGTCATCCAGCGCGCCATCATGCATGTGCAGTCCACTGGCAACGGCAAGAAGGAAGTGACCGGCGCCAACGTGCTGGTCGCCATCTTCGGTGAAAAAGATTCACACGCGGTCTACTACCTGCATCAACAAGGCGTCACCCGCCTCGACGTGGTGAACTTCATCGCCCACGGCATCAAGAAGAGCGATCCGCCGGAGGCTGCCAAGGGCAGCAGCGAATCGTCTTCAGGCGAAGGCGAGGAGGGCGGCAGCGAAAAGAACGAGAAATCCTCGCCGCTGGAACAGTTCACGCAGAACCTGAACCAGCTCGCCAAGGAAGGCAAGATCGATCCGCTGATCGGCCGCGAGTACGAGGTCGAGCGCGTCATCCAGATCTTGTGCCGCCGGCGCAAGAACAACCCGCTGCTGGTGGGTGAGGCCGGCGTCGGCAAGACCGCCATCGCAGAAGGGCTGGCCTGGCGCATCACGCAGAACGAGGTGCCCGAGATCCTGGCCGAGTCGCACGTCTATTCGCTGGACATGGGCGCGCTGCTGGCAGGCACCAAGTACCGCGGCGATTTCGAGCAGCGCCTGAAGGGCGTGTTGAAGTCGCTCAAGGACAAGCCGAATGCCATTTTGTTCATCGACGAAATCCACACGCTTATCGGTGCGGGTGCGGCGTCGGGCGGCACGCTCGATGCGTCCAACCTGCTCAAGCCGGCGCTCTCCAGCGGCCAGCTGAAGTGCATCGGCGCCACCACCTTCACCGAATACCGCGGCATCTTCGAAAAAGACGCGGCCCTGTCGCGTCGTTTTCAGAAGGTCGACGTGGTCGAGCCGACCGTGCAGGAGACGGTCGACATCCTGAAGGGGCTCAAGTCTCGCTTCGAAGAGCACCACGGGGTGAAGTACGGCGTGGCGGCACTGCAGGCTGCTGCCGAGTTGAGCGCCAAGTACATCAACGACCGCCATCTGCCCGACAAGGCGATCGACGTGATCGACGAGGCGGGCGCCGCCCAGCGCATCCTGCCGGCGAACAAGCGCAAGAAGACCATCACCAAGGCCGAGGTCGAGGAGATCGTCGCCAAGATCGCGCGCATTCCCCCGGCCAACGTGTCGAACGACGATCGCGGCAAGCTGCAGACGATCGAGCGGGATCTGAAGAGCGTTGTGTTCGGTCAGGACAAGGCGCTCGAAGTGCTCGCCTCCGCGGTCAAGATGGCGCGTTCGGGCCTGGGCCGCGAGGACAAGCCGATCGGCTCGTTCCTGTTCAGCGGGCCCACCGGCGTCGGCAAGACCGAAGCGGCAAAACAGCTCGCCTACATCATGGGGATCGAGTTGATCCGCTTCGACATGTCGGAGTACATGGAGCGCCACGCCGTGAGCCGCCTGATCGGCGCGCCCCCGGGCTACGTCGGTTTCGACCAGGGCGGCCTGTTGACCGAAGCCGTCACGAAGAAGCCGCACTCGGTGCTCCTGCTCGACGAAATCGAAAAGGCGCACCCGGACATTTTCAACGTGCTGCTGCAAGTGATGGACCACGGCACCCTGACCGACAACAACGGGCGCAAGGCCGACTTCCGCAACGTCATCATCGTCATGACGACCAATGCGGGTGCCGAGACGATGAACAAGGCGACCATCGGCTTCACCAACCCGCGCCAGGCCGGCGATGAAATGGCCGACATCAAGCGGCTGTTCACGCCGGAGTTCCGCAACCGGCTGGACGCGACCGTGAGCTTCAAGGCGCTCGACGAGCAGATCATCCTGCGCGTGGTCGACAAGTTTCTGCTGCAACTCGAAACCCAGTTGGCCGAGAAGAAGGTCGACGTCACCTTCACCGACGTGCTGCGCAAGCACCTCGCCAAGAAGGGCTTCGATCCGCTCATGGGTGCACGTCCGATGCAGCGGCTTATTCAGGACACGATTCGCCGGGCACTGGCCGACGAGCTGCTGTTCGGTCGCCTGCAGGACGGTGGCCGCCTTACCGTCGATCTCGACGACAAGGACGAGGTACAGCTCGACATCCAGCCGCCGAGCAAGAAGGAAGGCCGCGCCAAGCCCGAGGCGGAAGAAGCTGCAACGGGCTGATCTCGTTCATTGAAACGGTGGCTGCGTCCACCACACCAGAGGCCGGTAGCATCACGCTCCCGGCCTTTTTTCTTTGTCACGCGCATTCCTCTTGATCGTCCCCGAGCTCAGCCACGAATGGCAAACCGGCCTCTCCCTGGCGTGGAGCGGCTATATCGCGGTGCTTTCCGTCTGGATCGTCATGCAGAAGCGCGCGCCGGTCTCGACGATGAGTTGGATTCTTTCGCTCGCGCTGCTGCCTTTCGCCGGCTTCGTCATCTACTACTTCCTGGGCCCGCAGCGTTTGAGGAAGCAGCGCCTGAAGCGCCTGCGCAGCCGCGCCGCCGCTCACCTGCAGGCCGACGTTTCGCTCCTGAGCGCCGCCGCTGCCAAGGCGCCGCCGGCGCTGCGCGGGATGGCGCTGCTCGGGGCGGCCGCGTGCGGCCTGCCGGTGTCGAGCGCCAGCCGCACCGAGCTGCTCTCGGGCGGAGCGCGTACCTATGACGCGATTTTCGAGGCCGTGCGCGAGGCGCGCCATCATGTTCATCTCGAGTACTACATCTTCGAGCCCGACACCATCGGCACGGCTTTGCGCGACCTGCTGATCGAGCGGGCGCGAGAGGGCGTGACCGTGCGCCTGTTGCTCGACGCGCTCGGCTCCAAGCGCATCGGCCGCAAGTTCATGGCACCCATGAAAGCGGCGGGCATTCATGTGGCGCTCTTCCACGACACACGCATCGGCCGCCGCCTGCGGCCGGTAACCAACTACCGAACGCACCGCAAGATCGTTGTGTGCGACGGGCGGGTCGGCTTCACCGGCGGCGTCAACATCACGGACGAGGAAGACCGGCGCACCCGGCCGGACGCCTATCACGATGTCCATCTGCGCATCGACGGCAGCGCCGTACGCTGGCTCCAGACCACCTTTCTCGAAGACTGGACCTACGCGACCGGCGAAAACATGCGCAGCATGCATCCGTCGCTCGACCAACTGCTGCCGCAGGTCGAGCCTGGCGAAATACCGGTCCAGATCGTCACCAGCGGCCCTGACGCACCGCTCGAGGCCATCCATCGCATGCATGTCGCCGCCATTCATGCGTCGACCCATCGCGCCTGGCTCACCACGCCGTACTTCGTTCCGACCGAGCCCGCCTTGCTCGCGCTGACCAGCGCGGCACTGCGCGGCGTCGACGTGCGGTTGCTGGTGCCGCGGCGCAGCGACTCGATCGTCGTCAGCGCGGCAGCCCGCTCGTACTACGACGACCTCATCGCCGCGGGCGTGAAGGTGTGGGAGTACAAGGCGCGCATGCTGCACTCCAAGACGCTCGTGATCGACGACAACTGCGCCATCATCGGCACGCCCAACTTCGACAACCGCAGCTTCCGGCTGAACTTCGAGGTTTGTGCGGTGGTGTACGGTCCGGCGCTTGCCGAGCCACTGGCGGCGCAGTTCGAAACAGACCTGCACAGCGCGGCCGCCGTTCGCGCAAACCGCAAGCGCAAGTTCTGGCCACGCCTTGGCGAGGCGGTGGCGCGGCTTTTTTCACCTTTGCTCTGACCGATGTCCCATACCTTCCTCTGGCACGACTACGAAACCTTCGGCGCCGTGCCTCGGCGCGACCGGCCGTCGCAGTTCGCCGCCGTCCGCACCGATGCCGAGCTCAACGAGATCGGCGATCCGTTGATGCTTTACTGCAAGCCCGCGCCCGACTACCTGCCGAGCCCAGAAGCGTGCCTCATCACCGGCATCACGCCGCAGGTTTGCCTTGAACGCGGTGTGCCCGAGCATGAATTCGCGGCGCAGATCGAGCATGCGTTCTCGCAGCCCGGCACCATCGGCGTCGGTTACAACACCATCCGTTTCGACGACGAGGTCACGCGCTTCCTGTTCTGGCGCAGCCTGATCGATCCCTATGCACGCGAATGGCAGAACGAGTGCGGCCGCTGGGACCTGCTCGACGTCATGCGGCTCGCCTATGCGCTGCGGCCCGACGGCATCGAGTGGCCGAAAAAACCCGATGGCACGCAGAGCTTCAAGCTCGCAGACCTGGCGCGTGCCAACGGGCTCCTGCACGAGTCGGCGCACGATGCCTTGTCGGATGTGCGCGCCACCATCGCCCTGGCGAGGCTCATGCGGGACAAGCAGCCCAAGCTGTTCGACTTTGCGCTCGGGCTGCGCAGGAAGGATCGCGTCGCGGGCGAGCTGGGCCTGCCGGCAACCCGCGAGACGGCGCGACCCTTCCTGCATGTCTCGGGCATGTTCCCCGCCGAGCGCGGCTGCCTCGGCGTGATGTGGCCGCTGGCCAGCCATCCGACCAACAAGAACGAGCTGATAGCCTGGGACCTGGCGCACGACCCCGGCGAGCTGCGCGATCTCGATGTGCAAACGCTTCGGCTGCGCCTGTTCACGCGCACCGCGGAGCTGCCCGAGGGCATGCAGCGGCTGCCGGTAAAGGGCATTCACCTGAACAAGTCGCCGATGGTGGTCGGCAACCTGAAGACGCTGACACCGGCCATGGCTGCGCGCTGGAGCATCGACCTCGATGCAGCGATGCGCAACGCCGAGATCGCCCGCGCCCTGCCCGACATGAGTGCCATCTGGCCCCAGGTGTACGAGCGGCCACGCGAAGCCGCGCCCGATGTCGACGAGGATCTCTATGGCGGCTTCGTCGGCAATGCCGACCGGCGCCGGCTGAACCAACTGCGCAGCCTGTCGTCGGTCGAACTCGCGCGCGCGCGCACCGGCTTCGACGACCCTCGTCTCGAAGAACTCGTCTTTCGCTTCAGGGCGCGCAACTTTCCCGAAACGCTCGATGAAGCCGAGGCCGAGCGCTGGGAGACGCACCGCGCAGCGCGGCTGCTCGAAGGCGAGAGCGGTGCGCGAACCATTGCGCAACTCTCCGACGAAATCGACAGCCTTGCCGAGACGGCCGACGAGCGCGCCGAAGAGATCCTCGGCGCGCTGTACGAATACGCCGAGGCGATTGCGCCGGGCGCATGAGCCGGCGCGAACGCCTCAGTTCTTCGGCTGCATCCAGGCTGTCGCAGCCGGCCGGTCCGCCAGATGCAGGCAGGCCCTGGCCGCCGGCGTTTCGGCCAGGAGGCGCCCCTTGCGATACACCTTGAGCCGCGTCGCGCGCAGCCGGATCGCTTCGACCGGATCGCGCGCCTGCAGCAGCACGAAGCTCGCATCGCACCCCGCCTGAAGGCCGTAGCCTTGAAGCTGCAGCACGCGGGCGGCGTTGACGGTCACCGCGTCGAAGCATTGCCGCATGCCGGACTGCCCGGTCATCTGCGCCACATGCAGGCCCATGTGCGCCACCTCCAGCATGTCGGCCGAGCCCATTCCATACCAGGGGTCCATCACGCAGTCGTGGCCGAAGGCGACGTTCACGCCATGCGCCATGAGTTCGGGCACGCGCGTCATGCCGCGGCGCCTGGGGTACGTGTCGTGGCGGCCCTGCAGCGTGATGTTGATCAGCGGGTTGGCAATCACGCCGACGCCCGATTCCGCGATCAGCGGCAGCAGCTTGCTCACGTAGTAGTTGTCCATCGAATGCATCGACGTGCAGTGCGAGCCCGTCACGCGGCCTTGCAGGCCCAGACGCTGCGTTTCAAAGGCCAGCGTTTCGATGTGGCGGGAAAGCGGGTCGTCCGACTCGTCGCAATGCATGTCGACCGGCAAGCCCCGCGAAGCCGCCAGTTCGCACAGCAGCTTCACGCTGGCGGCGCCGTCGGCCATGGTGCGTTCGAAGTGCGGAATGCCGCCGACCACGTCGACGCCCTTGTCGAGCGCACGCTTCATGTTGTCGATGCCGCCGGTCGAGCGCAACGCGCCGTCCTGCGGGAAAGCGACCAACTGCAAGTCCAGGTACGGTGCGACGCGGCGCTTCACCTCCAGCAGCGCATCGACCGCGAGCAGGCTCGGGTCGCTGGTGTCGACATGGCTGCGGACCGCCAGCAGGCCCTTGGCCACCGCCCAGTCGCAATAGGCCAGTGCGCGCTCGATCAGCGCCTCAGCCTTCAGCAGCGGCTTGAGCTCGCCCCACAGCGCAATGCCTTCGAGCAGGGTGCCGCTCTCGTTGATGCGCGGCATGCCATAGCTCAGCGTGGCATCCATGTGGAAGTGCGGATCGACGAAATGCGGCGCGACCAGCAGGCCTTCCGCGTCGAGTTTTTCATGCGTCGGCGCATCGAGCCCGGCGGCGATTTCGGCGATGCGGCCGTCCTGCACGGCGATCGACATGCCGGTGCGGCCGTCTGGAAGGGTGGCGTCTTGAATGAGGAGATCGAGCATGGCTAGCGTTCGCCTTTGCGATAGGGCTTCATCAGGGCTTGCGGATAGCTGGCCTTGCGCGCCACCAGCACCAGCGCGACGATCGACAGCACATAGGGCAGCATCAGGTACAGCTGGTAGGGCAGCACCGCATCGCCGGATTGTTGCAGCCGCAGTTGCAGCGCGTCGAAAAACGCGAACAGCAATGCGCCGATCAGGGCCTTGCCGGGCCGCCAGGAGGCGAACACCACCAGCGCCACGCAGATCCAGCCGCGGCCGTTGACCATGTTGAAGAAGAAGGCATTGAAGGCCGACAACGTAAGGAAAGCGCCGGCAACGCCCATCAGCGCCGAGCCCGCGACGATCGCGCCGGTGCGCGTGGCTGCGACCGATACGCCCTGTCCTTCGGCCGCCTGCGGGTTCTCTCCGACCATGCGCAGCGCCAGCCCGAGCGGCGTGCGGTACACGATGTATCCCACCACCGGTACCAGCAGCAGCGCGAGCAGCGTGAGCGGCGTCTGCGCGGCAAGTACCGGGAGCTGCAACCATTCCATCGGCGCAAAAGGCGCGATGGTCGGCGGCGTGCTGACCTTCGGGAAAGTGACGCGATAGCCGTAGTAGCTCAGGGCCGTCGCCAGCAGCGTGATCCCGAGGCCCGACACATGCTGCGACAGCGCGAGCCCGACCGTGAGCAGGGCATGCAGAAGGCCGAACGCCGCGCCGGTGAGCGCCGCGACGCCGACGCCTGCCCACAGCGGTGCGCCGGCATACACCGCGAGCCATCCGGTGAAGGCGCCCGCGACCATGATGCCTTCGATGCCGAGGTTCAGCACGCCGGCGCGTTCGCACAGCAGCACGCCGAGCGTGCCGAAGATCAGCGGTGTGGCGATGCGCAGGACCGCGACCCAGAACGAGGCGTTGGAAATAAGGTCGACTATTTCCATCGCAGCCTGTACTGGGTGAACAAAGTTGCGACGAGTACAGCGATCAGCGATGCAGCGACGATCACATCGGCGATGTAGGTCGGCACCCCCACGGCGCGGCTCATCGTATCGGCACCGACCAGCACGCCCGCGACGAACACGCCAGCCGCGAGAACGCCCAGCGGATGCAGCCCCGCCAGCATCGCGATCACGATGCCGCTGTAGCCATAGCCGGGCGACATGTCCAGGGTGACGTAGCTGGTGCGGCCCGCGACTTCGATCGCGCCGGCCAGCCCGGCCAGCGCGCCCGAGAGCAGCGCCACCAGCACCACGGTGCGCGTGACCGGCACGCCGGCAAAAGCCGCAGCGCGTGCGTTGGCGCCTACCGCGCGGATGTCGAATCCGATCACCGTGTACCCGAACAGCAGCCACACGAAGACCGCGAGCACACCGGCCCACAGCAGGCCGGTGTGCACGCGGGTCTGCGCGATCAGCTTGCCGAGTTCCAGTTCGGGTTTGAGCGATACGCTCTGCGGCCAGCCCATTGCGGTGGGGTCCTTCATCGGTCCGTCGAGCATGGCCGACACGCCGAGCAGGACGATGAAGTTGATGAGGAGCGTCGTCACGACCTCGTCGACACCGAGCTTGTTCTTCATCAGCGCCGGGCCGAGCAGCAGTGCCGCGCCGGCGCAGGCGGCAGCCAGCATCATCAGCGGAAACAGCAGCCAGGGCGCCAGCTCGATGCCGGTGCCGCCATGCAGCCCACCGACCGCGACCGCCGCGAGCGCACCCGCATAGAGCTGGCCTTCGGCGCCGATGTTGAAGAGCCTTGCCTTGAACGCCACGGTGGCGGCCAGGCCGGTCAGGATCAATGGAATGGCACGCGTCAGCGTCTCGCTCCAGGCGAACACCGACCCGAATCCGCCCTGCAGCAACAGCGCATAGGTGCGGCCAACCGGTGCACCGGCCCAGAGCACGAGCAAGGCGCTCACCAGCAGGGTGAAAGCGACCGCGCCCACCGGCGCGAGCACCAATGCTGCGCGCGAAGTCCCGTGGCGGCGTTCGAGCCTCAAATCAAGACCCCGCCATCGCAAGTCCGATCGCTTCGCGGGTCCATGCGGAAGCGGGCCGGGGCTCGCCGAGTCCGCCGGCATGCATGACGGCGACCCGGTCGCCCAGCGCAAGCACCTCGTCGAGGTCGTCGGAGATCAGCAGCACGGCCGCGCCCGCATCGCGCGCCGCCATGAGTTGCCGGTGCACATAGGCGACGGCGCCGATGTCGAGGCCCCAGGCGGGCTGGTGCGCGACGATCAGGCGCGGCGTCTTTCCGCGCCCGCCGGCTGCATCCGGCGCGAGCAGTGCGCGCCCCAGAATCAACTTCTGCATGTTGCCGCCGGAAAGCGCACGCGCAGGAGAGTCGAGCCCGGCGCCACGCACGTCGAAAGCCTTTTCGATGCGCCGCGCATGCGCCCGCGCCGCGCCGCGCCGCACCCACGACCAGCGCGAGAACGCGCCGCTGCGCAGCCTTTCGGACACCGCGTTCTCCCAGACCGGCAGGTCGCCGACGATGCCGACCGAATGCCGGTCTTCCGGAATGCGCGC